>NZ_JBJGZA010000077.1:0-503 GCF_054050255.1 Geodermatophilus sp. SYSU D00700 | reverse complement strand
CTCATGGCCGCCATCACCTACGACCACGCGACGCTGACCTATCCCGGTGCCACCGCACCGTCGGTGAGCGGGCTGGACCTGGACGTCGCCGACGGGGAGTTCCTGGTCCTGGTCGGCCCCTCGGGCAGTGGCAAGTCCACCGCGCTGCGGATGCTGGCCGGGCTGGAGGAGGTGACCGAGGGGGCGATCCGGATCGGCGACCGGGACGTCACCCATCTGCCGCCCAAGGAACGCGACATCGCGATGGTGTTCCAGAACTACGCGCTGTATCCGCACATGACGGTGGCCGACAACATGGGCTTCGCGCTCAAGATCGCCGGGATGAAGAAGGACCAGATCCGCGAGCGGGTCACCGAGGCGGCCAAGGTGCTCGACCTGACCCCGTATCTGGACCGCAAGCCCAAGGCGCTCTCGGGGGGGCAGCGGCAGCGGGTGGCGATGGGCCGGGCGATCGTGCGCCAGCCGCAGGCGTTCCTGATGGACGAGCCGCTGTCCAACCTCGA
>NZ_JBJGZA010000076.1:0-610 GCF_054050255.1 Geodermatophilus sp. SYSU D00700 | reverse complement strand
AGCGCTCGTCCTGGGAGACGCGCTTGCCCGACTCCGGGGAGAACACGTGCGCCTCGCCGGGGCGGATGGCCACGTGCACCACCTCGCCCTTGGCCGGCGGCTTGCGCGCGTCCACCCGCAGGGTCAGCAGCTTGTCACTCGCGCCGGCGGTGTCGGCGGCGTGCAGCGTGCCGTAGGCGTAGGCATCACTGCCCAGCTCCTCGACCACCGCCACCTCCACCGGCACCCCCTCCCCGGCACCGACCAGCTCCACCGACTCGGGCCGGAAGCCCAGCGTGGCCGTCGCCGCGCCCTCGGCGGCCAGCGCACCCACCGCGGTGCGCGGCAGCGGCACGGTGTGCCCGCCCAGCACCGCCCCGCCCTCGGCCAGCTGCACCGTCACCAGGTTCATCGCCGGCGAGCCGATGAACCCGGCGACGAACTCGTTGACCGGCTTGTCGTACAGGTTGCGCGGGGTGTCGACCTGCTGCAGCAGCCCGTCCTTGAGCACCGCCACCCGATCGCCCATGGTCATCGCCTCGACCTGGTCGTGGGTGACGTAGACGGTGGTGATGCCCAGCCGCCGCTGCAGCGCCGCGATCTCCGTCCGCGTCTGCACCCGCAGCTTGGC
>NZ_JBJGZA010000075.1:0-2961 GCF_054050255.1 Geodermatophilus sp. SYSU D00700 | reverse complement strand
CCCCCCCCCCCCCCCGCCCCCGCGCCCCCCCCCCCCCCCCCCCCCCCCCCCCCCCCCCCCCCCGCCCCCCCCCCGGCCCCGCCCCCCCCCCCCGAGCCTCGGCCCGGGAGGCGTGCGCGGGCGTCGGCGCCCGGGGTGATCTCCAGGGGCCGGTCCGTCGTACCGGGGGAGGACCCCGGGCGCGACGGGGCCGGGAGGACGGGCCGGTCGCGCCGCGGTTGACTGCGCCGCATGACGCCGTCCCTGCGGGTCCTGACGCTCAACGTGCTCGGCCCGGCCAACCCGGACTGGGCCCGGCGCAGCGCCCTGATCGGGGAGACCCTGCGCCGGCTCGACGCCGACGTCGTCGCCCTGCAGGAGGTGCCCGTCGCGGACGGCACCGTCGAGGAGCTCCTCGGGCCCGGCTACACCGTCACCGCGTTCTCCCGGGCCGCCGCGGACGGGGTGGGCGGGGCGCTGGCCACCCGGGCACCGCACCGCGTCGTCGAGGAGGTCGACCAGCGCTGCACGCCCCGGGCGCAGGACTTCCCGTGGTGCGCCACCCTCGTCGTCGAGGTGGACACCCCGGTCGGCCGCACGCTGGTCGCCCACCACAAGCCCAGCTGGCAGTTCGGGTACGAGTACGAGCGGGAGCGCCAGGCGCTGGCCGCCGCCCGGGTGCTCGAGCTCCTGGCCGACGGCGCGGACCACGCCGTCGTCCTGGGCGACCTCGACGCGACCCCCGACGCCGCGAGCGTGCAGTTCTGGCACGGCCGGCGGTCGCTCGACGGCACCAGCGTCTGCTACCAGGACGCCTGGGGGACCCTCCACCACACCGACCCGGGGTTCACCTTCGACGCGCGGAACCCGCTGGTGCGGGCCGGCGAGGTGGCCACCGCGGTGAGCCGGCGCATCGACCACGTCCTCGTGCGGGCCGGCGTGCACGGCCCGACGCTGCAGGTGGTGGCCTGCGCCCGGGTGCTCGACGAGCCGGTCGGCGGGGTGTGGGCCAGCGACCACTCCGGCGTCGTCGCCGACCTCGCGCTGCCCGGTCACCCGCCGGGCTCGTGGGCCTCCTGACGGTCCACAACCAGGTGGTTGACAACGTTGGCACGCCTGCCTACGGTCGTACTCAACCGAGAGGTTGACGAAGGAGGTCGCAGGTGGCGTCAGACCCGCTCTCCCGGGCGTTCGCGGCGCTGGCCGACCCGACCCGGCGCGACATCGTCGCCCGGCTCGCGGTGGGCGACGCGACGGTCGGCGAGCTCGCCGCCCCCTACGACGTGACCGTGCAGGCGGTCTCCAAGCACCTGCGGGTGCTCGAGGACGCCGGCCTGGTCAGCCGCACCCGGGAGGCGCAGCGCCGCCCGGTGCACCTCGAGGCGGAGGTGTTCGACCTGATGACCAGGTGGATCGAGCGCTACCGGCGCCAGGCCGAGGAGCGCTACCGCCGCCTCGACGACGTCCTCCGGTCGATGCCGGACGACACCCACGAGAAGGGAACCCGTCATGAGCACCGCCACCCGTGAGACCCGGATCGTCGCCGACCCCGAGGTCCCGCTCATCCGGATCACCCGGGAGTTCGACGCCCCGCCGGCCAAGGTGTTCCGCGCGCACACCGACCCCGAGCTGGTCGTGCAGTGGCTCGGCCCGCGGGGGATGGAGATGCGCATCGACCACTTCGACTGCCGCACCGGCGGCTCCTACCGCTACGTGCACAGCGACGCCAACGGGGAGTACGCCTTCCACGGGTCCTTCCACGAGGTCCGCCCCGACGAGCGGATCGTGCAGACCTTCACCTTCGAGGGGCAGCCCGACGGCGTCGCGCTGGAGAAGCTCGTGCTCACCGACCTCGGCGGCGGCCGCACCCGCCTCGAGTCGACCTCGCTGTGCGACTCCTTCGCCGACCGCGACGCGATGCTCGCCAGCGGCATGGAGGTCGGCGTCGTCCAGGGCTACGAGCGCCTGGACGAGGTGCTTGCGCGCTGATCCTCAGGCGCGCAGCGAGATCGTCTCCCCGCGCAGGACGGTCCGCAGCTCCCCCGGCGCCCGCCGCTCGGCGACCTCCCGCACGAAGTCGCCGAGCGGCGAGGCGAACCGGTCGTAGTCGTCGTAGTGCACCGGCACGGTGACCGGCGGCTTGAGCAGTTCCACCAGGTCGGCGCCCTGCCGGCCGTCCATGGTCACGGTGACCCCGAGCGCCTTGGTCCCGCCCAGGTGCGGGACGACGACGTCGAGCGGCCCGCAGCGCTGCAGCACCTCGCCCAGCCACGGGCGGAACAGGGTGTCGCCGGTGACGTAGCCGCGCCAGGACACCTCGCCGCCGCGCAGCAGCTCCAGCACGCTGCCCATCACCGGCGGCAGGACCGCGGCCAGGGGGCCCGGGCCGTGGACGCCGGGCACCGCGGTGATCCGCAGCGTCTCCTCGCCGCGGGTGACCTCGTGCACCTGCCAGGGCCGCAGGTCGGCGGTGGCGTGGAAGCCGCGGGCCGCCAGCGTCCGTGCCGCGGCCTGCGTGGTGACGACCGGCGTGGCCTTGTCGATGGTGGCGTAGGCGATCCGGTCCCAGTGGTCGCCGTGCAGGTGGGAGAGCAGGACGGCGTCGAGGTCGGGCAGGTCCTCGGGCAGGATCGCCGGGTCGGTCAGCCGCTTGGTCCACAGGCCCTTGCCCAGGTACACCCGCTGCCCGCGGCCGATGAAGTTCGGGTCGGTGAGCAGGGTGAACCCGCCCAGGCGCAGCAGCGTCGTCGCGTTGCCGCCGAAGGTGAGCGTGACGTCGGCGGTGCTCTCGTCGGTGGAGCCGGCGCTGCGGTCGGCACTGCCCGGGTCGGCGGTCATGCCGCGGGTGCTACCCCTGGGCCCGGGTCGGGGGGGGGGGGGGGGGGGGGGGGGGGGGGGGGGGGGGGGGGGGGGGGGGGGGGGGGGGGGGGGGGGGGGGGGGGGGGGGGGGGGGGGGGGGGGGGGGGGGGGGGGGGGGGCGGG
>NZ_JBJGZA010000074.1:0-2967 GCF_054050255.1 Geodermatophilus sp. SYSU D00700 | reverse complement strand
CGCCCCCCCGCCCCCCCCCCGCGCGCCCCCCCCGCCGCCGGCCCCCTGCCGCCCCCCCCCCCCCCCCCCCCCCCCCCCCCCCCCCCCCCCCCCCCCCCCCCCCCCCCCCCCCCCCAGGGTGAGGGAGGACGGCGGCTCAGGCGGGCGCGAGGCGGCGGCACTCGGGGCAGACGTCGTCGGCACCGAGGCCGCGGCGTCCGTTCCAGGCGCCCTGCACCACGGCCACCGGCGTGCCGCAGACCGCCACCCAGGGCGGGGGCCCGTCGGCGGCCTCCCGCGGCACCGCGTGCGCCCGGCTGCTCTCCTGGTCCCGGCCGGCCGCGTGCCCGCCCGCTGCGCTCGTCACCGGGTCAGTGTGGTCTCCGCGTCGGCCGGGAGGCGTTCCAGGAACGCCAGGGCCCGCTGCCAGAGCAGCTCGCTCGCCGCCGGGTCGTACTCGGCGGGCAGGCTCGGATCGGTGAACAGGTGCCCGGCCCCCGGGTAGTCGAACGTCTCGACCCGGCCGCCGGCGCGGGCGGCGTCCGCCGAGACGGCTTCGATCCACTCCTGGCGGCGGAACGGGTCGTCCGCGGCGTAGTGGATCTGCACCGGCAGGCCCGCCGGCCAGGCCGTTATCCCCAGCATCCCGAGCGGCAGGGCACCGGAGAACAGCAGCAGCCCGGCGCAGCGGCGACGGGTGGCCACGTACTCGGCCATGCCGGCGCCGTTGGAGAAGCCGGCGGCGACGAAGCCGTCGGCCAGCCCGGCGACGCCGTCCAGCGCGGCCTGCATGAGCGCCGGGAAGCCGACCCGCTCGGTGTGGGCGCTGCCCGCGGCGTAGTCGTCGAAGACCAGCCCGTCGTACTGGTCGACCACGGTCACCCGGTGGCCGGCCGCCCGCAGGCGGTCGGCGGCGTCGACGACCCCGGGACGCACGCCGAGGGCCGAGTGGAAGAGCGCGATCTCTGTCATGGGGAGACCCTGCGGCACCGTCGGTGACACCGTCCTGTCACCGTTCCTGCGACGATCTCCCGGTGAACCGCACCGACCGGTTGCACGCGCTCACCGAGGAGCTGCGCCGGGCCGGACGCCGCGGACGGACGGCGGCGGAGCTCGCCGGCTGGCTGGAGGTGTCGACCCGGACGGTCAAGCGCGACGTCTCCGCGCTGCAGCAGGCCGGTGTCCCCATCTGGGCCACGGCCGGCCCGGGCGGGGGGTACGTGCTGGACGCGGCGGCCACCCTGCCCCCGGTCAACTTCACCGCCGCGCAGGCGGTGGCGGTGGCCGTGGCGCTGGCCGGCGCGCCGGACGCACCCTTCGCCGTCGACGGCCGCGCCGCGCTCGCGAAGGTGCTCGACGTGCTGGGGCCGGCGGCCCGCGCCGAGGCCGACCGGCTCGCCGGACGCGTGTGGGTCCGCGGCCCGACCGGCCGCCCGGACGCCGCCGCGGTGGTGGAGCAGGCGCTGGCGCAGCGCCGCGTGGTGACCCTCCGCTACCGCGACCGGCACGGCGCCGAGACCCGCCGGCGGGTCGAGCCCCACCTGCTCGCGCGCACCGGCGACCACTGGTACCTCATCGCCTGGTGCCGCGACCGGGACGCCCCCCGCTGGTTCCGCTGGGACCGCATCGCCGGCGCCGCGCTCACGACCGAACCGGCGCCGGCCCGGGACCCGGGCCTGTACGGCACCCCGCCCCCAGACGCCCACGCGGTCCGGCCACACCCCCGCTGACCGGCCGGGCACGATCGCCCCGCTGTCGCCGCGCCGGGTCGGCGGGTGACCTGCGACACGCCCGGCGAGACCGCCCGGTACCGGTGTGTGGTTGGCTCCGCCCACCTCCGGCGCCGCCGGACCCGGCGGGCCGGTTCGTCCCGACCCCAGCGGAGGCATGCATGACCCGGTTGCGCCGGAGCGCCCTCACCCTCGGCGCCGCGGCCGCGCTGGCCCTGACGACCGCCCCGGCGGCCGGCACGGTCGACGTCGCCGTCCCGTCCGCGAGCGCCGCCCCGGAGGGGTGCGCCGACGTGCACACCGACCACGTCGGTCACGGCACGGAGGAGGCCCGGATCCGTCCCGGCGCCACCCGTGGCGAGCCCAACGCCGTCTCCACCGCGCAGGCCGCGGCCCTGGGCAACCCCAAGAGCCGCCCGGTGCTGGAGGCCGGCTCGGTCACCGTCCCGACGGTCTTCCACGTCATCACCGCCGAGGAGCTCACGGCCGAGCAGCAGGAGGTGCGGAGGCAGCAGATCGCCGCGCAGATGGACGTCCTCAACGACGCCTACGCCGGAGAAGGAGCCGCAGCGGACTCGCCCGACACGCCCTTCCGGTTCACCTACGAGGCGACGGAGATCGAGTTCGTCGTCAACCCGGAGTGGGCGGCCCTCGTCCCAGGGAGCAAGGAGGAGCGGGCCGCCAAGAGCGCGCTGCGGGTGGGCGGTGCGGAGACGCTCAACGTCTACGTCGCCTCCATCGGCGGCGGGCTGCTCGGCTACGCGACCTTCCCGCAGAAGGCCAAGGGCGGGCAGCTGTGGGCCGACGGCGTGGTGATCCTCGACGAGTCGATGCCGGGCGGCACCGCCGAGCCGTACAACCAGGGCGACACCCTCACCCACGAGGTCGGCCACTGGCTGGGGCTGTTCCACACCTTCCAGGGCGGCTGCAGCGGCCCCGGTGACTACGTGACCGACACCCCGGCCGAGGCCCTGCCCGCCTTCGAGTGCGACGCCGACGCCGGCCGCGACAGCTGCCCGCGCGACCCCGGGACCGACCCGATCACCAACTTCATGGACTACACCGAGGACTTCTGCATGAACACGTTCTCGGCCGGTCAGGTGGCCCGGATGAGCAACGCCTGGGAGGCCTACCGGGCCCCGGGCGTCTGACGTCCCGACGCAGCGGCGCGGGGGGCGGGGGGGGGGGGGGGGGGGGGGGGGGGGGGGGCGGGGGGGGGGGGGGGGGGCGGGGGCCGGGCGGGGGGGCGCGCGCCGCG
>NZ_JBJGZA010000073.1:0-3071 GCF_054050255.1 Geodermatophilus sp. SYSU D00700 | reverse complement strand
GCGCCCCACCCCCCCCCCCCCCCCCCCGAGCCCCCCCCCCCCCCCCCCCCCCCCCCCCCCCCCCCCCCCCGCCCCCCCCCCCCCCCCCCGGGCCGGGGTCAGAGGCCGGTCGCGCTCTGCTCCTCGCGGGCCTCGCCCAGCCGGTTGAGCCGGGCCAGCAGCTCGGCGAGGGTGGCGACGTCGTCGGCGGGCCAGCCGGAGAGGTCGGCCTCCCAGCGCGCGCGGCGCGCATCGCGGATGCGGGACAGCCGCTCGGCGCCCTCGGCCGACGGGCGCAGCACCTGGGCCCGGCCGTCGCCCGGGTCGGGCTCGCGGTCGACCATCCCGAGCGCCACCAGCGACGCCACCTGCCGGCTCACCGTGCTCTTGTCCAGGCCGAGCCGGGCGACCAGGTCGCTCGCGCGCAGCGGGCCGGTGTCGGCGAGCAGGGCCAGCAGGCCGTAGGCCGCGCCGTCCAGGTCGGAGTGCAGCTCGCGGGCCAGCCGGGCGGAGATGGCGCGGGAGCGGCGCAGGAGCAGGCCGATCTCGCGTTCCAGCCGCACGAAGGACTCGTGCTGCGCCGCGCCGGTGTCGCCCACGTCCCCCTCGACGACGGCGCCCCGCGCGGGGTTCCCGCTCACCGGGTCTCCCGGGGCCGCCAGACGACCAGCGCGGAGGTGGCCTGCCGGATCGGGACGAGGTCGGCCCGGGTGTAGGAGCCGGCGAAGGAACCGTGCACCGCGGCCTCGGCGGCCGCCCGGCGGCGCTCGGCCTCCTCGAGCTCGCCGATCAGCTCGTGCACCCGCTGCTGCAGGGCCTCGACCTGGGACTCCAGGTCGATGATCCGCTTGATGCCGGCGAGGTTGACGCCGTCCTCCTGGGACAGGCGCTGGACCTCCCGCAGCAGCGCGACGTCGCGGGGGCTGTAGCGCCGCCCGCCGCCGGGCGTGCGGCCGGGGGTCACCAGACCCAGCCGGTCGTACTGGCGCAGCGTCTGGGCGTGCATGCCGGCCAGCTGGGCGGCCACGGAGATCACGAAGACCGGCGCGTCGTCGGCGACGGCGCGGGCGCCGTCGCGGCGCTCGCGCTCCTCGGCGTGCGGCGCGCTCACCGGGTGCTCCCCCGCTCGGCACTGCGGGCCTGCGCGGCCGCGGTGATCTGCGGGCGCGGGTCGCCGAGCTCGGCGTCGAGGGTCTTCACCGCCCGCTCGGCCTCGCCCGAGAGCCGCTGCGGCACGGCCACCTCGACGGTGACCAGCAGGTCACCGGACCGGCCGCGCCCCGGGACGCCCCGGCCCCGGACCCGCAGCGTGCGCCCGCTCGCGGTGCCGGCGGGCACCTTGAGGGTGACGTTGCCCTCCAGGGTGGGCACGGTGAGCGTCGTACCGAGCACCGCCTCGGGGAAGGTGATCGGCACGGTCAGGGTGAGGTCGTCGCCCTTCCGGCCGAACAGCTCGTGCTCGCTGACGTGCACCACGACGAACAGGTCGCCGGCCGGGCCGCCGCGCCGTCCGGGTGCGCCCTTGCCGGCGAGCCGGATGCGCTGACCGTCCCGGACGCCGGCCGGGATCCGCACGGTGATCGTGCGGGTCTGGGTGGTGACGCCGTTGCCCGCGCAGGTGGGGCACGGGTCGTCGACCACCTGGCCGGTGCCGCGGCAGTTCCGGCACGGCTCGGAGAAGGCGAACGCGCCCTGGCTGCGGCTGGTGACGCCGGCGCCGCCGCAGACCTCGCAGGTGTGCGGGCTGGTACCCGGCTTCGCGCCGCTGCCGGCGCAGGTGGGGCAGGTGCCCGGGCTCTGCATCCGCAGCGGCACGGTCACGCCGAGGACGGCCTCGTCGAACGACAGCGTCGCCTCGGTCTCGACGTCCTGGCCGCGGGCCGGCCCGGACGCCGCCTGCGAGCGCGCCCGGGCCGAGCCGGCCGCCGTCCCGCCGCCGCCGAAGAGGTTGCCGAACAGGTCGCCGAGCCCTCCGGCCCCGGCCCGCCCGGCGTTGCCCGCGGCCCCGAACAGGTCGCCGAGGTCGAAGGGCTGGCCGCCTCCGGCGCCGGGGAAGCCACCGGGGAAGCCGGCCCGGGCACCGGCACCGCCGGACCCGAACAACCGCCGGGCCTCGTCGTACTCGCTCCGCCGCTTGGGGTCGGAGAGCACGTCGTAGGCCTCGGAGACGTCCTTGAACCGGGCCTCGGCGTCGGCGTTGCCGGGGTTCTTGTCCGGGTGCAGGTCGCGGGCCAGCTTCCGGTAGGCCTTCTTGATCTCCGCGGCGTCGGCGTTCTGGGAGACGCCCAGCGCCTTGTAGTAGTCCTTCTCGATGAAGTCCCGAGTGCTCATCGGGCGCCTCCTCTCCTCGCGTCTCCGCTACCGGCCGGCAGCCCTCACCCGGCGGCCGGGGTCTCCCCCGGCGCACCGTCGGCGGCCGCGTCCACGGTGGCCGGGTCCGCGGGAGCGGCCGCGGCGCCGGACGGGTCGCTCACCGCGACCATCGCCGTGCGCAGCACCCGGTCGCCGCGGCGGAAACCCTGCCGCAGGACCGTCGTCGCCGTCGGCACGCTCACGTCGTCGGACGTGTCGTGCAGGACGGCCTCGTGCAGCGCCGGGTCGAACGGGTCGCCGGCGACGCCGAAGGCCTCGACGCCCAGGCCGTCGAGCAGCCCCAGGACGCGGTCGGCCACGACCTTGAAGGCGCCGGTCAGGTCGCCGTGGTCCCGGGCCCGCTCGATGTCGTCGACGATCGGGAACAGCTGGGCGGCGAACCGCTCGGCCGCCTGGTCGACCACCAGCGCGCGGTCGCGGTCGACCCGCCGCCGGTAGTTGGCGTACTCGGCCGTGACCCGCTGCAGGTCCTCGGTCCGCTCGGCCAGCTGCCGCGACAGGTCGCCGTCGCCGACCCTGTCGCCGGCCGTGGTGCCGGCCGCGACCTCCTGCACCGGGACCCCGGTGGCCGTCTCGTTCTCGCTCATGCGCTCCCCTGGCGATGCGTGGGTGGGCGGGCCCGGTGGGGGGGGGGGGGGGGGGGGGGGGGGGGGGGGGGGGGGGGGGGGGGGGGGGGGGGGGGGGGGGGGGGGGGGGGGGGGGGGGGGGGGGGGGGGGGG
>NZ_JBJGZA010000072.1:0-3571 GCF_054050255.1 Geodermatophilus sp. SYSU D00700 | reverse complement strand
CGGGGCGTGGTTGTATTTGAGCCACGCGGCCGCGCCGGGGGGGGGGGGTGGGGGGGGGCGCGGGGGCGGCGCGCGGGCCGCCCCCCGCGCCCCCCCCCCCCGCACCGCGCCGCTGACGGGGTCGATCCGCCGCTTGTCACGGATCACGACCCGCGGCTGCTCGTCCCCCTGGCTCATCGGCGGTCGCTGTCCTCGTCGACGATCTCGGCGTCGACGACGTCGTCGTCCCCGGACGGGGCCGACGCACCCGCAGCACCTCCGGCCGCGCCCGGCGCACCGTCACCGGTGCCGGCCGCGCCGGCCTCGGCCTGCTGGGCGTAGAGCGCCCCGCCGACCTCCTGCGAGATGCGGGCGACCTTCTCCTGGGCCGACTTGATCGCGGCGATGTCCGAGCCGCCGAGAGCGGAGCGCAGCTCGGTCAGGGCCTCGCCGAGCTCCTCCTTCTTGTCGGCCGGGATGCGCTCGCCGTTCTCCGCGAGGAACTTCTCGGTCTGGTACTGCAGCGACTCGGCCAGGTTGCGGGTCTCGGCCTCCTCGCGGCGGCGCTTGTCCTCCTCGGCGTGGGCCTCGGCGTCGCGCATCATCCGCTCGATGTCCTCCTTGGGGAGGGCCGAGCCGCCGGTGATGGTCATCGACTGCTCCTTGCCCGTGCCCAGGTCCTTGGCGGACACGTGCACGATGCCGTTGGCGTCGATGTCGAAGGCGACCTCGATCTGCGGCACGCCGCGCGGCGCCGGCGGCAGACCGGTCAGCTCGAACATGCCGAGCTTCTTGTTGTACATCGCCATCTCACGCTCGCCCTGGAACACCTGGATCTGCACGGAGGGCTGGTTGTCGTCGGCCGTCGTGAAGATCTCCGAGCGCTTGGTCGGGATCGTGGTGTTGCGCTCGATGAGCCGGGTCATGATGCCGCCCTTGGTCTCGATGCCCAGGGACAGCGGGGTGACGTCGAGGAGCAGGACGTCCTTGACCTCGCCCTTCAGGACGCCGGCCTGCAGCGCGGCGCCGATGGCGACGACCTCGTCGGGGTTGACGCCCTTGTTGGGCTCCTTGCCACCGGTCAGCTCGCGGACGAGCTCGGTGACGGCCGGCATCCGGGTGGAGCCACCGACCAGGACGACGTGGTCGATCTCGGCGACCGAGACGCCGGCGTCGCGGATGGCCTGGTTGAACGGCGCGCGGGCGCGGTCGAGCAGGTCCTGGGTCAGTCGCTGGAACTCGGCCCGGGTGATCGTGACGTCGAGGTGCAGCGGCCCCTCCGCCCCGGCGGTGATGTAGGGCAGGTTGACGTTGGTCGACTGCGCACCCGACAGCTCGATCTTGGCCTTCTCGGCGGCCTCGCGGAGCCGCTGCATGGCCAGCTTGTCCTTGGACAGGTCGATGCCGTTCTGGGCGTTGAACGTCTGCACCAGGTGCTTGACGACGCGCTCGTCCCAGTCGTCGCCACCGAGGTGGTTGTCACCGGCGGTGGCCTTCACCTCGATGACGCCCTCGCCGATCTCCAGCAGCGAGACGTCGAAGGTGCCGCCGCCGAGGTCGAAGACGAGGATCGTCTGCTCGGTCTCGCCCTTGTCCAGGCCGTAGGCCAGCGCGGCCGCGGTCGGCTCGTTGACGATGCGCAGGACGTTGAGGCCCGCGATCTCACCGGCCTCCTTGGTGGCCTGGCGCTGCGCGTCCTCGAAGTAGGCGGGGACGGTGATGACGGCGTCGGTCACCGGCTCGCCCAGGTAGGTCTCGGCGTCCCGCTTGAGCTTCTGCAGGATGCGGGCGCTGATCTCCTGCGGCGTGTAGCGCTTGCCGTCGATCTCGCCGGTCTTCCAGTCGGTGCCCATGTGGCGCTTGACCGACCGGATGGTGCGGTCGACGTTGGTGACGGCCTGGTTCTTGGCCGACTGCCCGACGAGGACCTCGCCGTTCTTGGCGAAGGCGACGACGGAGGGCGTGGTGCGCGAGCCCTCGCTGTTGGCGATGACCGTCGGCTCGCCGCCCTCCAGGACGGTGACGACGGAGTTGGTGGTGCCGAGGTCGATACCGACCGCTCGTGCCATGGAGCTGGCTCCTGTTCGTGTGCGTGCGGGTGCCTTGCTGGGTCGTGCGGCGAGTTGGCGTCCGCCTTGCGCGGGGTCCGCTCAACTTTCCTGCCCACCCTAACGGCACGCCTGCGGACGGTGTTCCCAGGGTGGGGACGACCATCCGCCGTGACCCGCGTCACACTCGGCGCCCGGGAGTCCCGCGTCCCCGATGCGCCGCCGCGCTCGTCGCGCGGTGCCCGACCTCCTCTGCGCGACGACCACCTTCGTCGCGCGGTGCCCGACCTCTCGCTGCGGAGTGAGGTCGGGCACCGCGAGGTGCGGCTACCCGGCCCGCGCGCCGGCTGTCCACAGATCGCCGAGCGGCGGCCGTCCGGGCGGAGGGCATCGCCAGGCTGGGCCGGTGCACCCCGTCCTCCGCGCCGCGGCCGAGCGCCAGTTCGGCTTGTTCACGACCGTCGACGCCCGCCGCGCGGGATACGGACACGACGAGATCCGGTCCCTGTGCTCCACCGGCAGGTGGGTGCGGCTGCGGCGGGGCGTCCACACGACCGCCGAGCGGCTGGGGGATCTCGGCGCGCGCCGGCACGCTGCCGACTGCCTGGCCGCCCTGCTGTTCCTCGACCGGCCGGACACCGTGATCAGCCACGGCTCGGCAGCGCGGCTCCTCGGACTCCCCGTGTGGGACGGCCTCGACCGGACCGTCCGGCTGACCGACCCCGGCCAGTGGCGGGCGAGCGCGACGTTCCGGATGAACCGTGCGCCGCTGAGCGCCGGGGAGGTGGTCCGGCGCGGTCCCTTCCTCCTGACCTCCACGACCCGCACGCTCGTCGACTGTGCTCGGGAGTGGCCACTCGAGCGCGCTGTCGTCGCGATGGACGCCGCCCTGCTCGCCGGAGCGACGACGCACCGGGAGCTGTCCGGCGTCGTCGCGGCTCAGCACTGCTGGCGGGGTACGCCCCGCGCCCGGCGGGCGATCGTGCTGGCCGACGGACGCGCGGAGTCGCCTCCGGAGACCCGGGGACGGCTGCGCCTCGTCGGATCGGGACTGCCGCCTTCGGAGCTGCAGGTCGAGATCCGCACCGAGGGTCGGCTGGTCGGCGTCGTCGACGCCTGGTTCGACGACGCCGCGGTCGCGGTCGAGTTCGACGGTCGCGTCAAGTACACGGACCCGTGGCGCGAGCGGTCCGCGGGTCAGGTCCTGTGGGACGAGAAGCGGCGCGAGGACGACCTCCGCGCCTTGGGCATCCGCGTCGTCCGGATCGCCGACGCCGACCTCGGCGACCGCTGGCCGGCCGTCGCAGCCGATCTCACCCGCCTCCTGGCCGCGCCGGGACCCACCGTCCGGCGCTTCAGCGCCACGCCACGGACACAGGGTCGACGACGGTCCGCGTGACCACCCGCACCGTGGGGGGGGGGGGGGGGGGCGGGGGGGGGGGGGGGGGGGGGGGGGGGGGGGGGGGGGGGGGGGGGGGGGGGGGGGGGCGGGGGGGGGGGGGGGGGGGGGGGGGGGTGGGGGGGGGGGGGGGGGGGGGGGGGGG
>NZ_JBJGZA010000071.1:0-4369 GCF_054050255.1 Geodermatophilus sp. SYSU D00700 | reverse complement strand
CCCCCCCCCCGCGCCCCACCCCGCGGGGGGGGGGGCCCCCCGCCCCCCCCCGCCCCCCCCCACCGGCGTCCGGGGGACCGCTCCGGCGCGTGCGGCGGACAGACCGCGGCCGCGCTTGCGACAGTGGGGACGTGGTCTCCCTGCTGGCACGTCTGCCCCTGCCCGGGCAGCAGGCGCCCGGTGCGCACCGGGCCGGGTACCCCGTGGCCCTCGCGGCCGCCGCCACCGCCGCGGTGACCGTCCTGGGACTCGTCGGGCTGGGACTGGCGCTGGTCGTCGTCCAGGCGCTCGACCCGACCGGCGGCCTGCCCGTCGGCGGCTCGGCCCGGGTCGCCGGGCAGCTGTGGCTGCTGGCCAACGGCGGGGGCCTCCGGCTGTCCTCGGGCCCGCTGGTGCTCGCACCGCTGCTGGTCACCCTCGCCGTCGCGTTCGGGCTGGCCCGCGCCGGCCGGGGCGTCGCACGGGTGACCGAACCGCCCGGGCCGGGCGCCGCCGGGGTCGTCGTGGGGACCGGGACCGCCGTCCACGCCCTGCTCGTCGTGCTGGTGGCACTCGCCGTCGACGGGCCCGGTGCGCGCACCGACCTGCTGCGCTGCACGGCCGGCGCGGCGGTCCTCGCCGTCCTCGCCGTCGGCTGGGGCATGCTGCGGGAGGGCGGCCTGCTCGAGGACCTCCTCGACCGGCTGCCGGGGCCGGCGCGGCCGGTGCTGCCCGCCGTGCTGGCCGGGCTGCTCACCGCCGCCGGGCTGTGCTGCGCGGTGGTCGCCGTCGCCCTGGCCTCCGACACCGCCGGGTACGCCGCCGTCGCCGGGTCGCTGGGCGGCTCGGGCGCCGGCGTCCTCGGCCTGCTGGGGCTCGGGGCGCTGCTGCTGCCCAACGCGGCCGCCGCCGCGCTCGGGGTGGCCGCCGGGCCCGGCTTCGCGGTCGGCTCCGCGACCGTGGTCTCGGTGCACGGCGTCAGCCTCGGCCCGGTCCCCGCGCTGCCGCTGCTGGCCGCCCTGCCCGACACCCAGGCGGTGCCGCTGCTCGCGTTCGCCTCGCAGGCGGTCCCCGCCCTGGCCGGCCTGGTCACCGGGACCGTGCTCGGCCGCCGGATGACCGACGACGACGGCGGCTCGGTGTCGGCCGGGCTGTGGGGCGTCCTCGCCGGGGTGCTGCTCGGCGTCGCGTGCGGGCTGGCCGTGGCCGTCGCCGGCGGCTCCCTGGGCGACGGCGCGCTGGCCGACGTCGGCGCCCCGCCGCTGGCCACCGGGCTCGCCGTGGCGGTGCAGGCCGGCATCGCCGCCGCCGTCGCCGCGTCCGTCACCCGCTGGCGCGCGGGCGACTGAGCAAGGACCCCCTCGCCCCCACCACTCGCGAGCTCGTGGCGGGGCCCTGCGAGGGGGCCGGGGAGCGACTGGCGTGTCCGTCTACTGTCGGCGGCGTGCCGGCCGCCGTACGTCCCGAGCGGGCGCGGGTCGTGGTGCTGCTGTCGGGCACCGGGTCGCTGTGCGCGTCGCTGCTGGCCGCCGCCGACGACGCCGAGTACCCGGCCGAGGTGGTCGCCGTCGGCAGCGACCGCGACGCCGCCGGGCTGGAGCACGCCCGCCGCCGCGGCCTGCCCACCTTCACGGTGCGGCTGCGCGACTTCCCCGACCGGGCCGCGTGGGACGCCGCGCTGGCCGGCGCGATCGCCGCGCACCGCCCCGACTGGGTCGTCTCCGCGGGCTTCATGAGGATCGTCGGCCCCGCCGTCCTGGCCCGGTACGAGGGCCGCCTGGTCAACACCCACCCCGCGCTGCTCCCGGCCTTCCCCGGCGCGCACGCCGTCCGGGACGCGCTGGCCGCCGGGGTGCCGGTCACCGGGAGCACCGTGCACCTGGTCGACGCCGGCGTCGACACCGGTCCCGTGCTGGCCCAGCGCGAGGTGGCGGTGCTGCCCGGCGACGACGAGGACCGCCTGCACGAACGGATCAAGGCCGTGGAGCGCACGCTCCTGGTGGAGACGGTGGCGCGACTCGTCACCGGGACGGAGGCAGCCCCAGTGACCGGAACCGACGACCGCGTCCCCGTCCGCAGGGCCCTGCTCGGCGTGTACGACAAGACCGGAATCGAGGAGCTCGCCCGCGGCCTGGCCGACGCCGGCGTGGAGCTGGTCAGCACCGGCGCGACGGCGCGGCGCATCGCCGACGCCGGCGTCCCGGTCACCCCGGTCGAGCAGGTGACCGGCTTCCCGGAGTGCCTCGACGGGCGGGTCAAGACCCTGCACCCCGCGGTGCACGCGGGGATCCTCGCCGACCGGCGCCGGCCCGAGCACGTGCGCCAGCTCGAGGACCTCGGCATCACCGCGTTCGACCTCGTGGTGGTCAACCTCTACCCGTTCACCGAGACCGTGGCCTCGGGCGCCACGTCGGACGAGTGCGTGGAGCAGATCGACATCGGCGGCCCGGCGATGGTGCGCGCCGCGGCGAAGAACCACCCGTCGGTCGCCGTGGTCGTCGACCCGGCCCGCTACGGCGACGTGCTCGCCGCGGTCGCCGGCGGCGGGTTCACCCTGGCCCAGCGGCAGCGGCTGGCCGCCGCGGCGTTCCGGCACACCGCCACCTACGACATCGCCGTCGCCTCCTGGATGGGCAACGTGCTGGCCCCGGACGACGAGTCGGGCTTCCCGGCGTGGGCCGGTGCCTCGTGGGAGCGCGCCGAGGTGCTGCGCTACGGCGAGAACCCGCACCAGCGCGCGGCGCTCTACCGCAGCGGACAGCCCGGGCTGGCGCACGCCGAGCAGCTGCACGGCAAGCAGATGTCCTACAACAACTACGTCGACACCGACGCCGCGTGGCGGGCCGCGCACGACCACAACGACCCGTGCGTGGCGATCGTCAAGCACGCCAACCCCTGCGGGATCGCGGTGGGCACCGACGTCGCCGCTGCCCACCGCAAGGCGCACGCCTGCGACCCGGTCTCGGCCTTCGGCGGCGTCATCGCGGCCAACCGCGAGGTCGACCTGGCCATGGCCGAGCAGGTCGCCGGCGTGTTCACCGAGGTCGTCGTCGCGCCGTCGTTCACCGCGGACGCCGTCGAGGTGCTGACGGCGAAGAAGAACATCCGGCTGCTGCGGCTGCCCGAGGCCGGCCGGCCGGCGGTGGAGACGCGGCCGGTCAGCGGGGGGCTGCTGCTGCAGACCGCCGACCGTATCGACGCCGCCGGCGACGACCCCACCACCTGGACCCTCGCCACCGGGGAGCCGCTGGACGCCGCCGGCCTCGACGACCTCGTCTTCGCCTGGCGAAGCGTGCGCGCGGTCCGGTCCAACGCGATCCTGCTCGCCCACGACAAGGCGACCGTCGGCGTGGGCATGGGACAGGTCAACCGGGTCGACGCCGCCCGGCTCGCCGTGACGCGGGCGGGGGAGCGCGCCCCCGGGTCGGTCGCCGCCTCCGACGCGTTCTTCCCGTTCGCCGACGGCCTGCAGGTGCTCCTCGACGCCGGGGTGCGGGCGGTCGTGCAGCCGGGCGGGTCGGTGCGGGACGAGGAGGTCGTCGCGGCGGCGCGGGCGGCCGGCGTCCCGCTGTACCTGACCGGCACCCGCCACTTCGCGCACTGAGGCCGGGCGCATTGAGGGGCCGGCCCCACGTCCGCCCGCCGGAGCCGGGGGAGGAGCTCGAGGACGCCGACCTCGCCCGCGTCGACTGGTGGGGCGCCGAGCTCGACGGCGTCGCCTTCACCCGCTGCCGCTTCGAGGACGCCGACCTCACCGAGCTGGTCACCCGGCGCTGCGTGTTCGACTCCTGCGTGCTGACCGGCGTGCGGATGAGCGGCGCCCGGCACCGCGGCAGCGCGTTCCTCTCCTGCCGGTTCGACCGCGCCCGGCTCATCGACGTCGTCTGGGACGGCTGCAAGCTCACCGGCTCGCAGTTCGTCGGCGCCACGGTGCGGCCGCTGACCAGCAGCGACTCGGACTGGAGCTGGACGTCGCTGCGGGGGGTGGACCTCTCGGGCAGCGACCTGTCCGGTCAGCGGTTCCGCGAGGCCGACCTCACCGACGCCGACCTGCGCGAGTGCGACCTCACCGGCGCCGACCTCGACCGCGCCCGGCTGCAGGGGACGAGGCTGCGCGGCTCCGACCTGCGCGGCGCGGCCACCGAGGCCTGGCCGTGGCGGGCGCTGGAGCTGACCGGTGTCCGTCTCGACCTCGCCCAGGCCGTCCAGGTGGCCACGGCCCACGGCGCCCTCGTCGAGGGCTGACCCCAGGCACTTCCGCGGGAGTGCCCGACTGGTCAGCAGGGTGTCCGTGCCCATCCCCGGCACTGCACGGTCACCACACCCGTACATCCCGCCGGTCAGGATAGCCATTAGCGCGCCGAGCCGGCCCAGGTCGCCGACCGCGCAG
>NZ_JBJGZA010000070.1:0-7717 GCF_054050255.1 Geodermatophilus sp. SYSU D00700 | reverse complement strand
CCCCGCCCCGGGGCGGGCCGGGGTGGTAGGGGCGCCGTTGGGGGTCGACCCGGCGGCGCGCCGGGCCCCCCCCCCCCCCCCCCCCCCCCCGTCGGGGGTGTTACTTGATGATCTTGGTGACGCGACCGGCGCCGACGGTGCGGCCACCCTCACGGATGGCGAACCGCAGGCCCTCCTCCATGGCGATCGGCTGGATCAGCTCGACCGTCATCTCGGTGTTGTCGCCCGGCATGACCATCTCGGTGCCGGCCGGCAGGGTCACGACGCCGGTGACGTCGGTCGTCCGGAAGTAGAACTGCGGACGGTAGTTGTTGAAGAACGGCGTGTGACGGCCACCCTCGTCCTTCGAGAGGATGTAGACCGAACCCTCGAAGTTGGTGTGCGGGGTGATCGAGCCGGGCTTCACGACGACCTGGCCGCGCTCCACGTCCTCGCGCTTGATGCCGCGCAGCAGCAGACCGACGTTGTCGCCGGCCTGGCCCTGGTCGAGCAGCTTGCGGAACATCTCGACGCCGGTGACGGTGGTCTTGGTCGACGACGGACGGATGCCGACGATCTCGACCTCCTCCGACACCTTGACGATGCCGCGCTCCACGCGACCGGTGACGACGGTGCCGCGACCGGTGATGGTGAAGACGTCCTCGACCGGCATGAGGAACGGCTTGTCGATCTCACGCTGCGGCTCGGGGATCGCCGTGTCGACGGCGTCCATGAGCTCCATGAGCTTGTTGCCCCACTCGGCGTCGCCCTCGAGCGCCTTGAGCGCCGAGACGCGGACCACGGGGACGTCGTCGCCCGGGAACTCGTACTCGCTGAGCAGCTCGCGGACCTCCAGCTCGACGAGCTCGAGGATCTCCTCGTCGTCGACCATGTCGGCCTTGTTCAGCGCCACGACGATGTAGGGGACGCCGACCTGGCGGGCCAGGAGGACGTGCTCCTTGGTCTGCGGCATCGGGCCGTCGGTGGCGGCGACCACCAGGATGGCGCCGTCCATCTGCGCCGCACCGGTGATCATGTTCTTGATGTAGTCGGCGTGCCCGGGGCAGTCGACGTGCGCGTAGTGACGGTTCTCCGTCTGGTACTCGACGTGGGCGATCGAGATCGTGATGCCGCGGGCCTTCTCCTCGGGCGCCTTGTCGATCTGGTCGAAGGCCGACGCCTCGTTGAGGTCCGGGTACTTGTCGTGCAGGACCTTGGTGATCGCCGCGGTCAGCGTGGTCTTGCCGTGGTCGATGTGCCCGATGGTGCCGATGTTGACGTGCGGCTTGGTCCGCTCGAACTTGGCCTTGGCCACTGGGTTCCTCTCCTCGTGGTGTCGCAGTCGTGCTGACGCTGGGGTGGGCTTGCAGGGGGCCGGGCGGGGACGTACCCCGCCCGGCGGTCACTCGCCGGTGGCCTTGGCGATGATCTCCTTGGCCACGTTCTGCGGGACCTCGGCGTACGAGTCGAACACCATGGTGTAGCTCGCCCGCCCCTGGGTGCGGCTGCGCAGGTCGCCCACGTAGCCGAACATCTCCGAGAGCGGGACCAGGGCCCGGACGACGCGGGCGCCGGAGCGCTCCTCCATCGCCTGGATGAGCCCGCGCCGGGAGTTCAGGTCGCCGATGACGTCACCCATGTAGTCCTCGGGCGTGACGACCTCGACGGCCATCATCGGCTCGAGCAGCGCAGGGCTGGCCTTGCGCGCGGCCTCCTTGAAGACCATCGAGCCGGCGATCTTGAAGGCCATCTCCGAGGAGTCGACCTCGTGGTACTGGCCGTCGACGAGGGTCGCCTTGACGCCCACCATCGGGTAGCCGGCGAGGATGCCGTACTGCATGGCGTCCTGCATGCCCTGGTCGACCGAGGGGATGTACTCCCGCGGGATGCGACCACCGGTGACGGCGTTGACGAACTCGTAGGTCGGGCCGTCGCCGCTGACCTCGAGCGGCTCGATGCTCACCTGCACCTTGGCGAACTGGCCGGACCCACCGGTCTGCTTCTTGTGGGTGTAGTCGACCTTCTCGACCGCCTTGCGGATGGTCTCGCGGTAGGCCACCTGCGGCTTGCCGACGTTGGCCTCGACCCGGAACTCGCGACGCATGCGGTCGACGAGGATCTCCAGGTGCAGCTCGCCCATGCCGGAGATGACCGTCTGGCCGGTCTCCTCGTCGAGCTTGACCTGGAAGGTCGGGTCCTCCTCGGCCAGCTTCTGGATGGCCGTGCCGAGCTTCTCCTGGTCGCCCTTGGTCTTCGGCTCGATCGCGACCGAGATGACCGGGGCCGGGAAGGTCATCGACTCGAGGATCACCGGGTTCTGCGGGTCGCAGAGGGTGTCACCCGTGGTGGTCTGCTTCAGGCCGACGACGGCGACGATCTGACCGGCGCCCACGCCCTCGCGCTCCTCGCGCTTGTTCGCGTGCATCTGGTAGATCTTGCCGATCCGCTCCTTGCGGTCCTTGGTGCTGTTGAGCACCGGGGACCCGGAGGAGAGCCGGCCCGAGTAGACCCGGACGTAGGTCAGCTTGCCGAGGTGCTGGTCGGTCTGGATCTTGAAGGCCAGGGCGGAGAACGGCTCGTCCTCGTCGGCGTGCCGCAGGACCTCGGTCTCGCCGTCCATGGCGGTGCCGACGATCGCCTCGATGTCCAGCGGGCTGGGCAGGTAGTCGGTGACCGCGTCGAGCAGGGGCTGCACGCCCTTGTTCTTGAACGCCGTGCCGGTGAGCACCGGGTTGATCTGCGCGGAGATGGTCGCCTTGCGGATCGCGGCCTTCAGCATCTCGACGGAGATGTCCTCGCCGCCGAGGTAGGCCTCCATGAGGTCGTCGTTGGTCTCGGCGACGGTCTCGAGCAGCTTCTCGCGGTACTCGGCGGCCTGGTCGGCGAGCTCGGCCGGGATCTCCTCGACGGCGTAGTCCTCACCCATGGCGGTCTCGCCGCGCCAGGTGAGGGCGCGCATCTGCACCAGGTCGACGACACCGATGAAGTCGGCCTCGGCGCCGATGGGCAGCTGCAGCACGGCGGGGTTGGCGCCGAGCCGCTCGACCATCATGTCGACGCAGCGGAAGAAGTCAGCGCCGGTGCGGTCGAGCTTGTTGACGAAGCACATGCGCGGGACGCCGTACTTCTCGGCCTGCCGCCAGACCTGCTCGGTCTGCGGCTCGACGCCGGCGACGCCGTCGTAGACGGCCACCGCACCGTCGAGCACGCGCAGGGACCGCTCCACCTCGACGGTGAAGTCGACGTGCCCCGGAGTGTCGATGATGTTGATGTCGTAGCCGTTCCAGGAGCACTTCGTCGCGGCCGACGTGATGGTGATGCCGCGCTCCTGCTCCTGCTCCATCCAGTCCATCGTGGCCGCGCCGTCGTGGACCTCACCGATCTTGTAGTTGATACCGGTGTAGAAGAGGATGCGCTCGGTCGTCGTGGTCTTGCCGGCGTCGATGTGCGCCATGATCCCGATGTTGCGGGTCTTGGCGAGCTGGGCCGCGTTGGTGGCCATCTCTGACTCCTCTTTGTCTCTGGTCCGCGTGCGGGTCGTCCGGGGGTGGCCCGGCGTGTCCCGCCGGCGGGTGCTGGCGGGGTGCCACCAGCCGGGTGCGACTACCAGCGGTAGTGCGCGAAGGCCTTGTTCGACTCGGCCATCTTGTGGGTGTCCTCGCGGCGCTTGACCGCGGCACCGAGGCCGTTGCTGGCGTCGAGCAGCTCGTTCATGAGGCGCTCGGTCATCGTCTTCTCGCGGCGCGCGCGGCTGTACTGGATCAGCCAGCGCAGGCCCAGGGTGGTGCTCCGGGAGGCGCGGACCTCGACCGGGACCTGGTAGGTCGCGCCACCGACGCGGCGGCTGCGGACCTCGAGGGCCGGCTTGACGTTGTCCAGCGCGCGCTTGAGCGTGACCACCGGGTCGGTGTCGGTCTTGGCGCGGCAGCCCTCGAGGGCGCCGTAGACGATCGACTCGGCGACCGAGCGCTTGCCGTCGACCAGGACCTTGTTCACCAGCTGGGTGACCAGCGGCGACTGGTAGACCGGGTCGGCGGTCAGCGGACGGCGCGGCGCGGGGCCCTTGCGCGGCATGTCAGCTCTTCTCCTTCTTCGCGCCGTACCGGCTGCGAGCCTGCTTGCGGTTGCGGACGCCCTGGGTGTCCAGCGAGCCACGGATGATCTTGTAACGCACACCCGGGAGGTCCTTCACGCGGCCGCCGCGCACGAGCACCATGGAGTGCTCCTGCAGGTTGTGGCCGACGCCCGGGATGTAGGCGGTCACCTCGATGCCACTGGTGAGGCGGACGCGAGCGACCTTGCGCAGCGCCGAGTTCGGCTTCTTCGGCGTCGTCGTGTACACGCGGGTGCACACGCCACGACGCTGAGGGGAGCCCTTCAGCGCCGGGGTCTTGGTCTTCTCGACCTTGTCCTCGCGGCCCTTGCGGACCAGCTGGTTGATCGTGGGCATGGGTGGCCTGGATCTCCTACCTGCGCTGGGTCGTGCTGTGGACGGTGCTGCTGTCGTGTCGCCGGTGCCGGTCCTGCCGGGGTCGTCCGCCCTGGTCGCGAGCCACTCACCGGTCCCCGCGGTCGGGCGTGTCGCCCTCCCCAGGACCGGCCGGCGGTCGAACCGGACAGGTCGCCCCCCGCGACTCGGCGCCGCCACCTCCGGCCACCGTCCTGTCGTGGACGGCCCACCGGGGCGGACCCTCGGCCAGGAGGAGGACCTCCGGACACCCAGGCGCACCGCGAACGGGAGCAGGCCCAGGGCACCCTGGGCACGGCTGACCACGATACCCGCGGTCCGGGAGGCGGTCAAAGCCGGGTCCCGGGCGCCCTGCGGGCAGGGCCTGCCTGACGCCCGGACCGGCTCACGGGGTGCAACGGCGCAGGTCCGGGGACTGTTCCCGGAGCCGGCGCCGGGTCGGCGGGCCGCCCGGGGTGGCGAGGACCGTACCGCGGCCCCGCCGCCGCGCCAGGGTGTGACGCGACTCTCCGGGGTTCCCGATCCGGACGTCGCCCCGGGCCCCGGCCCGGACGCCGACCCGCCGTGGCGGCGGCGCGCGACTGTCGGTACCTCCCCCTACCGTCGGTGTCAGCAGAGCCACACACCGCAACGGAGGTCTCCGTGCTCATCGACTCGGCGCGCGAGCTCAAGGCGCGCCTCACCGCGCGGCTGGCCGAGGGCTTCCCCCTGGTCACCGCGAGTGACCTCGGCGGCCGGCTGTGGACCCGGCCGGCCATCGGGCTGGCCCCGGTGTCCCCGGGGAGGGCACACCTGGCCATCCGGGTGGCGGCGGCGGCCGACGCGCGGGTCCTCCTGACCGGCCTGGACGACGTCGTCCGCGCGGAGGTCGACGTCCGGGTGACCGGGCCGATACTGCCGCAGACGGCCCTCTCCCCCGGGCGGTTGCAGCAGCGCACCCGGCCCCTGGTACCCGGCCTGTCGGTGGCACACCCGGCGGTCAGTGCGGGGACGCTGGGCGGCTTCGTCCGGCTCGACGGCCGGCTCGCCGTGCTGTCCAACAACCACGTGCTGGCCGCCGCCGACGCCGGCGCGGTCGGTGACGCGGTGCTGCAGCCCGGCCCCGCCGACCGCGGCACCCCGGCCGACCGGGTCGCCACGCTGGCCGCGTCCGTGCCGTTCACCGACCGCGCCAACCGGGTCGACGCCGCCGTGGCCACCCTCGACGAGGGCGTGGAGGCCGATCCGGGCCGCGTGCCGGGCGGGCCGCTGGGGACCACGGTGCCCGACGGGGTGGAGGTCGAGCCCGACGAGGAGGTGGAGAAGGTCGGCCGCACGACCGGTCACACGCGCGGCCGGATCACCGCGGTGGAGGTCGACGGGGTCGCCGTCCAGTACGAGGACGGCGTGCACGTCTTCGACGACCAGATCGAGATCGAGGGCCTGTCGGGGGCGTTCTCCGCCGGCGGTGACAGCGGCTCGGTCATCTGGCGCAGCAGCGACCGCGCACCACTGGCCCTGCTGTTCGCCGGGAGCAGCGAGGGCGGCAGCACCGGGGCCGGGCTGACCTTCGCCAACCCGCTGGCGACCGTGCTGGCGACGCTCGGGGTGGAGTGGGTCGCCTCGTGAGCACATCCCCCAGGTCAGGGGGATGTCGCTCCGGGCGGGGACGAGGCACCATGGGGAGGTGACCGAGCCCGCCCGACCGCCCGGGGCCTTCCTCGCCCCTGGCTCCCGGCCGGCGGGCGTCAGCGAGGAGCCCTCGTGACCGACCGTGCCGCCGCCCGCGCCGCCAAGACCACCCTGGTCCGCCAGCTGTCCGCCCAGCCCGGCGTGGTGGGCATCGGCCTGGCCCGGCGGGACACCGGGTACGTCGTGAAGGTCGACGTCGCCGATGCGGACGCTGCGGGCCGGGTGCCCGGCGACGTCGACGGCGTCCGGGTGGTCACCGAGGTCGTGGGTGCCGTCCGCCCGCTGCGCAGCCGCACCGCCTGACCCATCCGCGCACCGCACCTGAGGCCGGGGGCCGGCCCGGGGCACCCGCTACGGTCGCCGGTGGCGCCGACGCGGGCGCCGCCGACCAGAGGAGTGCAGGTGCGCATCGGCATCCAGGCCAGCTACGCCGGGGGTTTCCAGGAGACGGCGGCGGAGATCGTCGACCTCGAGGCGGCCGGCCTCGACCTCGCGATGTGCGCGGAGGTCTACACCTTCGACGCCGTCAGCCAGCTCGGCTACCTGGCCGCCGTCACCCAGCGGGTCGAGCTGATGAGCGCGATCCTGCCCATCTACAGCCGTACGCCGGCGCTGACGGCGATGACCGCTGCTGGCCTGGACTTCGTCTCCGGCGGCCGCTTCACCCTGGGGCTGGGCGCCTCGGGCCCGCAGGTCATCGAGGGCTGGCACGGCGTCTCCTACGATGCGCCGCTGCAGCGCACCCGCGAGGTCGTGGAGATCTGCCGCCAGGTGTGGCGGCGCGAGCGGCTGGTGCACGAGGGCCCGAAGTACACCGTCCCGCTGCCGGCCGACCAGGGCACCGGGCTCGGCAAGCCGCTGAAGCTGATCAACACCCCGGTCCGCGACCGGATCCCCGTCATGCTCGCCGCGCTGGGCCCCAAGAACGTGGAGCTGGCCGCTGAGATCGCCGAAGTGTGGGAGCCGATCTGGTTCATGCCCGAGCGCGCCGACGACGTCTGGGGCGAGGCCCTGCGGGCCGGCAAGGCCAAGCGCGACCCGGAGCTCGGGGAGCTGCAGGTCATCTGCGGCGTCCCGGTGGCGATCGGCGAGGACGTCGACCACCTGCACGACCAGGTGCGGCCGCAGCTGGCGCTCTACGTCGGCGGCATGGGCGCCAAGGGCAAGAACTTCTACAACGACCTGGCCCGGCGCTACGGGTACGAGGAGGCCGCCGAGACCGTGCAGGACCTCTACCTGTCCGGGCGGAAGGACGAGGCCGCGGGCGCGCTGCCGGAGGACTTCGTCCGCCGGGTGTCGCTCATCGGGCCGGAGTCCTACGTCGCCGAGCGGATCTCCGCCTACGCCGATGCCGGAGTCACCACCATCGCCCTGCAGCCGCTCGACGACAGCCGCGAGGGCCGGCTGCGCACCGTGGAGACCATGCGCCGGCTGGCCGACACCTAGGCCGGGGATTGCGTCACGTGACGCGAGGCGGGGCCACGGGTCGGCGTCGTCGTCCTCCCTCACCGCCGAGGGGGGGGGGGGCGGGGCGCCCGCCGGGGGGGGGGGCCGGCGCGCAGCGGTGCGGAGCCGAGCCCGGCCGCCCCGCCCCGCGCC
>NZ_JBJGZA010000069.1:0-7837 GCF_054050255.1 Geodermatophilus sp. SYSU D00700 | reverse complement strand
GCCACCCGGGGGAGGGTCCCCCGGGTGGCGCGCGCCGTCCGCGTCCGCCGGGGCGCCCGGTGGGCCACAGTGGGCGCCGTGACCGCGCCCTCCGTCCCGCTGCCGTGGTTCCCGACGGCGGAGGCGCCGGGCGGCCGGCCCGGACCGCCCCGCACCGGCGGGCCGCCGGCGGGCCTCGTCCTCGACCCGGCCGCGGCCTCCCTCGCCGGCCCGCGCGGGGAGGTGCAGGACGCCGGGTACGCCGGGCCCACGGCGCTCGTCGTCGCCGACGGCGTGGGCGGCGGGGCCGGCGGCGCCACCGCGGCGCGGCTCGCGGTCGCCGAGGTGAGCCGGCGCGCCACCCGGGCGCGCGCCACCGGCGACGACGCCCTGCCCGACGCCGGCCTGACCGCCGCGGTCGCCGCCGCCGACGCCGCCGTCCGCGCGGCCGCGGCCGCCGACCCCGCGCTCACCGGCATGGCCACCACCTGCGTCGCGGCCGTGCTCACCGGCGACGGCCGCCTCGTCGTCGCCTCCGTCGGCGACAGCCGCGCCCACGTCCTGCGCGCCGGCGTCCTCACCCGGCTGACCACCGACCACACCCTCGTGGCGGCCCTCGTCGCCTCCGGGGAGCTGACCGCCGAGCAGGCTGCCGCCTCGCCGATGCGGTCGGTCCTGCTGCGGGCCCTGGGCGGCGCGCAGGACCCCGGGCCCGCCGACCTGCTCGCCGTCCGCGCCGAGCCCGGCGACCGCCTGCTGCTGTGCTCCGACGGCCTGTCGGGCGTCGTCCCGCCGGACACGCTGCGGCGGGTGCTGGCCGCCGAGCGCCGTCCCGCCGCCGCCGCGTCCCGGCTCGTGCTCGCCGCGCTGGCCGCGGGCAGCCGCGACGACGTCACCGTCGCCGTCGCCGACGTGACCCCCGACGGCTGGGCGGGCAGCACCGCGCCGCTGCTCGTGGGGGCGGCCGCCATCGACTGAGCGCGGGGGCTTGCCGGGCGGCGGGCGCGCGGGCAGGGTTGTGAGGCAGACCACATCCGTGACGACCCCGGGAGGTCCCCGTGCCCGAACCCGCCCAGGACGGCCACCGGGCAGGAGCCCGCCGTGGGTAAGGAGGTCACCCCGGCGCCCGCCCCGCGCGAGGCCGCCCGGGTGCGCAACGTGGCGCTGGTCGGCCGCTCCGGCGCCGGCAAGACGACCCTCGCCGAGGCCCTGCTGGCCGCCACCGGCGCGATCCCGCGCGCCGGCCGCATCGAGGACGGCACCACCTGCCTCGACGGCGACGAGGTCGAGGTCCGCCAGCAGCGCTCGGTCACCCTCGGCGTGGCCACCGTCGAGCACGAGGGCACCCGGATCACCCTGCTCGACACCCCCGGCAGTCCCGACTTCGTCGGTGAGCTGCGCGCCGGACTGCGCGCCGCCGACGCCGCGCTGTTCGTCGTCTCGGCGGTCGGCGGCGTCGACGCGGCCACCGTGCAGCTGTGGGAGGAGTGCGCCGCGGTCGGCATGCCGCGCGCCGTCGTCGTCACCCAGCTCGACCGGCCGCGGGCCGACGTCGAGGAGACCGTCCGGCTGTGCCAGACGGTGCTCGGCGCCGGCGTCTACCCGGTGCACCTCGTCGACCGCGGCCCGGACGGCGCGGTGCAGGGGGTGGTCAACCTGCTCGAGCCCGGCGCGCAGGCCCCCGACGCCGACCGGCTCCGCAGCGAGCTGATCGAGGGGATCATCGGCGAGAGCGAGGACGAGGCGCTCATGGAGCGCTACCTGGCCGGCGACGAGCTGGTCCAGGGCGACCTGATGAGCGACCTGGAGACCGCGGTCGCCCGCGGCCACTTCCACCCCGTGCTCTGCGCCGCCCCGCTGCAGGACATCGGCCTCGACGCGTTGCTCTACCTGGTCGTCAACGGCTTCCCGTGCCCGATGGAGCACGGCTGCCCGCCGGTGTCCCGCCCCGACGGCTCGAAGGCCCCGCCGCTGTCCTGCGACCCCGACGGGCCGCTGGTCGCCGAGGTCGTCAAGACCACCACCGACCCCTACCTGGGCCGGGTGTCCCTGCTGCGGGTGTTCTCCGGCACCCTCACCCCGGACACCGCCGTGCACGTCTCCGGGCACGGCGGCGCCGACCGCGGTCACCCCGACCACGACGTCGACGAGCGGGTCGGCGCCATCTCCTCCCCGCTGGGGTCGGCGCTGCGCCCGGTCGCGGCCTGCCCGGCCGGCGACGTGTGCGCGGTGACCCGGCTGGCCTCCGCAGAGACGGGGGACACGCTGTCCTCGCCCGGCGACCCGCGGCTGGTCCCGCCCTGGGACCTGCCGGTGCCCCAGCACCCGGTCGCCGTCGAGGCGGCCTCCCGTGCCGACGAGGACCGGCTGGGCCCGGCGCTGGCCCGGCTGGCCGCCGAGGACCCGACCCTGCGCGTCGAGCGCTCCCGCGACACCGGCCAGCTGCTGCTGTGGTGCGTGGGGGAGGCGCACGGCGAGGTGCTGCTCGAGCGGCTGCGCACCCGCCACGGCGTCGCGGTGACCACCGTGCCCGTGCGGGTGCCGATGGTGGAGACCCTGGCCGGGCCGGCGAAGGCCACCGGCCGGCTGGTCAAACAGTCCGGCGGGCACGGGCAGTACGCCGTCGTCGTCGTGGAGGCCGAGCCCGGGCCGCCCGGGTCGGGCATCACCTTCGAGCAGCGGGTCGTCGGCGGGGCGGTGCCCAGCCAGTACCACGGCAGCGTGGAGAAGGGCATCCGTGCGCAGGCGGCCAAGGGGGTGCACGACGACCGGCCGCTGGTCGACGTCGCGTTCGTGCTCGTCGACGGCAAGGCGCACTCGGTGGACTCCTCCGACGCCGCCTTCCAGTCCGCCGGCGCGCTGGCCGTGCGGGAGCTGGCGGCCGCGGCGGGCACCAAGGTGCTCGAGCCGTGGTGCGAGGTGGACGTCGTCGTCCCCGGCGAGCACGTCGGTGCGGTGATGAGCGACCTGTCCTCCCGGCGCGCCCGGGTCACCGGCAGCGACGCCGACCCCGAGCGCGACCGCACGACCGTCCGCGCCGAGGTGCCAGAGATCGAGCTGCTCGGCTACGCCGGGGCGCTGCGCTCGGTCAGCCACGGCACCGGCTCGTTCAGCCGCCGCCCGCTGGGCCACGAGCCGGCGCCCGCGTCGCTGGTCGCCGTCCCCGCCTAGCGCCCGGCCGGGAGCGGCTCCGCTGCAGGGGCTCGCCGCGAGGCGGCGAGCGGAGAGGACGGTGACGTGCTGGAGCGGCCCCGCTGCAGGGGCCCGCCACGAGCGTGCGAGTGGCGGGGGGCAGCGGGGTCCTTCGACTAGCCTCGGGCTCGGTGTGCACCGGGGTGGAGGAGCAGTGACGTCGTCGCAGGGGCCGTCGGCCGCCGTCCCGGCGTCGGCGGGTCCGCCCGTGCCGGAGACGCCCCCGGTGGCCGACCGCAACGAGCTGCCCGACCGGGTGTGGACCCTGCCCAACGTCCTGTCGGTGCTGCGGCTGCTCGGCGTGCCGCTGTTCCTGTACCTGCTGCTGGGCCCGGAGGCCGACGGGTGGGCCGTCGTCGTGCTCATGGTCTCCGGCGTCACCGACTGGGCCGACGGCAAGCTCGCCCGCCTGCTGGGCCAGTCCAGCCGCCTGGGCGCGCTGCTCGACCCCGCCGCCGACCGGCTCTACATCGTCGCCACGCTGGTGGCCTTCGTCCTGCGCGACGTCGTCCCGCTGTGGGTGGTCGTGGTGCTGGTCGGCCGCGAGGTCGTGCTCGGCGTCATGCTCCTGGTGCTGCGCCGGCACGGCTACCCGCCGCTGCAGGTCCACTACCTGGGCAAGGCGGCCACCTTCATCCTGCTCTACGCCTTCCCGCTGCTGCTGCTGGCCGACGGCGGCGGCGCCTGGGCGTGGGTGCAGCCGGTCGCGTGGGCGCTGACCATCTGGGGCGGTGTCCTCTACGTGCTCGCCGGGGTGTTCTACGTCGTGCAGGTGCTCGGGCTGGTGCGCGCCGACCGGGCCGGCCCGGTCCCGGCCGCGGCGGGCGCGGAGACCCGTCCCGCGCCGTGACCGTCGCCCGGCGCGGCGGCGGCCCGCGCTCGATGGGCGCCTCGCTGCTCGACCAGGTGCTGGCCGAGACCCTCGACCCGGCCTACGCCCGCGCCGCGCAGGCCCGCCGGGACCGGGAGGCCGCCGGTGAGCCCGCCGGCCCGGCCCGGCGCCGCCGCGCGGGCGCCCTCGCCGTCGCCGCCACCATGGCCGGCGCCGGCCTGCTGGCGGCGGTGACCTACGACCAGGCCGCGTCCGGCGCCGAGGGCCGGGAGCAGGTCCGCGCCGAGCTGGTGGAGGACATCGAGGCGCAGTCGGCCACCACCGGCGACCTGACCGCCGAGCTCGAGCAGCTGCGCGACCGGGTCACCGACGCGCGGGCGGACGCGCTGGCCGCCAGCGCCGTCGGGCAGCGCGCCATCGACGACCTCGACGCCGCCGAGCTGGCCGCCGGGCTGGTGGCCGTCAACGGCCCGGGGCTGGTGGTCACCCTCGCCAACGCCGAGCCCGATGCCGACGCCGATCCCGTGGGCGGCTCGGCGGAGGCGGACGCCCGCGGCCGCGTGCAGGACGGCGACCTGCAGCTGGTGGTCAACGCGCTGTGGGCCTCCGGGGCCGAGGCGGTCAGCATCAACGGCCAGCGGCTGGGCCCGACCACCGCCATCCGCTTCGCCGGGGAGGCGGTCCTCGTCGACTTCCGCCCGGTGACCAACCCCTATCTCGTCAGCGCGATCGGCGACCCGGACGACCTCCGGGCGCGGTTCCTGGCCAGCCCCGAGGTCGGCGCGCTCGCCGCCATCTCCGAGGTCTACGGCCTGCGCTTCGAGTTCGCCCAGGAGGACGAGCTGTCCGTGCCCGCCGGGGGGACCCCCGAATTGCGATCCGCCACGCCCGCCACCGGCGAACCGGCCGGGGCACCCGGCGGGACGGGGGACTGACCGTGATCCCCGTCATCGGCCTGGCCGTCGGCATCGCGCTCGGCCTCGTCCTCGACCCCACCGTGCCGCTGTGGCTGCAGCCCTACCTGCCGATCGCGGTGGTCGCCGCCCTCGACGCGGTGTTCGGTGGTGCCCGCGCCCGCCTCGACGGGATCTTCGACGCCAAGGTGTTCGTCATCTCGTTCGTGTCGAACGTCGTCGTCGCCGGGCTGATCGTCTTCCTCGGCGACCAGCTCGGCGTGGGCGCGCAGCTGTCCACGGCCGTGGTCGTCGTGCTCGGCATCCGCATCTTCGGCAACGCCGCGGCCATCCGCCGGCACCTGTTCCGGGCATGAGCGACACCCCGCGTCCGGACGACGCGCCCGACGTCCCCGACGCGCCCGACGTGCCGGACACCCCGGACGCCGTCGGCACCCCGGAGGTCACGGACGGTCCTGCCGACGGGCCCGCCGAGGAGCCCTCCGCGGAGGACCCCGGGCCCGCCGGTGCCGCGCCGGCCGGCCTGCCCGCCGACGGCGGCCGGCCCCGGCGGCGCCAGTCGCTGGTCGCGGCCTCGCTGATCGCCGTGCTGACCGTCCTGCTCGGGTTCGCGATCGCCGTCCAGGTGCGCAGCACCGGCACCGGCGAGGCCCTCGCCGGCGCCCGGGAGGAGGAGCTGGTCGCCATCCTCGACGAGCTCGACGGCCAGGAGGAGCGGCTGCGGGCGCAGATCGCCGACCAGCGCGGCGCGCTGCGCGACCTGTCCGACACCGACAGCCGTTCGGCCGCCGCGCTCGAGGACGCCCGCTCCCGCGCCGAGGCGCTCGCCGTCCTCAACGGCACCGTCGCCGCCGAGGGCCCGGGTCTGGTGGTCACCGTCCGCGACCCGGAGGGCCGGGTGCGGGTGGCCGACCTGCTCGACGCCATCCAGGAGCTGCGCGGCGCCGGCGCGGAGACGATGCAGATCGACGGTGTCCGGGTGGGCGTCTCCACCGCCGTCACCGGCAGTCCGGGCGACCTGCGCGTCGACGGCCGGCCGGTGAGCGCCCCCTACGAGATCGTGGTCATCGGCTCCGCGGCCGACCTGCGGACGGCGATGAGCATCCCCGGCGGCGTGGTCGACCGGGTCGGCCGGCAGGGCGGCAGCGTGGACATCGAGCAGCGCGACCGGGTCGTCGTCGACGCGTTGCGGCCCCTCGACGAGCCTCAATACGCTCAGCCCGACCCCGGCGACTGACCCGCGGCCCCGCGGCGCCGGTACCACCCCACCCCGATCGGAGACGACGCCGCATGACCACGCCCGACGACCGCCGCTACACCGACCAGCACGAGTGGGCGCTGGTGCAGGGGAGCGGAGGTGCGGGGACCGTCGTCCGGGTCGGCATCACCGACCACGCGCAGGACGCCCTGGGCGACATCGTGTTCGTCCAGCTGCCCGCGGTGGGGGAGGAGGTGGGCCCCGGCAACCCCATCGGTGAGGTGGAGTCGACCAAGTCGGTCTCCGACGTCTACTCCCCGGTGGAGGGCACCGTCACGGCGGTCAACGAGGCCCTCACCGACGCCCCCGAGACCGTGAACGCCGATCCCTACGGGGAGGGCTGGCTGGTCGAGATCACCGTGCCCGGCGACGGCGGCGACCCCACCGCCGACCTGCTCGACGCGGCCGCCTACCAGGCGCTGGTCGACGCGTCCTGACCGCCCCCACCGCCCTCGGCCGCCCCGGGACGATCACTAGACTGCCCCGCGGGAACGGCCCCCGCCGGGCCCGTGGGACAGGTGTGGCGTCGCCCCCGACGCCCGGTTGACCCTCGACACGACCGCTGGTTCCATGACCAACGGCCCGCCGTGCGCCGCACGGCAGCCGACCACGACGGCACCGACCGGGCCGTCGTCCGCCGGCCGCCCGCGGCAGCCACTCGCGTCGCGGCGGTGCCCCCTGCACCGGAGGAGAACAGACGTGCACTGCACTCGTTGTGGCCACGACAACCCCGAGGGCAGTCGCTTCTGTGCGCAGTGCGGCGCCGCCCTCTCCCAGGAGCGCGTCGGCGAGTCGACCAGCGTGATCCCGAAGGTCGGCGGCGAGGACACCGGCGACGTCCCCGAGGTCGTCGAGCCCGGCGCCGACGCCCACGCCGGGGCCGTGGAGTCCCTGCCCGCCGGGTCGGCGCTGCTGGTGGTCAAGCGCGGCCCGAACGCCGGCAGCCGGTTCCTGCTCGACCAGGACGTCACCACCGCCGGCCGGCACCCCGACAGCGACATCTTCCTCGACGACGTGACCGTCAGCCGCCGGCACGTGGAGTTCCACCGCGAGGGCGGCGGCTTCTCGGTGCACGACGTCGGCAGCCTCAACGGCACCTACGTCAACCGCGAGCCGGTCGACGTCGCCACCCTCGCCGGCGGTGACGAGGTGCAGATCGGCAAGTTCCGCCTCGTCTACCTGACCGGCCCGCGCACCGGCGAGCACTCCGCCCGCTGACGTGGTCCGCTGATCCGGTGTCCGGAGCGCCCGCCGGCGCGTCCGGGGACGGCGCCGCGGACGCGCGGACCCCGCGCCTGACGATCGGGGCGGTGCTCACCGCCCTGCGCGACGACTTCCCCGACGTGACCATCAGCAAGATCCGGTTCCTCGAGAGCGAGGGGCTGGTCTCCCCGCAGCGGACGCCGTCGGGGTACCGGAAGTTCTCCCGGGCCGACGTCGACCGGCTGCGCTACGTGCTCACCGCGCAGCGGGACCACTACCTGCCGCTGCGGGTGATCAAGGAGCACCTCGACGCGCTGGACCGGGGGCAGCCGGTGCCCGGCGCGGGTGGGACCGCGGTCCCGCCCGCGCCGGCGGGGCCGGGGCCGGGGCGCCCCCCCGTCCGCGCCGGGGGCGGGCCCCACCCAAACCAAACCCCCGGCGGCCGCGCCCCGGGCCCCC
>NZ_JBJGZA010000068.1:0-7987 GCF_054050255.1 Geodermatophilus sp. SYSU D00700 | reverse complement strand
TTGGGCGGGCCGGACGCCCCCCCCCGCGCCCCGCCAGCGGGGCGGCGGGGCCGGGCCTCTCCTCGTCCACGCCGGTCCGGGAGTGTGGCGCTACAGCGGGATGTTGCCGTGCGCGCCGCGGCCGGCCGGCGCGGCGACCAGGGCCTGCACCAGCCGGGCGCGGGTCTGCGAGGGCTCGATCACCTCGTCGACGACACCGATCTGCAGCGCCCGGGCCACCCCGCCGGCGATCCGCTCGTGCTCCTCGGCCAGCCGGGCGTGCAGGGCCTCCCGCTCCCCGGGCGGCACCGCGGCCAGCTTCTTGCGGTGCAGGATCCCGACGGCGGCCCGGGCGCCCATCACCGCCACCTCCGCCCCCGGCCAGGCGATCACGGCGGTGGCGCCCAGCGAGCGGGCGTTCATCGCGATGTAGGCGCCGCCGTAGGCCTTGCGGGTCACCAGGGTCACCCGCGGCACCACCGCCTCGGCGAAGGCGTGCAGCAGCTTGGCGCCGCGCCGCACGACGCCGTCCCACTCCTGGCCGACGCCGGGCAGGTAGCCGGGGACGTCGACGAGCACCACGAGCGGCACGCCGAACGCGTCGCACATCCGCACGAACCGGGCCGCCTTCTCCGCCGATGCGGAGTCCAGGCAGCCGCCCAGCCGCAGCGGGTTGTTCGCCACGACCCCGACGGTGCGCCCGGCCAGCCGGCCCAGCGTGGTGACGACGTTGGGCGCCCACCGCGGGTGCAGCTCCAGTCCCGGCCCGTCGAGGACCGCGGCCACCAGCGGCCGGACGTCGTAGGCGCGGTTGGCCCGCTCGGGCAGCAGGGCGCGCAGGTCGGCGCCGGGCCGGGAGGCGACCGGGCCGAAGGAGCCCTGGGCGGCCAGCAGCCCGACCGCCTGGCGGGCGGTGGCCAGCGCCGCCGCCTCGGAGTCGGTGACCACGTGGACGACGCCGCTGCGCCGGCCGTGGGTGTCGGGTCCGCCGAGGCTCTCCATGTCGACGTCCTCGCCGGTGACCGAGCGGACGACGTCGGGACCGGTGACGAACACGCGCCCGGCCGGGCCCATGATCACCAGGTCGGTGAGCGCCGGGCCGTACGCGGCGCCACCGGCGGCGGGGCCGAGGACGACCGAGACCTGCGGGATGCGCCCCGAGGCGCGCACCATCGCGGCGAACACCTCGCCCACGGCGTGCAGCGCGGTGACGCCCTCGGCGAGCCGGGCGCCGCCGGAGTGCCAGACGCCCACCACCGGCACCCGCTCCCGCAGCGCGGTGTCGATCGCGTCCACGACGTGCCGGCAGCCGTCGGCCCCCATCGCCCCGCCCATGACGGTGGCGTCGGTGCAGAAGGCGACGACCGGCGCGCCGTCGACGGTGCCGCGGGCGGCCAGCACGCCCGAGGTGTCGCGGGGGGTCAGCAGGGCCGCGGATCCGTCGTCGAGCAGGCGCAGCAGCCGGTCCTCGGGGTCGCGCGGGTCGGGGCTGGGCAGCGTCGGGACGGCGTGGACGGTGGTCACCAGGGGTCTCCAGAGGCCGGCCCGGGGCCGGACGGTCGAGGACCGGCCCCCCGCGAGGCCGGCTGAGGTGCTGGAACGGCCCCGCTGCAGGGGCCCGCCGCGAGCGTGCGAGTGGCGGGGGGGCAGCGGGGTCCTTCGTCAGAACGTGGTGAAGACCAGCGCCAGGTTGTGCCCGCCGAAGCCGAAGGAGTCGTTGACCGCGGCGGTGAAGCTGGCCCTGCGCGGCTCGCGGCGCACGATGTCGAGCGCCTGGACCGCGGCGTCGTCGTCGGGGTCGTCGAGGTTGGCCGTCGCGGGCACCACCTGGTCGCGCAGGGCCAGGACGGTGAACACCGACTCCAGCGCCCCGGCCGCCCCGAGCAGGTGGCCGGTCTGGCTCTTGGTCGCCGACACCAGCGTGTCCTCGCCGACGGCGCTGCGGATCGCCTGGGCCTCGGCGGTGTCGCCGACCGGCGTCGAGGTGGCGTGCGCGTTGACGTGGCCGACGTCGGAGGGGGAGAGGCCCGCGTCGCGCAGCGCGGCGCCGATCGCGCGGGCGGCGCCCTCGCCCTCGGGGTGCGGCGCGACGAGGTCGTAGCCGTCGGCGGTGGCGCCGGCCCCGGCGAGCCGGGCGTGCACCGTGGCGCCGCGGGCGCGGGCGGAGCCGGCCCGCTCGAGCACGAGCGCGGCGGCGCCCTCGCCGAGGACGAACCCGTCCCGGCCCTTGTCGAACGGCCGCGAGGCGCGCTCGGGCTCGTCGTTGCGGGTGCTCATCGCCCGCATCGCGGCGAAACCGGCCATGGGCAGTGGGTGGACGACGGCCTCGGCGCCGCCGACCAGCACGATGTCGGCGCGGTCGAGGCGGAGCAGGTCCAGCCCCCAGCGGATGGCCTCGGCGCCGGAGGCGCAGGCGCTCACCGGTGCGTGCACGCCGCCGCGGGCGCCCACGGCCAGGCCGACGGCGGCGGCGGGGCCGTTGGGCATGAGCATCGGGATGGTGAAGGGCGAGACCCGCTTGGGCCCCTTGGCCTCGAGGACGTCGTCCTGGCCGAGCAGCGTCATCGCGCCGCCGATGCCGGTGCCGAACACGACCGCGATCCGCTCCGGGTCGACGCCGGCGTCGGCGGCACCGGAGTCGGCCCAGGCCTCCTCGCCGGCGATGACCGCCACCTGCTGGCTGCGGTCCAGCCGCCGGGCGCGGACCCGGTCGATCTGCTCGGCGGGCTCGGTGGCCAGGGTCGCGGCGAGCTGGGCCGGGAACTCCTTGACCCAGTCGTCGGTGAGCCGGCGGACCCCCGACCGCCCGGCCAGCAGCGCGTCCCAGGTGCTGGCGACGTCGCCACCCAGCGGTGTGGTGGCTCCGAGGCCGGTGACGACGACGTCGTCGTTCGAGCTCATGACGGGTCCTCTCCTGGGGCGTGCAGGCGCGGGCGGCCGGGGGACCGGCGTCAGCCCTGGTTCTTCTGGATGTAGCTGATCGCGTCGCCGACGGTCTTGATGTTGCCGAGCTCGTCGTCGGGGATGGCCACGCCGAACTTGTCCTCGACGGCGGTGGCGATCTCGACCATCGACAGGGAGTCGACGTCGAGGTCCTCGGTGAACGACTTCTCCGGGGTGGCGTCGGCGGGGGTGACCCCGGCGACCTCCTCCAGGATCTCGGCCAGACCTGCCTGGATGTCCTCGCTCACGCGGGGGTCCTCTCTCTCGGTGGGGGCGGGCGGTGCCCGCCGTCGGGCCCGGGGGTCCGGGGGTCGGTGGCGCGGCTCAGGGCAGGGTGAGCACCTGGCCGGCGAAGGTCAGGCCCGCTCCGTACCCGAGGACGAGCGCGAGATCACCACTCTTCGCCTCGCCGGACTCGAGCAGCGCGGTCAGCGCCAGCGGGATCGACGCCGCGGAGGTGTTGCCCGACCGCACGATGTCGCGGGCGACGACGACGTCCGCGCCGAAGCCCAGCCGCTTGGTCATCGACTCGACGATGCGCAGGTTGGCCTGGTGCGGGGCGAACACGTCGATGTCCTGCGGCCCGACGCCGGCGGCCTCCATCGCCTCCTCGAGCGTCTCGGTGAGCCGGGTGGTGGCCCAGCGGTAGACCGCCTGCCCGGCCATCGTCATCGTGCCGGTGCCGGCGGCGATCTCGATGGCCGAGAACTGGTCGCCGTCGCTGCCCCAGGCGACCGGCCCGATGCCGGGCTCGTCGGCGGCGCCGAGCACGGCGGCGCCGGCCCCGTCGGCGAAGATCACCGCGGTGGACCGGTCGCTCTTGTCGACGACGTCGGTCAGCCGCTCGACGCCCACGACGAGCGCGTTGCGGGCCGAGCCGGTGCGGATGGCGGCGGAGGCCACCTCCAGGGCGTAGCAGAACCCGGCGCACCCGGCGTTGAGGTCGAAGGCGCCCGGGCGCGGGATGCCCAGCCGGTGGGCCACCTGCGGGCCGATGCCGGGGATCGGCTCCTTGAGGCTCGCGCTGGCCAGCACGACCAGGTCGATCTCGTCGGGCGCCAGGCCGCTGGCGGCCAGCGCCTTGCCGCCGGCGGCGACGGCCATCTCGACGAGGGTCTCGTCCTCCGACGCCCAGCGGCGCTCGGCGATGCCGACCCGGGTCTGGATCCACTCGTCGTTGGTGTCCATGACCTGGGCGAGCTCGTCGTTGGTCACCCGCCGTCGCGGGCGGTAGGCGCCGAGTCCGAGGATGCGGGCGCCGGGCGCACCGGCTGCCAGGCGGATGCTCACGCGGGGACCTCCGGGTAGAGACGGGCGAGGGGGTCGCCGGCGTCGACCAGGTCGCCGTCCTGGACCAGCCACTCCGCGAGGACGCCGTCGTAGCCGGCCGACACGTCGGCCTCCCCCTGCCGGCCGCGGACCCGGCCGAGCAGGGTGCCGGCCGGCAGGCGGGTGCCCTCGGGGACGTCGGCGGGGCTGACGGTGCCGCGGACGGGGGCGACGACGACCCGCCAGTCGGGCTGGTGCTCGGCCTCGGGCCGGCCGCGGGCGGCGTCGATGAGCGCGCGGGCACGGTCGAGGTCGCCGGGGCCGGTGAGGGCCAGGACCTCGACCGCGTTCCCGTCCGTGGCGTCCTTCCACTCCCGCTTGGCCAGCCCCGCCAGCGCCCCGGCCGGCGGCAGCTCGATCGCGGCGGTGACGCCGAGGTCGCGCAGGGTGCCCAGGCAGGCGTCGAAGTGCACCGGGCTGGTCACCTGGCTGACCAGGCGGGAGAGCGCCTCGGCGCCGGACTCGACCGCCGCGCCGTCGGCGTTGGACAGCAGCAGCCGGCTCGGGTCGGCCGGGCGGAGCCCGCCCACCAGGGCCTCGAGCTCCTCGCGGGCGGGGGCCATGTAGGCGGTGTGGAAGGCGCCGGCCACCGACAGCGGCAGCACCCGCGCCTTCGCGGGCGGCTCGGCCTTGAGCGCGGCCAGCCCCTCCACCGGCCCGGCGACGACGACCTGCCCGCCGCCGTTGAGGTTGGCCGCCACCAGCCCGTGCCGCGCCAGCGCCGCCTCGAGCTCCTCCGGGTCGCCGCCCAGGACCGCGGACATCCCGGTCGGGGTGAGCGCGCACGCGCGGGCCATCGCCCGGCCGCGGACGGCGGTCAGCGCGATCGCGGCCTCCACCGACAGCACGCCGGCCAGCGCGGCGGCGGTGAGCTCGCCGACGCTGTGCCCGGTGATGACCACGTCGCGGCCGCTGTGCGGCGAGTGCGCGACCGGGCCGGGCAGGCCGCCGAGCTCGCGGGCGACGAACAGGCTCATCGCGACCACCAGCGGCTGGGTCACGGCGGTGTCGCGGATGGCCTCGGCGTCGCCGGTGGTGCCCATCGTCAGCAGGTCGGCGTCGGCGATCGCGCCGGCCCAGCGGAAGAAGGACTCGGCTCCTGGGAGGTCCAGCCAGGGGGTGAGCATCCCGGGCTTCTGGGCACCCTGTCCGGGGGCGAGGACGGCCAGCACCTCCTCACCGTGTCAGAGGTCGGGGCCGCCCGCGCGCTCGGGCGCGACGAAAGCACACCGCCGCGCTTTGGAGGGTTCCTACAAGAACGACGCCCCAGATGGCCGCCAGAGGCCGTTTCCGTGGTGGGGACCACACTGCCCGCCCGAGCACTTCCGCGGGCGGCCCCCTCGCAGGGCCCCGCCGCGAGCCTGCGAGTGGTGGGGGGCGAGGGGGTCCGTGCTCAGCGCCAGAGGCCGCGGCCGCCGTCGAGGTCGGCGAGGGTCAGCGCGACGTGCAGCGTCCACGCGCCGCGGGGGTCGGTGGCCACCAGACCGGTCAGTTCCGCGGCCCGCTTGAGCCGGTACCGGACGGTGTTGGGGTGGACGAACAGCGCCCGCGCGCTGGCCTCCAGGTTGCCGCCGCCGGCGAGCACCGCGCGCACCGTCTCGAGCACCTCGCCGCCGGCGCTCCGCAGCGGCAGCACGACCCGCTCGGCCAGGGCCGCCCGCGCCAGCGGGTCGCCGTCAAGGGCCCGCTCGGGCAGCAGGGCGTCGGCGGCGACGGGCCGCGGCGCCTCCGGCCACGCCCGGGCCGCCCGAAGCCCCGCCAGGGCCGCGGCAGCGGACCCGCCGGCTGCGCTGAGCCGGTCGACGACGGGGCCGAGCACCACCGGGCCGGGGGCGAACTCCTCGGCGACCCGGCGGGCGGCCGCGGCGACGTCGTCGACCCCGCCGAGGACGACGACCAGCTGCTCGGCGTGCACGCCGACGAGGACCTCGCCGCCGTGCGAGCGGGCGGCCCGGCGGACGGCGGTGTGCGCGTCGCCGTCGGCCGGGGCGGCGCCGACCAGCACGGTGACCGGCTCGGTGCCCGCCCAGCCCAGCGCCGCGGCCCGCCCGGGCAGCTCCTCGGAGCGCTCCCCGCGGACCAGCGCGTCGACGACGAGCGCCTCGAGCCGGGCGTCCCACGCGCCGCGGTTCTCCGCGAAGCTGGCGTAGACGTGCGCGGTGGCGAAGGCCACCTCGCGGCTGAACTGGAGCACCGCCACCCGCAGCGCGACGGCGTCCCCGGGCTCGGCCACCGACTCGACGTGGTCGTCCATCACCTCGACGGTGAGCTTGACCAGGTCGACGGTCTGCTTGAGCGGCACCGCCCGCACCAGGTCGCGGGGCGCGGCGCCGAACACCTCGCCGGTCAGCCGGGGCGGGCGGCCCGGGTTGCGGCACCACTCCACCAGCGAGGCGATGCCGGCCTGCGCGACCAGCATGACCCAGGAGCGCTGGTCGGCGGGCATGGTGCGGAACCAGGGCAGGTCGTCGTCCATCCGGGCGACGGCGCGGGTGGCGATGGCGCCGGAGGCGCGCTCCAGCCGCCGCAGCGTCTCGGCGGACGGTGGGCGGTCGTGTCCCCGGTCGACCACGCGGGCCAGCGTGTCACGCCCCGCGACGTCGGGGAGAGTGGGGGAGTGCCGCCCCCCGACGCCTCCCGCCCGCGCCGTCGGGTGCTCACCGCGATCGGCGGCGGGATCACCGTCCTCGGCGTGCTCGGTGCCGGCGTGGTCTCCGGGTTCCCGCCGCAGGTCCGCCTCGACGAGGCGGTCAGCGGGGCGCTCTACGCCGGGGACGACCGCTCCGCGCTGGTCGGCGGGCTGCTGGAGGTGCTGACCACCCCGGGGGTCACCTGGTTCCGGGTGCTGGTGTTCCTCCCGGTGCTGGCCTGGCTGGCCGCGCGGCGGGCGTGGCGGACGCTGCTCTGGGTGGGCGCGGCGATCACCGCGATCGGCCCGCTCACCACCGCACTCAAGGAGGCGGCCGGCCGCGCCCGCCCGGCCTACGAGAACGGCGGGCTGGTCTACGAGGGGCTCAGCTACCCCAGCGGGCACTCGTCGGGCGTGGCCACGCTGGTCACCGTCGCGCTGGTCCTCGCCTGGCCGCGGCTGACCGCGGGCGGGCGACGCAGGGCGCTGGCGGCGGGGGTCGCGCTCGCCGCGCTGGTCGGGCTCACCCGGGTGTGGCTGGGCGTGCACTTCCCGTCCGACGTCGTCGGCGGGCTGGCGATGGGCGTCGCGTGGTCGCTGACCGTGGCCCTGGCGCTCGGCGGGCTGCCGGGCGGGGCGGCCGCGCTGCCCGGGCGCACGGTGGAGGGGGCCCGCACGTGACCGGCCCGGTCGGCGAGACCCTGCTCGAGCCCGGCGACGGCTCGCTCGGCCCGCTGCTGCGGGTCACCCTCGACCGGCTGCCGCCCGGCGCCGGCTACGGCGTGCACGCGCACCGCGCCGTCGACGTCGTGGCCGTCGTGCTGGCCGGGTCGGTGACGCACCGCTGGGGGGACGCCGCCGGGATGGCGGCCGGGGACGTCGGCGTGCTGCGCGCCGGGCGCGGCCTCGACCACGACGAGGTCGCCGGTCCCGCCGGCGCGTGGGTCCTGCAGTCCTATCTGCGGGCGGCCGACCCCGACGCGGGGGGGGGGGGGGGGGGGGGGGGGGGGGGGGGGGGGGGGGGGGGGGGGGGGGGGGGGGGGGCGGGGGCGGGCGGGGGTTTGGGGGGGGGGGGGGTGGGGGGGTCTTCCTCTATGGCGCGGCTGC
>NZ_JBJGZA010000067.1:0-8063 GCF_054050255.1 Geodermatophilus sp. SYSU D00700 | reverse complement strand
GGCCCCGCGGGGCCGGCGCTCGACGTGCTGGTGCTGCTACCGGCGGGCCTTGATCAGCTCGGTGGCCTTGGGGGCGACCTGGAACAGGTCACCGACGACACCGAAGTCGGCCAGCTCGAAGATCGGGGCCTCGGGGTCCTTGTTGACGGCCACGATGGTCTTGCTGGTCTGCATGCCGGCGCGGTGCTGGATGGCACCGGAGATGCCGACGGCGATGTAGAGCTGCGGCGAGACGGTCTTGCCGGTCTGCCCGACCTGGAAGCTGTGCGGGTAGAAGCCGGAGTCGACCGCGGCCCGCGAGGCACCGACGGCGCCGCCGAGGGAGTCGGCCAGGGCCTCGATCAGCGCGAAGTTGTCCGCGCTGCCGACCCCGCGGCCACCGGAGACCACGATCGCGGCCTCGGTCAGCTCGGGCCGGTTGCTCTTCTGCTCGACGACCCGGTCGACCACCCGGGTCTGCTTGGCCTGCTCGGAGATCGAGACCTCGACCGGGACCGTCTCGCCGGCGGCGGGGGCCGGCTCGGGGGCGACCGAGTTGCCGCGCAGGGTGTAGATCGGCGTGCCGACCGTCACCTTGGAGTGCACGATCTGCCCGCCGGCGAAGATCACCTGGGTGGCGGTGCCGTCGGGTGCGATCTCGGTGACGTCGGTGAGGAAGCCGCTGCCGGTCTTGAGCGCCAGCCGGCCGGCGACCTCCCGGCCCTCCGGGGAGGAGGGGATGACGACGGCGGCCGGCGACACCTGCTGCACCAGCTGCGCGAGCACCTCGGCCTTGGGCGCGACGAGGTACTCGTCGATCTCGGGGGACTCGGCGGCGTAGACCTTCGCCGCGCCGTACTCGGCGAGCCGATCGCGGGCGCCGGCGGCGACCCCGGGGCCCCCGGCGACGACCGCCGAGACCTCACCGAGCGCGCGGGCGGCGGTGAGCGCCTCCAGGGTCGTCTTGCGGACGGTGCCGTCGGCCGGGTTCAGCTCGACGAGGACCAGGACCTCTGCCATGGGTGTTCAGTCTCCTCTTCGCTGCGATCCGGGCCGGGTCAGACGAGCTTCTGCTCGGCCAGGAAGCCCACGAGCTTCTCCGCGCCGTCGCCCTCGTCGGTGACCTTGACGCCCTCGCCCTTGGGCGGGCGGCCGGAGAAGTCGACGACGGCGCTGGTGGCGGTGGCCAGGCCCACGGTGGAGGGGTCGATGCCCAGGTCGGCCAGCGACTTGGTCTCGACCGGCTTCTTCTTCGCGGCCATGATCCCCTTGAACGAGGGGTAGCGCGGCTCGTTGATGGTGTCCCAGGTGGACACGATGGCTGGCAGCGGGGCCTCCAGCGCCCAGAAGCCGCCGTCGGTCTGCCGCTCCACCTTGACCGTGGAGCCCTCGACGGTGAGCTTCTGCGCGCCCGACAGCTGCGGGATGCCCAGCCGCTCCGACAGCAGCGCGGGCATGACCGCGACCTGGCCGTCGGTGGACGTGGCGCCGGTCAGGACCAGGTCGTAGTCCAGCTGCTGCAGCGCCGCGGCGAGGATGCCGGAGGTCTGGATGGCGCACGAGCCGTGGATGGCGTCGTCGACGACGTGCACGGCCTTGTCCGCGCCCATCGACAGCGCCTTGCGGATCGCGTCGGTGGCCGAGGCCGGGCCGACGGTCAGGATGGTGACCTCGCCGCCCTGGGCCTCCTTGACCTGGAGGGCCTCCTCGATGGCGTACTCGTCGATCTCGTTGATGACGTTGTCCGCGGTGGCGCGGGCGACGGTGTTGTCCGACGGGTCCAGCGAGCGCTGGGTGCCGGAGTCGGGTACCTGCTTGACCAGAACGACGATGTTCATCGCCAGACCTACCTCCGCGATCGGTCTTGGGGGGACGCGGGCACGTGGGCCCGCCTGGCTCCGATAGTGGAGGCTACTGCCGGGTAACGGGGCGGCGTGCCGGGGTGCCGGTGACCCCGGTCACCCGGTCCACCGGCCGGTCGCGGAGAACTCCTTCAGCACCTCGGTGTGGGGGGCGAGGTCGAGTCCCTGGGCGGCCACCCAGGCGTCGGAGTGGTAGGTGTGCGCGTACCGCTCGCCGCCGTCGCAGAGCAGTGTGACGACGCTGCCGGTGCGCCCGGCGGCCACCATCTCGGCCACCAGCCGGAACGCCCCCCACAGGTTGGTGCCGGTGGAGCCGCCGGCCCGCCGTCCGGTCGCCCGCTCCAGGTGGTGGACCGCGGCCAGCGACGCGGCGTCGGGGACGCGGATCATCCGGTCGACCACCGTGGGGAGGAACGAGGGCTCCACCCGCGGCCGGCCGATGCCCTCGATCCGCGAGGGCGAGCCGGTGGTCCACGCGGGCTCGTCGTCCACCCAACCGGGGAAGAAGGCGGAGTTCTCCGGGTCGACGACCGCCAGCCGGGTGCGGTGCCGGCGGTAGCGCAGGTAGCGGCCGAAGGTGGCGCTGGTGCCGCCGGTCCCGGCGCCGACGACGACCCACTCGGGGACGGGGTGGCGCTCGAGGGCCAACTGCTCGAACACCGACTCGGCGATGGTGTTGTTGCCCCGCCAGTCGGTGGCCCGCTCGGCGTGGGTGAACTGGTCGAGGTAGTGGCCGCCGCACTCGGCGGCCAGCCGGCGGGCCTCGTCGTACATCTCCGGCGCCCGCTCGACGAAGTGGCACCGGCCGCCGTGGAACTCGATGAGCGCCACCTTCTCCGGGCTGGTCGAGGCCGGCATGACCGCCACGAACGGCAGGCCCAGCATCCGCGCGAAGTACGCCTCGCTCACCGCCGTCGACCCGCTCGAGGCCTCGACGACGGGGCTGCCCTCGGTGATCCAGCCCGAGCACAGCGCGTGCAGGAACAGCGAGCGGGCCAGCCGGTGCTTGAGGCTGCCGGTCGGGTGCGTGGACTCGTCCTTGAGGTAGAGCTCGACGCCCCACGCCGGCGGCAGCGGGTAGACCAGCAGGTGGGTGTCGGCGCTGCGCAGCGCGTCGGCCTCGACGACGGCCACGGCGCGGTCCACCCACGCCCGCCCGGCGGGGTCGGAACGGTCGACGTCGAGGAGGTCGGGGCTGCTCACCGGCCCATCCTCGTGCACCCCGGCGGTCAGTCCGGCGACCGCACCGTGACCAGCACCGGGTGCTCCGCCGGCGTCACGGTCACCGGCGTCCCCGGGAGCAGGTCCCGGCTGGTCGCGCTCGGGACGTCGGCCTGCACCTCGAGACCGTCGGGCAGCGCCACCGCCAGCCGGGAGGTGACCCCGGTGAAGGTCCGGGTGACGACCCGGCCCGCGCCCCGCCGGTCGGCGCTCACCTCCAGCGCCTCCGGCCGCACCAGCGCGGTCGCCGGACCCGGCGGTGGCGGCGCGCCCAGGACCTCCCGGCGGACGCCGAGGAACTCGACGTCGCCGTCGCCGAGCACGGCCGGGATGCGGTTCACCGTGCCGGCCGACTCGGCCACGAACACCGTCGCCGGCCGCTGGTAGAGCTCGTCGGGGGTGCCCACCTGCTCCACGCGGCCGTCGCGCAGCACGGCGACGCGGTCGGCGACGGCCAGCGCCTCGGCCGCGTCGGAGGTGGCGAGCAGGGTCGTCACGCCCGCGCGGAGCTGCAGCCGGCGGAGCTCCTCCCGCAGCGCCCGCTGGGTGGCGCCGCCGCAGCGGGCGAACGGCTCGTCGAGCAGCAGCACCTGCGGGTCGCCGGTGAGGGCCCGCACGAGGGCCAGGCGCAGCCGGTCGTGCGGGGACAGCCGGCGCACCCGCTCACCGGCGCGCCCCGCGAGCCCGACGAGGCCGAGCAGCCCGGCGGCCCGCCCCGCCGCCTCCGCGTCGGCGCCCCGGCGCGGCACGGCGGAGGCGGCGACGGTGCGGAACCGCGCGGGGCCGGGGTCGGCCGTGACCCGAGCGACCGCGCGCTCGGCCGCGGGCGTCCCGGTCACGTCCCGCCCGGCGAGGACCACCTGCCCGGGGTCAGGGCGCGCGACCCCGGCGACGACGTCGAGCACCGCCCGCCCGTGCGTGCCGGCGGGGTCGAGCAGGGCGACCAGCTCACCGGCGGCGACGTCGAGGTCGACCCCGTCGAGGGCAGGGGCGCTCGTCACGCCGGCCAGGCGCAGGGCGGCGCCGGGGGTCCGGCCCGGACTGCCCGTCACGGTCAGCGCCCGTTGAACGTCGCCTTCCCGGGGCCCTGCTCGAGGAACGAGCGCATGCCGGCCTTCTGGTCCTCGGTGTCGAACAGCTCGGCGAACAGCCGGCTCTCCAGCTCCAGCCCGCCCTGCAGCGGCAGGTCGAGCCCCTCGTCGACCGCGCGCTTGGCCGCGGCCAGCGCCAGCGGCGGGCCCGCCGCGAACTTGCGCGCCATCGCCACCGCCGTGTCGTACACCTCGGCGTCGGGGACGACCGCGTCGGCCAGGCCCAGCTCCAGGGCCTCCTCCGCGCCCACGTGCCGGCCGGTGAACACCAGGTCCTTGGCCTTCGCCGGGCCGACCAGGCGGGCGAGCCGCTGGGTGCCGCCGGCCCCGGGGATGACGCCGAGCAGGATCTCCGGCTGCCCGACCTTCGCGCCCGCCCCCATGACCCGGAAGTCCGCGCACAGCGCGAGCTCGTAGCCACCGCCCAGGGCGTAGCCGGTGATCGCGGCGATGACCGGCTTGGGGATGCGGGCGACCGTGGTGAAGCTGTTGGTCAGCTCCCGGCCCCAGGCCACCATCGACCGGCCGTCGAGCTGCGACATGGCCTTGATGTCAGCGCCGGCGGCGAACACCCGCTCGCCGCCGTAGAGGACGACGGCGCGCACGTCGGCCCGCTCACCGGCCTCGAGGGCCGCGGTCCGCACCTCGGTGTAGAGCTGCTCGTCGATCGCGTTCATCTTCGGGCGGTCGAGGCGGATCGTGCCGACGCCGTCGTCCACCGACAGGGTCACGGACCGGGGTGCTGCTGCCATGCCGGGCACCCTAGCCAGCGGCCGGGCCGCGGCGGGCGGTGAACCGGCCGTCGGAGCGCTCGAGCCGCAACGGCAGGCCGAAGGTCTGCGACAGCGCCGCGCCGGTGATCACCTGCGCCAGCGGGCCGGAGGCGACCACCGCGCCCTCGCGCAGCAGCAGCGCGTGGGTGTAGCCCGGCGGGATCTCCTCGACGTGGTGGGTGACCAGCACCTGCGCCGGGGCGTAGAGGTAGCGGGCGAGGTCGGACAGCCGGCTGACGAGGTCCTCCCGGCCGCCGAGGTCGAGGCCGGCACCGGGCTCGTCGAGCAGCAGCAGCTCCGGGTCGGGCATGAGCGCGCGGGCGATCTGCGTCCGCTTGCGCTCCCCCTCGCTGAGCGTGCCGAACGGGCGGTGGGCGATCGCCTGCACCCCCCACTGCTGCATGAGCAGCGCCGCCCGGCTGAGGTCGTGGATGTCGTAGCGCTCCCGGCCCCGCCCGACGACGGCGTACCCGGCCGACAGGACGACGTCGCCGGTGCGCTCCCCCGGCTCGATCCGCTGGGCCAGCGCGGCGCTGGTCAGCCCGATCCGCGGGCGCAGCTCGAAGACGTCGACCGCGCCCATCGTCTCGCCGAGCAGCCGCACCTCGCCGCGGGTCGGGTGCATGTGCGCGCCGGCGAGCTGCAGCAGCGTGGTCTTGCCCGCGCCGTTGGGCCCGAGGACCACCCAGCGCTGGTCGGGCAGGACGGTCCAGTCGATCCCGCGCAGCAGGTACGAGCCCCCGCGGACGACGTCCACCCCCCGCATCTCGACGACGGGCTCGGCTCCGGCGGGCCCGGGGGACGCGGCGCTGCTCGACACGACCCCATCCAACCAACTCCCCTGATCCCTCCGCCCGACAGGCGGACCGTGCAGTATCGCCGGGTGAGGAATCCCGAGGACGCCGCCGTGTGGCCGGGCTCCCCCGCGCCCCTCGGTGCGCACTGGGACGGCACCGGCACCAACTTCGCGGTGTGGTCGGCCGGCGCCACCGCCGTCGACCTGTGCCTGTTCGACCCCGACGGCGCCGAGCACCGCCACCGGCTGCAGGAGACCACCCACCAGGTGTGGCACGGCCGGCTGCCCGGCGTCGCCCCCGGCCAGCGCTACGGCTACCGGGTGCACGGCCCCTACCACCCCGGCGCCGGCGCGCGGTGGAACCCCGCCAAGCTGCTGCTGGATCCCTACACCCGCGCCGTCGACGGCGAGCTGACCCTCGACCCGGCGCTGTTCGGCCACCGCGCCGACGGCGTCGACGCCGGCACGCCCGACGGCCGCGACTCCGCGCCGTTCGTGCCGCGCGGCGTCGTCGTCCACGACTCCTTCCCGTGGGACGGCGACCGGCGGCCGAACACCCCGTGGTCGGACACCGTCATCTACGAGGTGCACGTCAAGGGCGCGACCATGCGCCACCCCGAGGTCCCGCCGGCGCTGCGCGGCACCTACGCGGGCCTGGCGCACCCGGCGTTCGTCGCGCACCTGCAGTCACTCGGCGTCACCGCCGTGGAGCTGCTGCCGGTGCACCACTTCGTCAGCGAGCCGCACCTGCTGCGCCGCGGGCTGACCAACTACTGGGGCTACAACTCCCTCGCCTACTTCGCCCCGCACGCCGCCTACAGCTCGGCGGGCTCGGGCGGGGCGCAGGTCACCGAGTTCAAGGCGATGGTGAAGGCGCTGCACCAGGCCGGGATCGAGGTCGTCCTCGACGTCGTCTACAACCACACCGCCGAGGGCGACGCCACCGGCCCGACACTGTCGCTGCGGGGCATCGACAACCCCGGCTACTACCGGCTCGACGGCGCCAACCCGGCCCGCTACACCGACTACACCGGCTGCGGGAACACCCTCGACGTCCGCCGGCCGCAGGTGCTGGCGATGCTCATGGACTCGCTGCGGTACTGGGTGACCGAGATGCACGTCGACGGGTTCCGTTTCGACCTGGCCGCGGCGCTCGCCCGCTCGATGCACGACGTCGACCGGCTCTCGGCGTTCTTCGACGTCGTCCACCAGGACCCGGTGGTCAGCCAGGTCAAGCTGATCGCCGAGCCGTGGGACATCGGCGAGGGCGGCTACCAGGTGGGCAACTTCCCGCCGCTGTGGACCGAGTGGAACGGGCGGTACCGCGACACCGTGCGCGACGTCTGGTCCGGCGCCCACGTCGGCGTCCGTGACCTGGCCTACCGGCTGACCGGCTCCTCGGACCTGTACCGCTCCGACGGCCGGCGCCCGTTCGCCAGCATCAACTTCGTCACCGCCCACGACGGGTTCACCCTCGCCGACCTGGTCACCTACGAGCGCAAGCGCAACGAGGCCAACGGCGAGGACAACCGGGACGGCGAGAGCCACAACCGCAACTGGAACTGCGGCGTCGAGGGGCCCACCGACGACCCCGCGGTGCAGGCGCTGCGGGCCCGCCAGGTGCGCAACCACCTGGCCACGCTGCTGCTGTCCACCGGCGTCCCGATGCTGACCGCGGGCGACGAGCTCGGCCGCAGCCAGGGCGGCAACAACAACGCCTACTGCCAGGACAACGAGGTCTCCTGGATCGACTGGGACGGCGTCGACGGGGACCTGCTGGACTTCGTCCGCCGGCTGGTGCGGGTGCGCCGCGACTCCCCGGTGCTGCGGCAGGAGGCCTTCTTCGAGGGGCACGAGATCCCGGCCACCGGCGGCACGCGGGACGTGGCATGGTTCGCTCCCGCCGGCGGGCAGCTGACCACGGCGGACTGGTTCGACGCCGGCCTGCAGACGGTCGGCATGTACCTCGACGGCCGCGCGATCCGGCACCGCGACGAGCGCGGGCGGCCGGTGGTCGACGACTCCTACCTCGTGCAGCTGCACGCCGGGCCCGACCCGGTGACCGTGCACCTGCCCGGGGCGCCGTGGGCCGACGGCTACGAGCTCGTCGTGAGCACCGAGTACGCCACCGGGACGCCGCCGCGGCCGGCCGTCGTCGCGCCCGGGGCCATCGAGGTGCCGCCGCGCTGCGTCTGGCTGCTGCGGGTCCTGCGCCGCCCGTGAGGGTGTCCCGCCGGGATCAGGTGACCTGATCGTCGGGGGGGCCCCCCCCCCACCCCCCCGCGGGGGGGCCGCCCCCGCGGGGGGGGGGACGCGCGCCCGGGTGGGAGGCCGTGGGGCC
>NZ_JBJGZA010000066.1:0-11015 GCF_054050255.1 Geodermatophilus sp. SYSU D00700 | reverse complement strand
CTCTGGTCGGGGGAGCCGGCGCGGGTGTCGGCACTGCCCGGGGCGGCGGTCAGGCGGGGGGTGCTCCCCGTGGGCCGGGGGCGGGGCCATCCCGCGGACGACCACCGAGGGGGACTCGCGGGTCCGTGCGCGGCGCGCCGATCCGGGTACCGCAGGTCCCGTGCAGCAGCAGGCCGCCGTGGCCGCCGCCGGCCGGCTGCGTCGGGCGCGCGCCGGCGCACTGGTGGCGTTCGTGATGACCGGGCTGGTCTCGGCGAGCTGGTTCGGGCGCATCCCCGCCGTCCAGGGACGGCTCGACCTCTCCGCCGGCGAGCTGGCCGTGGCCGTCCTCGGCGTCGAGGGCGGCGCGGTGCTCGGGCTGTCCCTCGGTGGCGCCCTGGCCACCCGGTGGGGCGGTCGCCGCGCCGCCCAGGTCGGGTTCGTGGTCTACGCACCCGGCGTCCTGGTGGCGGCGCTCGCCCCCGACCTCCTGCTGTTGACCTGCGGCCTGGCGGTCTGGGCCGCGGCGAACAGCGTGCTGGACGTCGCCCTGAACGTGCAGGGCGTCGAACTGGAGCGCCGGGCCGGCCGGCCGCTGCTGTCCGGGCTGCAGGCCGCGCAGGGGCTGGGCCTGCTCGCGGGCGCCGCCGGGGCCACCGCGGCCGCCGCGGCGGACGTGCCGCTGACGGCCCACCTCGCGGCCGTCGCCGCCACGGGACTGGTCGCGGGGCTGGTGGGGACGGCGCCGATGCTGCCCGCCGCCGCTCCCCCGCCGCGCGGCCGCAGCCGGTTCCGCCCGTCGGGGCAGCTGCTGCTCGTCGGCGCGATCGCGTTCTGCGCGTTCCTCGTCGACGGCGCCGCGACCAACTGGGTCGCCGTCTCGCTGGAGGCCGATCACGGCGCGGCGCCCGGAGCGGCTGCCGGCGGGTTCCTGGCGTTCACCGCCACGCTGGTGCTCGGCCGCGCCGTCACCGACCGGGTCCTGCTCCGCTGGTCCCGTGCCCGGCTGGTGCGCGGCTGTGGCGCCGTCGTCGTCCTCGGGACAGTCCTCGTCGTCCTCGCCCCCACCGGCGCCGTCGCGCTGGCCGGCTGGGTGGTGCTCGGCCTGGGGGTCGCGCCGCTGGCGCCCACCGTCCTCGGCGCCGCCCCCGACGCGCGGTCCCGCGCGACGGGTCGGAGCACGCCCCCGCCGGCCGCGATCGCGACCGTCACCACCATCGGCTACGTCGGGTCGTTCACCGGCGCACCGGCCATCGGCGCCCTCGCCGGGCTCGTCGGCCTGTCCCCCGCCCTGGCGCTGATGGCGCTGGCGGGGATCGCGACCGTCCTCCTCGCCCGGTACGTCCCGAGCGGTCGGCCGGTGGACGGCGGAGGGGCGCCCGGCTGGTAGACACAGGAGGTGGCTGCCTCCCGCGACGTGGACGAGTCCTTCCTGGCGCTCCCGCTCTCGGCGCTCACCGAGGCGGCGCTGACCCGGGCGGTCGACCTCGGCTGCGAGCACGCCGACCTGCGGGTGGAGCGGATCCGCACCCAGTCGATCACCCTGCGCGACGCGCGGCTGGAGGCGCTGGCCACCGGCGAGGACCTCGGGCTGGCCGTCCGCGTGGTGCACGAGGGCACCTGGGGGTTCGCCGCGGGCGTCGTCCTGACCGCGGCCGAGGCGGTCCGGCTGGCCGAGCAGGCGGTCGCGGTCGCGGAGGTGTCCGCGGCCCTGGCCACCGACCGGGTGGAGCTGGCGCCCGAGCCCCGGCACGAGGGGACCTGGGTGTCGGCCTACGACGTCGACCCCTTCGACGTCCCCGACGCGGAGAAGACCGCCCTGCTCACCGAGCTGTCGGAGCGGCTGCTGGCCGCCGACGGCGTCGAGCACGTCCAGTCGGGCTGCACGCACGTCAAGGAGCAGAAGTACTACGCCGACACCACCGGCACCCGCACCCGGCAGCAGCGGGTGCGCATCTCCCCGGAGTTCACCGCCCTGACCGTCGACCGGACGACGGGCGCGTTCGAGAGCATGCGGACACTCGCCCCGCCGGTGGGCCGCGGCTGGGAGTACCTGACCGACGGCCACTACGACTGGGACGGCGAGCTGGCGGAGATCCCCGAGCTGCTGCGGGAGAAGACCAAGGCGCCGTCGGTGGAGCCGGGCCGCCACGACCTCGTCGTCGACCCGTCCAACCTGTGGCTGACCATCCACGAGTCGGTCGGCCACGCCACCGAGCTGGACCGGGCGCTGGGCTACGAGGCCGCCTACGCCGGCACCTCGTTCGCCACCGTCGACGGGCTGGGCAGCCTGCGCTACGGCTCGGAGCTCATGCACGTCACCGGCGACCGCACCGTCGAGCACGGGCTGTCGACGATCGGGTGGGACGACGAGGGCGTCGAGGCGCAGCGGTGGGACATCGTCCGCGACGGCGTGCTGGTCGGCTACCAGGTCGACCGCAACACCGCGCGGCTGGGCGGGATGGCGCGCTCCAACGGCTGCGCGTTCGCCGACTCGCCGCGGCACGTGCCGGTGCAGCGGATGGCCAACGTCTCGCTGCAGCCGGCCGCGGACGGCCCCGACCTCGAGGGCCTGATCGGCGGGGTCGAGCGCGGCATCTACGTCGTCGGCGACAAGAGCTGGTCGATCGACATGCAGCGCTACAACTTCCAGTTCACCGGCCAGCGCTTCTACCGCATCGAGGGCGGGCGGCTCGCCGGGCAGCTGCGCGACGTCGCCTACCAGGCGACGACCACGGACTTCTGGGGCTCGATGCGCGCCGTCGGCGGCCCCTCCACCTACCGCCTCGGCGGGGCGTTCAACTGCGGCAAGGCCCAGCCCGGGCAGGTCGCGCCGGTCAGCCACGGCTGCCCGGCGGCGCTCTTCGAGGGCGTCACCATCCTCAACACGGTCCAGGAGGGCGGGCGATGAGCAGCCAGCTGACCGCACAGCAGCTGGTCGAGAAGGCGCTGGCGGCGTCGACCGCCGACGGGTGCGTCGTCTTCGTCGTGGAGAGCACCGAGGCGAACCTGCGGTGGGCGTCGAACAGCCTGACCACGAACGGGGCGATGCGCTCGCGCCAGGTCGTCGTCGTGTCGTTCGTCGACGGCGGCCAGGGCATGGCCACGGGCACCGTCGCCCGGACCGGCACGCCCGACGTCGCCGAGCTGGTGGCCGCGAGCGAGCAGGCCGCCCGCGACGCCGGGCCGGCCGAGGACGCCGTCCCGCTGGTCACCGAGGCCCCGCCGGGCAGCGGGGACTGGGACGCCGACCCCGCCGAGACCTCCATCGAGGTGTTCGCCGAGTTCGCGCCCGCGCTGGGCGAGGCGTTCGGCGCCGCCCGCGACCGCGGCGACCTGCTGTTCGGCTACGCCGAGCACGCCATGACCACCACCTACCTGGGCACCTCCACCGGCCTGCGGCTGCGTCACGACCAGCCCACCGGCCGGGTGGAGCTCAACGGCAAGAGCAGCGACTACGCCCGCTCGGTGTGGTCCGGCGTGGGGACCCGCGACTTCCGCGACGTCTCGGTGGCCGGCCTCGCCGCCGACGTCGAGCGCAAGCTCGGCTGGGCGCAGCGCCGCGTCGACCTGCCCGCCGGGCGCTACGAGACGGTGCTGCCGCCGTCAGCGGTGAGCGACCTGATGCTCTACGCCTACTGGACGATGGAGGCCCGCGACGCCGACGAGGGCCGCAACGTGTTCGCCCGCAAGGGCGGCGGCAACCGGATCGGTGAGCGGCTGGCCGCGCTGCCGCTGACCCTGCGCAGCGACCCGCACGCCCCGGGGCTGGAGGCGTCGCCCTTCCAGGTGGTGGGCGCCTCGTCGGGGTCGGCCAGCGTGTTCGACAACGGCATGGCGACGCCGGCCGTCGACTGGATCCGCGACGGCGTCCTCACCAACCTCGTGCGGCCGCGGGCGTGGGCGCTGAAGACCACCGCGCCGGCCGTCGCCGCCGTCGACAACCTCGTCCTCGAGTCGCCGGAGGGCACGGCCACCCAGGACGAGATGGTGGCCGCCACCGACCGCGGGCTGCTGCTGACCACGCTCTGGTACATCCGCGAGGTCGACCCGCAGACGCTCCTGCTGACCGGGCTCACCCGCGACGGCGTGTTCCTCGTCGAGGGCGGGGAGGTGACCGGCGCGGTGAACAACTTCCGGTGGAACGAGTCGCCGGTGGACCTGCTGGCGCGGATCACCCAGGTCGGCCGCACCGAGCGCACGCTGCCGCGGGAGTGGAACGACTGGTTCACCCGCGCGGCGATGCCCCCGGTGCGCGTGCCGGACTTCAACATGAGCTCGGTGTCGCCGGCCAGCTGACGCGGGCCCGGTGCAGGACTGCTCACGGGCGCGGCCTCGCCGGCGTTCCTCGTGCGTTGCCGGTGCCGCAGCGCCCGCACCGCGCGAGGAACCCCGGCAGTGCGCGGTGCCGGGTGAGCGCCCGCCCGTAGGGTGACGCCGGTCACGACGGGCGGGGCACCAGGAGGCGCGACGTGCGCGTCGGCATGCGGATCCGGTACGACGGCGGCTTCCGGCAGGTCGCGGAGGAGATCGGCGAGCTCGAACGCGCCGGCCTGCAGCTCGTCTCGGTCGCCGAGGCCTACAGCTTCGACGCCGTCAGCCAGCTCGGGTACCTCGCCGCGGTCACCGAGCAGATGGAGCTGACCAGCGGCATCCTGCAGGCCTTCACCCGCACGCCGACCCTGACCGCGATGACCGCGGCCGGCCTGGACATGGTCTCCGGCGGCCGCTTCACCCTGGGCCTGGGGGCCAGCGGGCCGCAGGTGGTCGAGGGGTTCCACGGCGTCCGCTACGACGCGCCGCTGGCCCGGCAGCGCGAGATCGTCGAGATCTGCCGGATGGTCTGGCGCCGGGAACGGGTCGTGTACGCCGGGCGCCGGTACACGATCCCCCTGCCGCCGGACCAGGGCACCGGCCTCGGCAAGCCCCTGAAGCTGGTCAACCTCCCCGTGCGCGAGCGGATCCCGATCACGATCGCCGCCATCGGGCCGAAGAACGTCGAGCTCACCGCCGAGATCGCGGAGGGCTGGGAGCCGATCTTCCTCGTCCCCGAGCGGGCGGCCGAGACCTGGGGCGCCGCGCTCGCCGCCGGCACGGCACGGCGGGACCCGGCCCTGGGCCCGCTCGACGTCCGCGTCGGCGTCCCCTGCGCGATCGGCGAGGACCTCGGCGACCTGCGCGAGCGCTCCCGGGCCGACCTCGCGCTCTACGTCGGCGGGATGGGCGCCCGCGGCAAGAACTTCTACAACGAGCTCGCCGTCCGCTACGGCTACGCCGAGGCCGCGGCCACCGTGCAGGACCTCTACCTCTCCGGCCGCCGGGAGGAGGCGGCCGCGGCGGTCCCCGCGGAGCTGGTCGCGGCCACCTCGCTGGTGGGTCCCCGGGCATGGGTGGCCGAGCGGCTGGCCGCACTCCGCGACGCCGGCGTCACCACGCTCGTCACCTCCCTCGTCCAGCCCGACCGCGCCGGCCGGCTGCGCACCGTCGAGCAGCTGCGGGAACTGGCGCAGGACCTGTGACCGGCGGGCCCCCGCGCGGCGTCGGCTAGCGTCCGGCCCCGGGCGCTCCGCCGTGGAGCGCGGCGAGGAGGCGTCCAGTGACCGAGGCGAGCGGGGCCGGCGTGCCCGAGGGCCTGACCGTGGCGGTGCTGGGAGGCACCGGCCCGCAGGGGCGCGGCCTGGCCCGGCGGTTCGCCGCCGCGGGCGTGCGGGTGGTCCTCGGCAGCCGGGACCCGGGGCGCGCCGCCGCCACCGCCGCCGACCTCGCGGGCGCCACCGGCGGCGAGGTCGCAGGCGCCGACAACCACGGCGCGGCCCGGGCCGGCGACGTCGTCGTCGTGGCGGTGCCCTGGGAGGGGCACGAGCACCTGCTGACCGCCGTGCGCGAGGAGCTCACCGGGAAGATCGTGGTCGACTGCGTCAACCCGCTCGGCTTCGACAAGCAGGGCGCCTACGCGATCCCGGTCGAGGAGGGCTCGGCCGCGCAGCAGGCCGCGGCGCTGCTCCCGGACAGCCGCGTCGTCGCCGCGTTCCACCACGTGAGCGCCGTCCTCCTCGAGAACCCGGAGGTGGCCGAGGTCGACACCGACGTCCTGGTGCTCGGGGACGACCGCGAGGCCACCGACCTGGTGCAGGCGCTGGCCGGTCTGGTGCCGGGCATGCGCGGGATCTACGCCGGCCGGCTGCGCAACGCCCGCCAGGTGGAGGCGCTCACGGCCAACCTGATCAGCGTCAACCGGCGGTACAGGGCGCACGCGGGGCTGCGGGTCACCGACGTCTGAGACGCCGGCCCACGCGTGAGGCGCCTGTGACGCACGACGACGAAACGGCGTGTCATACCGCAGGGGTGATGCCCTCAAACACGGTTCGCGGATTACTTTTCGGCGCAACCGCAGCAGGCCTCCGGGATCCCGGGGGTGTCGAGGGGAGCACCCGATGACCCGCACGCAGAAGCCCTCCGTGTTCCAGGTGGGCCAGATCTGGGACGACGGCCGGACGGTCGTCGTGTCCGGGTGGGGCATCGGTCTGTGCGCCTCCGCCTGCGCCTGCCACCGCTCGCCGCAGGGCGGGCACCTGTCCATCGACGAGGACCAGGCCGGCGGCACGCTGGGCCTGCGCTGCTTCGACGAGGACGGCTGCGACTGCTGCGAGCCGTGGACCGCGGACGAGCTGTCGGCCGTCCTGCGCGACCTGCAGCGGGTGTCCGGCCTCGACGCCCAGGAGCCCCTGGCCGGCTGATCGAAGGACCCCTCTGCCCCCACCGCTCGCACGCTCGCGGTGGGACCCTGCAGAGGGGCCGGTCCAGCACCTCACCTGCTCGGCGCGGGACCCTGGAGGGTGGCCGTTCCGGCACGTCACCACCGCCGGTCTTTCGGGGACGTCCACACGGGTACCGGCGCCGCATGCTGGGACGAGCGGCTGTGCGCGGTGCCCTGGCCGGACTGGCCGGCACCGCGGCGATGACCCTGGCCGAGAAGGCCGAGCAGCAGGTGACCCGGAGGCCGGACTCCTACGTGCCCGGGCGCACGCTGACCGCGCTGGCCACGCGGCGCCGTCTGCCCGGGTCGGCGCGCCCGTTCGTCCGCAACCACCTCATGCACTGGGGCACCGGTGCCGCCGTCGGCGCGCTGCGCGGCGTCTGGTCGGCCAGCGGGCTGCGCGGCTGGCGCGCCTCGGCCTGGCACACCTCGGTCCGGCTGGCCACCGACCAGACCCTCGAGAACGCCACCGGCGTCGGCGACCCGCCGTGGACGTGGTCCCGCCGCGACCAGGTCGTCGACCTCGCCGGCAAGGCGCTCTACTCCTTCGTCACCGGCGCGGTCGCCGACGCCCTCGTCCCGCTCGCTCCCGACCGGCGCCGCAGCATCGCCCCCTGACAGGACCGGCCCTCCCCGCGACGTACGGGGCGGGTGGGACGAACGGGACGCACGGGGTCCCGCCCGTCCCGATCACCGCGCGCCCTGCACACGCTCCGCTCACCACCTCCCTACGGTCCGTACCGACCAGAGCGGGCCGCCCGGCGAGGCGGCAGGGGGAGGCCGATCGTGCAGCGCAACCGGACGACGGGACGCCGCTGGACGGGTGCGGTCCTGGCCGCCACCGGCCTGGTGGCCCTCGTGCTCGTGCCCGGGTCGGCCGCCGCCGCGCCGTCGACCGCGGCGGAGGCCGAGCGGCTGGTGGAGGAGGCCGGCCGGCAGCTGACCACGCTCGACGAGCAGGTGCACCAGGCCGAGCTCGCCGTCACCGCCCAGCAGCAGGCCGCCGCCGACGCCGACCGCACCGCCGACGAGGCCGAGGCCACGCTGGCCCGCTACGAGCCGGCGATCCGCGCCATCGCCCAGAGCGGCTACACCGGCACCACCCGGTCCCGGGTGGCCGCGTTCCTCGGCAGCGACTCCGCCGACGACCTGGTCGCGCAGATGACGATGATCGACCTCATCGCCGACCACACCGACGGCGTCCTCACCGAGGTGGCCGCCGCGCAGGCCCGTGCGGCCGAGACCCGCGCCGCGGCGGAGGTCGCCGCCGCCGAGGCCACCGCGTCGCTGCGCACGCTGCAGGAGCAGCAGGCCCAGGTGCAGGAGCAGATCGACCAGTACGAGGCCGACTTCGCGCGGCTGTCGGCGGCCGAGCAGGCGCGGGTCACCGCCGCGCTGGCCGGGCCGGTCCTGGCCGCGCCGTCGGCCGCCGCGGCCACGGCCGGAGCACCCGGTCCCGCGGCCGCCACCGCCGTCGAGACGGCCCTCGCCCAGCTCGGCGACCCCTACGTGTGGGGCTCCTCCGGTCCCGACGGCTTCGACTGCTCCGGGCTGACCCAGTACGCCTACGCCGCCGCCGGGATCTCCCTGCCGCACTCGAGCCGGGCGCAGTCGACGATGGGGACGCCGGTGTCGCGGGCCGAGCTGCTGCCCGGCGACATCGTCTACTTCTACTCGCCGGTCAGCCACGTGGGCCTCTACATCGGCGACGGCAAGATGGTGCACGCCCGCACCTTCGGTCAGCCGGTCGCGGTGACCAGCGTCGACCAGGCGGGGTACCGCGGCGCCGTCCGCGTCGCCTGACGGAGGACCCCCGTTCCAGCACCTCGCCCTCAGTTCGGCCGGCGGCCCTCGGCGAGCATCTGCACGGCCGCGGCCACCCGCCGGGCCCGCGTGGCCGCGGTGGCGGCGGTGTGCACCCGGAACAGGACGGCGAAGCGGTTCTGCGAGTCGAGGGCGTCGAAGGCCGCCCGGGCGGCGGGCTCGGCGTCGAGCGCGGCGGCCAGGTCGTCGGGGACGGTGACGGTGGCCGGGCCGGCGTAGGCGCGCTCCCAGCGGCCGTCGGCCTGCGCGGCCGCCACCTGGGCCAGCCCCGCCGGGTGCATCCGGCCGGCCTCGACCAGCCGGGCGACGGCCTCGACGTTCCTCTGCGACCACACGCTGCGCGGCCGCCGCGGCGTCACGCGGATCAGGTAGGACCGCTCGTCGAAGCGGTTGGACCGGCCGTCGATCCACCCGTAGCAGAGCACCGACTCGACCAGCTCGGCGTAGGTCAGCGACGGGACGCCGGCGCCCTTCCTCGCCAGCTTCACGTACAGGCCGGGCGCGGTGGCGTGCTCGGCCTCCAGCCACTCCTCGAAGGCGGCCTGGTCGGGGAAGGCCAGCACGGGCAGGTCGGTCGGCACGGTCACGGGCGCCGATCCTGGCCGCGGTCCCGGGTGCCGTCCAGGGGTCGGGTGTGCTGGGGTGGGGCCGTGGCGGACAACTACATCGCTCAGCTGGACTTCGGCGCACCGGCCATCGACGACGAGGCGTTCGTCGCGCCGACGGCGGTGGTGGTCGGCGCGGTGACGATGGGCCCGCGCTCGAGCATCTGGTACGGCGCGGTCGCGCGCGCCGACCACGAGGTCATCGAGATCGGCGAGGGCTCGAACGTCCAGGACGGCAGCACGCTGCACTCCGACCCCGGCTTCCCGCTGGTCATCGGCCGCGGCGTGACCGTCGGCCACCGGGTCGTGCTGCACGGCGCGCGCGTCGACGACGACGTCCTGGTCGGCATGGGCAGCATCGTCATGAACGGCGCGCACATCGGCTCCGGCTCGATCGTGGCCGCGGGCGCCGTCGTCACCCAGGGCACCGAGGTGCCGCCCGGCTCGCTGGTGGCCGGCGTCCCGGCGAAGGTCATCCGGCAGGCCACCGACGACGACCTGACCCACATCCGGCTCAACGCGCAGAGCTACACCGAGCGGCTGCCCGCGGCGCGGAAGGTGCGGCCGGTGGTGCGCCGCCCGCTGCCCCCGGCCGGGCACATCCCGGGCGACGCCGCGGACTAGCGGAGGGCCCCCTGCGCAGGGGGCCGTTCCATCACCTCACCAGGTGCGCGACGGCGGCGCGCACCTCCTCCAGCGGCAGCGCCATCGTCGCGTCGCCGACGGCGAGCTCCACCCGCAGCACCGCCGGGTCGCCGGTGGCCGCCGGCGCGGGCCAGGTCCACAGCCCCTCCTCGGCGAGCTCGCGGGCGGCGTCCCGGAAGGCCTCGGGCGTCGTCTCGAGCAGCAGGTGCAGCATCGGCGTCTGCGGCGGGTCGGGCACCACCCGCACGCCGGGCAGGTCGCGCACGCAGCGCGCCACCTCGTGCGCCCGCTCCAGGTAGGCCGGCATCAGCGGCAGCCGCTGCCGCAGGCAGCTCAGCGCCGAGGCCGCGCCGGGCCACAGACCGAACAGCGTGCCGCCGAGCCGGTGCCGCCACTCGCGCACCTCGGCGACGGCGTCGGCCGGCCCGGCCAGGCAGCACCCTGCCAGCGCGCCGAGGCCCTTGTAGAAGCTGACGTAGACGGTGTCGAAGGGGGCGGCGAGGTCGGCCGGCGGCATCCCGTAGCCCGCGGCGGCCTCCCACAGCCGGGCGCCGTCGAGGTGGGCCACGGAGTGCACGTCGTGCGCCCACGCCGTCTGCTCCACGACGTCGTCCCACGGCGGCAGCTGCCCGCCGAGGTCCCGCTGGGGCAGCTCCACCACCAGCGCGGCCGGGGGCTCGGCGACGGCGTCGAGGTCGGCGCGCAGCAGCAGCCGGTTGCGGTCGCCGACCGGCCGCGGCACCAACCCGTGCAGCCGCTCGAGCGCCCCGCCCTCGTGCTGGAACAGGTGGCACTGGGGATGGGCGACGACGGTGCGCCGCAGGGTGCGCCCGGCGTGCACCCGCAGCGCCGCCTGCTGCGCCATCGTGCCGCTGGGCAGGTACACCGCCGCGGGCTTGTCCAGCAGGGCGGCCACCTCGTCCTCGAGCTCGGCGACGACGCCGCCGCTCCCGTACCGGTCGACCGCGGTGTCGGCGGGGACGGTGGCCAGCAGCTCCGCGGCCCGCACCGGCCCGTGTCCGGACAGCGCCCGGTCGCAGGTGGCGCGCAGCTCCTCGAGGTCGGTCACGCGCGCCAGTCTGCCGAGATCCCGTGATCTCGCCCGTCCGGGCCCCCGTGAGCGTCGCGTTCTCGCGTACTAGCCCCGGGAGGGGTAGCTGGTACGCAGGTGGCCACCTGCTACCCGCACACTGCGCCGCACGCGA
>NZ_JBJGZA010000065.1:0-12485 GCF_054050255.1 Geodermatophilus sp. SYSU D00700 | reverse complement strand
CCCCCCCCCCCCCCCCCCCCCCCCCCCCCCCCCCCCCCCCCCCCCCCCCCCCCCCCCCCCCCCCCCCCCCCCCCCCCCCCCCCCCCCCCCCCCCCCCCGACCGGGCCGAGGACGGCAGCGAGGACATCGACCTGCTCGACCCCGACACGTTCGTCGCCACCCTCGAGGCCCAGGCCGCCGAGCTCGACGCCTGGTACGAGAGCGGCCGCAGCGGCCCGCGCCCGCGGGGCCGGCTGCGCCACCACAGCCCCGAGCAGCTCTCCCTGGCCACCCGGCTGTGGGCCACGCCGCTGTACCGGCTGGTCGACGACCCCGACGGCCGCCCCCTCCGCCTCCGCCGCCGCGGCGAGTTCTGAGCCGCCGCCCGCCGCGGACCGGGAGCCGGCGCCTCCTCCGCGCCGCCGCCCGGCTCCCCGGTGTGGTGTCCTGCGCGCAGTAGTGCTCTGCCCACACCGGTGTGCAGAGCACGAGTCAGCGAGGGCCCCTACCGCCAACGACCCTCGAGCTCTGACCACACCTGTGTGCAAAGCACCACTGTCCCCAGTTCCACATGCCTGGGACCGTCCGCAGCGCACCGACCCGATGCTGGCGACGTGTCCGACCTCGACCTGTCCGGCCTCCTGCGCCGCATCCGGCGCCTCGCCGACCTCTCGCAGCGCGAGATCGCGCAGGCGACCGGCACGCCCCGGGCGACGATCGCCGCCGCCGAGGCCGGCACGCGAGGACTCGACGCCCGGGCGCTGGCCCGGCTGGCGGCCGTGGCCGGGCTGCGCCTCGCGCTGCTCGACGCCGAGGGGCGGGAGGTGTCGCCGATGGACGCCGCAGCCGTCCGGGACGGCGGAGGGCGGCACTTTCCCGCCCACCTCGACACCCGGCACGGCGACGACGGCTGGTGGCACGGCCCGCACCGGTTCGACCGCGAGCCGGTCACCTACACCTTCACCCGCGTCCGGTCGCACCGGGACGAGGCACGGGCACGCCGCGGCACCCCGGACGACCACCAGCTGCCGCAGCCGGGCGACTCGCTCGCCGACCGGGCTCGGGCCCGCCGGGCGGCCGCGCGGCGGGCCCGCGAGGAGGAGCTCGAGCGACGGCGGGCGGCCGGGCTCCTCCGGCCCGCCGCCGAGTTCCAGTGCGTGTGCCCGCCGGCTTGCGACGCGTTGCTGCTCGACGAGCCCCCGCCGGCGCCGGGCCGGGCCGCGACGCCCGCCCCACACGCGCCCGACTGCGCGTGTGGCTGCGACCTGAGCTGACCCGCTGCTACCGTGGGCTCCGTGCGCGGCAGCCTCCTGCTTACCCGCCGCGGCGAGGCCTCCTCCTAGGTCGGCTCCCTCGCCGCGGAGATCCTGCCGTGGTCGATGACGTCCCGGTGCCCGCTGACCGCCCCCACAGGAGCGACAGTCCAGCCCGCGCCAGAGGAGTCAGACCATCGTGAGCAGCCCGCAGCACCCGCACGCCCGCAACCCGCAACGTCCCTCGGGGATGCCGATCTCGCGCTACGCCCCGTTCGAGCAGATCGACCTGCCCGACCGCACCTGGCCGGACCGGGTCACCACCGTCGCGCCGCGCTGGTGCGCGGTCGACCTGCGCGACGGCAACCAGGCCCTGATCGACCCGATGTCGCCCGACCGCAAGCGGCGGATGTTCGACCTGCTGGTCCGCATGGGCTACAAGGAGATCGAGGTCGGCTTCCCGGCCGCCAGCCAGACCGACTACGACTTCGTCCGCCAGCTCGTCGAGGACGACCTGGTACCCGACGACGTCACCATCCAGGTGCTGACCCAGGCCCGCGACGAGCTGATCGAGCGCACCTTCGAGTCGCTGCGCGGCGCGAAGCAGGCGATCGTCCACCTGTACAACTCGACGAGCACGCTGCAGCGCCGCGTCGTCTTCGACTCCGACCGCGCCGGCATCGTCGACATCGCCGTCCACGGCGCCCAGCTGGTGCGCAAGCTGGGCGAGCAACTGCGCGACACCGAGGTCCGCTTCGAGTACAGCCCGGAGTCCTTCACCGGCACCGAGCTGGACTTCGCCGCGGAGATCTGCAACGCGGTCACCGACGTCTGGGAGCCCACGCCCGACCGGCCGACCATCCTCAACCTGCCGGCCACCGTGGAGATGGCCGAGCCGACCGTCTACGCCGACCAGGTCGAGTGGATGCACCGCAACCTGGCCCGCCGCGACGCGGTCGTGCTGAGCCTGCACCCGCACAACGACCGCGGCACCGCCGTCGCCGCCGCCGAACTGGGCTACCGCGCCGGCGCCGACCGCATCGAGGGCTGCCTGTTCGGCAACGGCGAGCGCACCGGCAACGTCGACCTGGTCACCCTGGGCCTGAACCTGTTCAGCCAGGGCATCGACCCGCAGATCGACTTCTCCGACATCGACGAGATCCGCCGCACCGTCGAGTACTGCAACCAGCTGGGCGTGCACGAGCGGCACCCCTATGGCGGCGACCTGGTCTACACCGCCTTCTCCGGCTCCCACCAGGACGCCATCAACAAGGGCTTCACGGCCCTCGCCGCCGACGCGCAGGCCGCCGGCAGGAGCGTCGACGAGATGCCGTGGGCGGTCCCCTACCTGCCGATCGACCCCAAGGACGTCGGCCGCAGCTACGAGGCCGTCATCCGGGTCAACAGCCAGTCCGGCAAGGGCGGCGTCGCCTACATCATGAAGACCGAGAACCACCTCGACCTGCCGCGGCGGCTGCAGATCGAGTTCAGCGCGGTCATCCAGCGGCACACCGACGACGAGGGCGGTGAGGTCACCGCGCAGCAGATGTGGGCGGCCTTCCGCAACGAGTACCTGCCCGACCCCGAGATCCCGTGGGGCCGGTTCGCCCTCAGCGGCCACCGGCACACCGCCCACGGCGAGCAGCTCGACGAGATGGTGGTCGAACTGGTCGACGACGGCGTCCCGGTCACCGTGCAGGGTCGCGGTAACGGCCCGATCGCGGCGTTCGTCGACGCGCTGGCGACCCTCGGCGTCGACGTCCGCGTCCTGGACTACGCCGAGCACGCGCTGTCGGCCGGCGGGGACGCGCGCGCGGCCGCCTACGTCGAGTGCGCCGTCGGCGACCGGGTGCTGTGGGGCGTGGGGATCGACCCGAACATCGTCAGCGCCTCGCTGCGCGCGGTGGTCTCCGCGGTCAACCGGGCCCAGCGGGGCTGACCCGGCTCCCCGGACCAGTCACCCGAGGCCGGCTCAGCGGGGTCCCGGCGATCCCGCCGGGCCGGCCTCGGGCGGGGCGTCGCCGGGCTCGTCGCCGTGGTGCCGCTCGTCCTGGTGCCCGGCGCCGCGGTACTCGTCGACCAGCAACAGGTCGCGGCGCACGTGCCGGCGGCGGTAGGCCACTCGGCTCACCAGGTGCGCGCTGACCGGCGCGGTGAGCAGCTGGAAGGCCGCCACCAGCAGCAGCATCCAGGCGTTGGCCCAGCCCTCGAGCCGGATCGCCGCCCCGACCATGACGAGCAGCACCCCGACGACCTGCGGCTTGGTGCCGGCGTGCATCCGCGAGAGCACGTCGGGGAACCGCACCAGCCCCAGCCCGGCGGTCAGGCACAGGAAGGCGCCGGCCAGCAGGCAGGCGAGGGCCACGACATCGGTCACCGCGGTCACGACCCGGTCTCCCGCTCCTCCGCGGCCACCGGCAGGCCGAGGTCGCGGCCGTCCCCGCTGGCCGAGCGCAGCAGCATCCCGCCGATGTACCGGGCCACCGACACCGAGCCGACGAAGGCCAGCAGCGAGACGACGACCAGCACCGGCACCAGCGTCGGGTCGCCCACCAGCGCGGCGTGGACCGCCAGGCCGGCGGAGATGATGACCAGCAGGGTGTCGGTGGCGACGACCCGGTCGAGCAGCGAGGGGCCGAGGGCCAGCCGCACGAGCGCCAGCAGCGCTCCCCCGCCGATCAGCGCGTACAGCGCGAAGTCCACGACCGTCACGGCGTCGACACCCCCGTGCTCCGGAGCCCGTCGAGGGCAGCGATGTCCGCGGCCGAGCCGAACGCCTGGACCAGGCGCCGTTCGACCACGAGGATCCCGGCCTTCTTCCGCGCCACGTGGTCGAGGTCGCGCGCGGGCAGCAGGTGGCAGGTCATCACCCGGTGTTCCCGGTCCAGGTCGAGCACCAGGGACCCGGGGACCAGCGAGGTCGCCTCGGCGACCATCGTCAGCAGCAGGTCGGAGTCCACCCGCAGCTGCACCTGCACGATGGCCGTGCTGCGGACGCCGCCCGGGCGCAGCGTCTGCCAGGCCACCTCGGCACCGGAGAGGACCAGGTCGACGACGAAGTGGCCGAGGAACACCAGCATCGGCAGCGGCCGCACCCGGGCGCCGCCGACCACGTGCGGCAGCGGCAGCAACACCAGCACGGCCAGCGCGACGAGCAGGCCGGAGAGCAGGTTCGCCCAGGACCAGGTGCCCCAGAGCAGCACCCACACCAGCACCAGCCAGACGACCAGCGGGACCTGGTGGCGCAGCCGGGTGGCCGCGGGCTCGACGCTCACGCCGCCTCACCCGCCCCGAACACCGACGTGAGGTAGGGCGTGCGGTCGAGCAGGTCCACGGCGGCCCGGTCGGCGAGGCCGTAGAGCGGCCCGGCCAGCCCGGTGAGGGCGACGGTGAGCGTGACCAGAGCCGTCGTCGCACCGACCATCGTGCGCGGCAGCGGGCGCAGCGCCCGGACCGCCCCGGCCGCGGGCGGGAGGTCGGGCTCGGCCGCCGTCGCCACCGCCGTGTGCCGCCGCCAGGCGTCCTGCAGCGCGGTGCGCGGCCGGCCGTCGCCCGACGCCGCGCCGTCGTCACCGGCTCCCCCGCCCGGGCGGCGGCGCGAGGTGGCGTCGGCGGCCGCGGCGGCCGCGGTGTCCTCGGCCGGCGGCTGGCTCGGCGGACGCCAGAAGGCGCGGGTCCAGACGCGGGCGACCGCCAGCAGGGTGAGGAGGCTGGTGACCACCCCGCCGGCGACCAGCGTGAACGCGAGCGCGCTGCCCTCGGCGACCCCGGCCTGCAGCAGGCCGAGCTTGCCGATGAAGCCCGACAGGGGCGGGATGCCGGCGAGGTTCATCGCCGGCACGAAGAAGAGCGCCGCCAGCAGCGGGGCGCGCCGGGCCAGCCCGCCGAGGCGGTTGACCGAGGTGGTGCCGCCCTGGCGCTCGACCAGCCCGGCGACCAGGAACAGCGTGGTCTGGATGGCGATGTGGTGGGCGACGTAGAACACGGCTCCGGCCAGCCCGGCCGCCGTCCCCAGGGCGATGCCGAACACCATGTAGCCGATGTGGCTGACCAGGGTGAACGACAGCATCCGGCGCAGGTCGCTCTGCGCGACCGCGCCGAGGATGCCGATCAGCATCGTGGCCAGGGCCGCCCACATCAGCAGGTCGTCGAGGGCGCCGTCGGGGAACAGCAGGGTCTGCGTGCGGATGATCGCGTAGACGCCGACCTTGGTGAGCAGGCCGGCGAAGACCGCGGTGACCGGGGCGGGGGCGGTCGGGTAGCTGTCGGGTAGCCAGGCCGAGAGGGGGAAGACCGCGGCCTTGATCCCGAAGGCGATCAGCAGCATCGACTGCAGCAGCACCTGGGTGCCCTCGGGCAGCTCGCCCAGCCGCACCGCCAGCTGGGCCATGTTCACCGTGCCGGTGGCCGCGTAGGTCAGCGCGATCGCGGCGAGGAACACCAGCGAGCTGGTCAGGCTGACGACGATGTAGGTGATGCCGCCGCGGATGCGCGGCGCCGTGCCGCCCAGGGTGAGCAGCACGTAGGAGGCCATCAGCAGGATCTCGAAGCCGACGTAGAGGTTGAACAGGTCGCCGGCGAGGAAGGCGTTGCCCACGCCCGCGACCAGCACCAGGAACGTCGGGTGGAAGATCGACAGCGGCGTCTCCTCCTGCCCGTCGGCCGCGCCCTGGCCGATGGCGAAGACGAGGACGCCCAGCGCCACGGTCGAGGCGACGACGAGCATGAGCGCCGAGAGCCGGTCGACGACGAGGACGATGCCCAGCGGCACCGGCCAGCCACCGACGGAGACCGCGCTCGCCCCCTCGGCGTCGGCGACGAGGAGCAGGACCACCGAGACGCCGAGCACCGCGGTGAGCACCACCGTGCTCAGCGTCCGCTGGAACGTGGGGTGCCCGCTGACCAGCAGGGCGCCGGCGGCTCCCAGCAGCGGGAGGAGCACCGGTAGCGGGGCGAGGACCTCGATCACCGGCGGGCGCTCCCGGCGGGCAGGTCGACGTCGTCGGCGAGGTCCTCGGCCTCCCGGGACAGGCTGTCGGCGTGCCCGGCGATGCGGTCGTCGGGGGACAGCTCGTCCGGGTCGAGCTCGTCGGCGTCGGTGGCCCGCCGGGCGGCGACGCGGCGGTCCTCCTCGTCGGTGCCCACGACCTCCTCGCGCACCAGTCGCCAGGAGCGGTGGATGATCGCCAGCAGGAACGCCGAGACACCGAAGGTGATGACGATCGCCGTGAGGATCAGCGCCTGCGGCAGCGGGTCGTTGATCTCCTCGGGGTCGGAGTAGCCCAGGATCGGCGCCAGGCCCGCCGGCCCGCCGCTGGACAGCAGCAGCAGGTTCGTGGCGTTGCCGAGCAGGACGAAGCCCAGCAGCACGCGGGTCAGGCTGCGGTCGAGCAGCAGGTACACGCCCGCCGCGTAGAGACCGCCGATCATCAGCGGCAGCACGACCGTGGGGGTCATCGCAGCACCATCTCCCCGGGGGTGAGCTCGACGGGGTCGGCCTCGTCCTCCTGGCGGTCGAGCTCGGCGCCGAGGCTGCGGAGCACGTCGAGGACCAGGCCGACGACGATCAGGTAGACACCGATGTCGAAGAACAGCGAGGTCACGAGCTTGACGTCGCCGAGGACGGGCACCGTGGCCTCCAGGATCGCCGTCTCCAGCACCCCGGCCCCCAGCGCCAGCCCCACGACGCCGGTGCCGCCGGCGAACAGCAGCCCGCTGCCCAGCAGCAGCCCCGGGGCGACCGGCGCGGCCTCGCCGAGCTCGTAGCGACCGCCGGCGAGGTAGCGCAGCACCAGCGCGAGGCCGGCCACCAGGCCGCCGGCGAACCCGCCGCCGGGCTCGTTGTGCCCGGAGAAGAGCAGGTACAGCGAGAACACGACGATCGTGTGGAAGAGGATCCGGGTGACCACCTCGAGCACGACCGAGCGGCGGGCCGGGTCGAGGGTCGCGGTGGCGGCCAGCCAGCGGTTGCGCGGGGCCCGCCGGCCGTGCCGGGCCCGCTGGGTCAGGTCGGCCCGCGTCGCCCGGTCGACCCCGCCGGTGCGCCCGCGGAGGAAGACGAGGCTGGCGACGCCGGTGGCCGCGACGACCAGCAGGGAGATCTCGCCGAGGGTGTCCCAGGCGCGGATGTCGACGAGGGTCACGTTGACGACGTTCTTGCCGCCGCCGAACTCGTAGGCCGGGCCGGGCCAGCCCTCCGACACCGGCGTCGCGGTGCGGGCGGACAGCGCCACCGCCCCGACGGCGGCCATGAACGCCCCCACGGCGACGGCGATGACGCCGCGGACGGCGCGCTCCCGTGGCCGGTGTCGCTCGGTGATGTCCTTGGGCAGCTTGCGCAGCACCAGCACGAAGACGACGAGGGTCAGCGTCTCGACGAGGAACTGGGTGAGCGCGAGGTCGGGGGCGCCCTGCAGCGCGAACACGACCGCGAGGCCGTAGCCGGTCACACCGACGACCAGCACGGCCGAGAGCCGCTGGCGGATCCGCAGGGCCAGTGCCGCCGCGGTGACGACGACGACCCCCACGACGGCCTGGACCGGGGTGTCCCAGGCCCGCCACTCGCCGGGCCAGGGGGCGCGGGTGAGCAGCAGGGTGCCGGGCAGGGCCAGCACCACGACGAGGATCGTGCCGAGGTAGGCCGGCAGCGAGCCGCGCTGGGTGGTGCCGGTGACCAGAACCGCGAGCCGGTCGATCGCCTGGATGACGTTCCAGTAACCCTCGTCGGCCGAGGCACCGACGGCCCGCCGCCGCTGGAAGCGGTACAGCGGGTCCCGCAGCGCGAACAGCGCGGCGCCGCCGAGCAGGGTGACCGCCGACAGCGCGAGCGCCGGCTTCCAGCCGTGCCAGAGGGCCAGCTCCTCGTACTCCGGTGCCAGCAGCGGCAGCGCCTCCGCGTAGGTCGTCACCAGCGGCGCGAGCAGCGGGCTGGCCGGCCCCGCGGCGAGGCCAGCGAGGGCCAGCAGCCCGGGGGCGGTGAGGAACAGCGGGCCGGGCGGGTGCGCGGGGTCGGTGTCGGGGACCCCGGGCTTGCGGGCGAAGGCGCCCCACAGGAAGCGCAGGGTGTAGGCGGCGGTGAGGACCGAGCCGAGGACCAGGCCGGTCAGCTCGAAGGCGGCGGCGGTCCGCGAGGGCAGCCCGCCCTCCCACAGCGCGGCGAAGGCCGCCTCCTTGCCGACGAAGCCGAGCAGCGGCGGGACGCCGGCCATGGACGCCCCGGCGAGCAGCCCGGCGCCGGCGAGCACGGGCAGCCGCCGGCCCAGCCCGGACAGCTGCCGGAGGTCGCGGGTGCCGGTCGAGTGGTCGACGACCCCGACGGTCAGGAACAGCGTGGACTTGAACAGCGCGTGGGCGACGGTCATCGTCAGCCCCGCGGCGGCCAGCTCGCGGCTGCCCCCGCCCACCAGGACGAGCAGGAACCCCAGCTGGCTGACCGTGCCGAAGGCCAGCAGCAGCTTGAGGTCGTTCTGCCGCAGCGAGCGGTAGCCGCCGACGAGCATCGTGGCCAGCCCGAGCCCCAGCACGACCGGCCGCCACCCGGGGACGTCGGCGAAGCCGGGCGCCAGCCGGGCGACGAGGTAGATGCCGGCCTTCACCATGGCCGCGGCGTGCAGGTAGGCGCTCACCGGCGTCGGCGCCTCCATCGCGGCCGGGAGCCAGAAGTGGAAGGGGACCATCGCCGACTTGGTGACCGCCCCGGCGAGCACCAACGCGGTCCCGGCGACCATGGCGGTGCCGCTGCCGGGGTCGGCGACCACCTCGGAGAGCAGGAACGAGCCGCTGGCCTGCCCGACGAGGACCAGTCCGACCAGCATGGCCAGCCCGCCGGCGGTCGTGAGGATCAGCGCCTGCGACGCCGCGCGCCGCGAGGCCAGCCGGCGTCCGGACCCGCCGATGAGCAGGAACGAGAAGACGGTGGTGAGCTCCCAGAAGACGTAGAGGAGCAGCAGGTCGTCGGCCAGGACCAGGCCCAGCATCGACCCGGCGAAGGCGGTGAGGTTGCCGGCGAAGCGGCCGGTGCCCTCGTCGTCGGGCTCGAAGTAGCGTGCGCAGTAGACGAAGACCAGGGCGCCGATCCCGGTCACCAGCGCCGCGAAGGTCAGCGCGAGGGCGTCGAGGCGCAGCGCCACGTCGAGGTCGAGGGCGGGGATCCAGGGCACCGTCTCGCGGACCTCGTCGCCGGCCAGGACGGTGCGCAGCTGCAGCACCGTCCAGACGAAGCCGGCGGCCGGCACCAGCGCCAGGACGAGGAAGGCCTGCCTGCCCGACCACCGCACGAGGAGAGGTGCCAGCAGCGCAGCCAGCAGGTGGAGGGACAGCAGTGCGATCACGGGTCTCCCGGGAGTCGGAGGGCGGCTCGGGGACCACAGACGTCGGTCGGCGACGGCCGGCGGCAGGCCCCAGCCTATCTACCCGGTGTCACCAGCCCCGACTCGTAGGCGAACGCGACCGCCTGCACCCGGTCGCGCAGCCCCAGCTTGAGCAGGACCCGGCTCACGTGCGTCTTCACCGTCGCCTCGCCCAGGTAGAGCCGGGCGGCGATCTCGGCGTTGCTCAGCCCGGCGGCGACGAGCGCGAGGACGTCGGTCTCCCGCTCGGTGAGCTGGGCGAGCGCGGCGGCCCGGCCGGGGTCGGCCGCGGGGGCGCCGGCGAAGGACCGGATCACCCGCAGGGTCACCGCCGGGTCCAGCAGCCCCTGGCCGGCGGCCACGGTGCGCACCGCGGCCACGAGGTCCTCCGGCGGGGCCACCTTGAGCAGGAAGCCGCTGACGCCGGCGCGCAGCGCGGCGGTGACGTACTCGTCCTCGTCGAAGGTGGTGAGGACGACGACCCGCGTCGGCAGGCCCCCGGCCAGGATCTGCCGCGCGGCCTCGAGCCCGTCGGTGCCGGGCATGCGGACGTCGAGCAGCACCACGTCGGGCACGAGCTCGGTGACCACCCGGACCCCGGCGGCCCCGTCCGCGGCCTCGCCGACCACCTCGATGTCGGGCTCGGCGGCGAGGACCATGCGCAGCCCCGTGCGGATCATCGACTGGTCGTCGACCAGCACCACCCGGATCGTCACGCGCCCACCGCCGCGGGCGGCACGGCGACCGGCGCCGGCACGGGGAAGCCCGCCCGCACCCGGTAGCCGCCACCGCGGACCGGGCCGACGTCGAGGTCACCACCGGCGACGGCGACCCGCTCGCGCATGTGCAGCTGCCCGTGGCCGCCCGGGGCGTGCGGGGCGGGCTCGAGGCGCGGCCGGCCGTCGTCGGTGACCGTGACCGTCACCCGGCCCGGCGTCCAGGCCACCTCCACGCGCGTGGCCGCGGCGCCGGCGTGCCGGACGACGTTGGACAGCGCCTCCTGCACCACGCGCACGGCCGAGACGTCGACCAGCGGCGGCACCTCGGCCGGCTCACCGGTGACGACCAGCTCGACCGGCATGCCGCCGGCCCGCAGCTCGGCGAGGACGGCGTCGAGCCGGGCCAGCGAGGGCTGCGGACCGGCGTCCCCGGCCGCCCCCTCGCGCAGGATGCCGACCACCCGGCGCATCTCGTCGACCGACTCCCGGCCCAGCCGCTCCAGCCCGAGGAGCACGTCCTGGGCCTCGGGGTGGTCGGGCAGCAGCCGGCGCAGGCCGCCCATCTGCAGGACCATGACGCTCACCGCGTGGGCGACCGAGTCGTGCACCTCGCGGGCGATCCGGGCGCGCTCGGCGGTGGTGGCCGCGGCGGCGACCGCCTCCTGCTGCTCGGCCAGCCGGGCGGCGAGCACCTGCAGCTCCCGCGCGCGCTCGCGCGACTGCCGGACGAGCACCCCCACGCCCCAGGCCGCCGCCGTCACGAGCAGGTAGAACACGCCCTCCCAGGTCGAGGGGCCGAACGCGACGCCCGCGACCACCACGACCAGCGTGGCCACGACGGCGGCCCGCAGCCCGCGCCGCAGCGGCAGGACGGCGGCCGCGTGCCCGACCAGCAGCGCCATGCCGACCAGCTGGGCGCCGCCCGGGCCGGGCGTGCCCAGCGCGTAGTTGCCGAGCACCGACAGCGCGCCGAGCACCGCGGCCGCCTCGGGCGCCGGGACGCAGGCGGCGACGAGCACGCCGACGAGGACGCCGGGCAGCGCGGTGTGCAGCGGGAAGTCGAACGCCTCGTCGATCGCCGTCTCGACGAGCGACAGCAGCGCGAGCAGCAGCCCGACGACCGGCCAGACGAGCCGGCGCGCGGTGGGTGAGGAGGACCAGCGGGGCACGGCGAGCACGGTAGGTGCCGCGGAGGTCACCGGGGATCACCCACGCGGCCGATGGACGGGCGCGGCGCCTCCCCCGTGCGACGGACGGCGATCGGTCCGCCGCGACGGACGTGCCCGGTACGGGTCCGGCCGCAGAGTCCTCGCCGACGCACCGCACCGACGTGGTGCCCGACCGACGAGGACCGATGACCACCTCCCCGCTCCCCACCCGCACCCCCGCCGCCACCGCGGACCGCCCGGTCCGCAGCGCCGGCTCGCTCATGCTGCCGATCGCCGGCGGTGCGCTGATCGCCGGCTCGCTGCTCTACGTGGCCGGCATGGTGACCTCGCCGCCGCAGGACTCCCAGGCCGCGGCCGACTACATCGCGGCCCTGGGTCGCGACGAGGGCCGCACGACGCTCTCGGCGATGCTGCTGCACTACGGCAACATGGCGCTGGCCCTGGCCTGGCTGGCCGTCCCGACGCTGGTCCGCGGTCGCCGCGGCCGCATCCCGACCGTCGTCGGGGCGCTGATGTCGGCGATCGGCCTGGTCACCGTGGCCGGCTTCGTGCTCTACGACTACTGGACCGGCGCCATCGGCCGCGAGCTCGACCCGGCCACCGCCCTGGGCCTCTACGACGCCGTCGGGGCCGACCCCGGCGTCGCGGTCGTCGGCGTGCTGACGCTGTTCGGGCTCCTCGGCCCGATCGTCGGCTACGTGGGTCTGGCCCGCGCCGGGGTCACCGGCTGGTGGCTGCTGGTCCCGACCGTGGGCTGCCTCGTGGCCTCCGCGGTGATCCCCTTCTCGCCGCTGACCCACGGTGCCCTCGCGCTGGTCGGCGCCGTCCCCGCGGTCGTCGTCGGCCTGCGGATCCTCGCCCGCGCCCGCGCCGAGGCCGCCGTCGCCGCCTGATCCGGGATCAGGTGACCTGATCGTGGCGGGGGGGCCCCCCCCCCCCCCCCCCGGGGGGGGCGCCGGGGGGGGGGGGGGGGCGCCGGGGGCCCCCCGCGCGCCTCCCCGGGGCGCCCCCCGCAAG
>NZ_JBJGZA010000064.1:0-12521 GCF_054050255.1 Geodermatophilus sp. SYSU D00700 | reverse complement strand
CCACCCCGCCTTCGGTGGGTGCCTCCCCCGCGCCGGGCGGGTCGGCCGCGGCGGCACCCCCGCGGGCGGGCGGGGGGGGCGCGCTGGGGGGGCCCCCCCCCCCCCCCCCCCGGGGGCGGCCGGCGCGGCCGCCGGGACCCGACGGACGGGCCCCGCGGCCGCGCCGGCCGGACTGCTCGGGGTCGATCTCCTCGGAGAACGAGCCTGACCAGCCGGTCACGGAGTCGCTCAGAAGTCGGCCGGGTCGGCGGCCGGCGCGTCGAGCGTGGCACCGACGCCCAGCTTCTCCTTGACCTTCTTCTCGATCTCGTCGGCGAGGTCGGGGTTGTCACGGAGGAAGGCCCGGACGTTCTCCTTGCCCTGGCCGAGCTGGTCGCCCTCGTACGTGTACCAGGCGCCGGACTTGCGGATGAAGCCGTGCTCGACGCCGGCGTCGATCAGGCCGCCCTCGCGGCTGAAGCCCTGACCCCACAGCAGGTCGAGCTCGGCCTGCTTGAAGGGTGCGGCGACCTTGTTCTTGACGACCTTGACCCGCACCCGGCTGCCGACCGCCTCGGTGCCCTGCTTCAGGGTCTCGATGCGGCGGACGTCGAGGCGGACCGACGAGTAGAACTTCAGGGCGCGCCCACCGGTGGTGACCTCGGGCGAGCCGTAGACGATGCCGACCTTCTCGCGCAGCTGGTTGATGAAGATCGCGGTGGTGCCGGAGTTGTTCAGCGCACCGGTGATCTTGCGCAGCGCCTGGCTCATGAGGCGGGCCTGCAGACCGACGTGACTGTCGCCCATCTCGCCCTCGATCTCGGCGCGGGGCACGAGGGCCGCCACGGAGTCGATGACGATGATGTCGAGCGCGCCGGAGCGGATGAGCATGTCGGCGATCTCCAGCGCCTGCTCACCGGTGTCGGGCTGGCTGACCAGCAGCGCGTCGGTGTCCACGCCGATGGCCCGGGCGTACTCCGGGTCGAGGGCGTGCTCGGCGTCGATGAAGGCCGCGATGCCGCCGGCGGCCTGGGCGTTGGCCACCGCGTGCAGGGCGACCGTGGTCTTGCCGGAGGCCTCGGGGCCGTAGACCTCGATGACGCGGCCGCGCGGCAGGCCGCCGATGCCCAGCGCGATGTCGAGCGCGATCGAGCCGGTCGGGATGACCTTGATCGCCTGGGCGGCGCTGTCGCCCAGGCGCATGACCGAGCCCTTGCCGAACTGCTTGTCGATCTGGGCGAGGGCCATGTCGAGGGCCTTGTCGCGGTCCAGCGTTGCCATGCTGCTCACCTTCGGGAAGTCGCGTGTCGTGGAGTCGGAGCGGTGTCGGAGGCGACGGTAGGCCGGGGGTCCGACACTTTCCGGTGACCGGCTCGGCCTGTGGAGGGACGACCCCCCTGTGGACGCGTCCGCCACTGTAGGACGAACACGTGTTCGAGTCGAGCGACACGCCGTCGCCCGGCTCCGACCGGCTCAGCGCTCCCGCGGCGGGACGTCGTACTCCTCGCAGATCGCCAGCCAGACCCGCCGCACCGGCAGCCCCGCCTCGATGGCGTCGACGGCCGTCCGCCCGCCGAGCGCGGCGAAGACGTGGTCGCGCGCCACGCTCTGCGCCCGCATCGACCCGAACTGCTCGTCGAGCCGGGACCAGAACTCCTGCAGGCGCACGCCTCGACGCTAGCGCGCGTCCCCCTCGGCGGCGGCGTGGTGGGCCAGCCCGGCCCGCAGCCGCCGGACCAGCGCCGCGGGGTCGTCGGCGGCCAGCCGCAGCTCGTCGACCGGCCGGCCGCCGGTGCGCGCCAGCGGCAGCACCAGCGGCGCCCGCAGCTCGACGTCGACCTGGGTGGAGGAGAGGACGGCGACCGACACCGCACGCCGGCCGCCCTCCTCGGCGACGACGACCGTGCGGGAGCCCTCGACGCTGCGCCGGCGCACCCGGACGGCGGCGATCTCCTCCCACCGCACGCGGACGTCGACCGACCACCCCGCCCGCACGCGCAGACCGCCGTCGTCGACGGTGTGCGGGTGCACGCGCATCGCCGCGAGCAGGCCCACCATCCAGAGCAGCCCGTAGACGCCGACGACCAGCAGCGCGATCCGCAGCGAGGGCCAGGGCAGCAGCCAGTCGACCAGCGGGATCTCGACCGCCGACAGCACGATGAAGGTCCACAGCACCGGCGACGCCGCCGAGGCGTAGGAGAAGGCGTCGGCCCCGGCCGGCACGTCGGGCCGGCGGCGGACCCAGCGCCCCAGGCTGCGCCAGACGCCGACCTCGGCGGTGACCGCGGCGCGCAGCAGCCCGCGGGCGGTCACCGGCCCTCCTCCTCCGCGGCGGCCCCGTGCGGGACCAGCGCCCGCAGCCGTTCCAGGACGTCGTCGAGCGCGGCCACCAGCCCGTCGAGCCGGTCGGCCGGCAGCCCGCCGAAGAGCTGGCCGGCCAGCTCGGCCTGTCCGCGCGCGAGCTCGTCGAGCAGCGCATGCCCGCGTGCGGTGGGGGTGACCAGGGCGGCCCGGCGGTCGCCCGGGTGCGGCTCGCGGGTCACCAGCCCGGCCGCGACCAGCCCGTCGACCAGGCCGGTCACGTTGCGGGCGCTCACCCCGAGCGCGTCGGCCAGCGCGCGCTGGGTGCTCGGTCCCGCGGCGCGCAGGTGCCACAGCAGCGTGGTGCGGGCGACGGTGAGGCCGGAGGCGGCGAGGGAGGCCGTCATGTCCCGCCCGAGGAGCACGGTCAGCTCGAGCACGCGGTCCAGGGCCGCCACCCGTGGGTCGTCGGCGGTCATCGTGAGCCCCCTTCACCGTGAAGTGGCTTCATGATACGCGGACTATCCTGGAGGCGTGTTCCCCACCACCGGTTCGGCGACCTGGGACACCGTCCTGGAGATCGGCATCGCGCTGTGCCTCGTCGTGACGCTGGTGCTGCTCTGGCGCAACCTGCGCGGCCGCTGACCGCTCAGCGCCGGGCCCACACCAGCGCCAGCGGCAGCACGAGCGCCGCCGACACGCCCGCCACCAGGCCGTAGCCGCCGCCGGCCAGCAGCGGCCCTCCGGCGGCGCCGGCGACCGCCGCGCCCAGCCCCATGAGCAGGTCGGTGCCGCCCTGGGCCGTCGGCCGGCTCTCCGCGGGCACCGACTCGGTGACCAGCGTCGAGCCGGCGATCAGCCCGCACGACCAGCCCACCCCGAGCAGCAGCAGGCCGACGCCGAGCCGGCCCGCGGCCTCCGGTGGGGCGGTGCCGGCGATCGCGGCGGCGGCCAGCAGCAGGCCGGCGCCGACGGCGACCGTCACCCGGCGTCCGGCCCGGTCGGCGAGCCAGCCGACCAGCGGCGAGAACAGGTACATCCCGGCGACGTGCACGCTGATGACCACGCCGACCAGCCGCAAGGTCGTCGCGTCGTCGTGAGCGGCGTGCCCCATGTGCACCGGCGTCATGACCATGACGCCGACCATCACGGAGTGGGAGACCACGACGGCGACCAGTCCCAGCCGCCCGTCGGGTGCGCGCCAGACCTCGGCCAGCGCCGTGCGCGTGCGGCCGCGCGCCGGCCCGCCGTCGGCCGGCCCGCGCAGCCGGCGCGCGAGCAGCAGCGGGTCGGGCCGCAGCCCGGCCAGCAGGCCGACCGCGACGAGGGCGAAGACGAGCGCGCAGACGGCGAAGCCGCCGCCGAGCGCGGGCAGGCCGAGCGCGCGGCCCAGGTCGGCGCCGGGCGCGGCGAGGTTCGGGCCGAGGACCGAGCCGACCGTCGTCGCCCAGACGACCAGGGACAGGTCGCGGCCGCGCCGCTCGGGTGCGGCCAGGTCGGCGGCGGCGTAGCGCGCCTGCAGGCCGCAGGCGGTGGCGGCGCCGGCGGCGAACAGCCCGGCGAGCAGCAGCGCCAGGGACGACAGGGCGGCCGCGAGCACGGTCAGCAGCGCACCGCCGACGGCGACGGCGTACCCGGCGGCCAGCCCGGCGCGCCGGCCGGTGCGGTCGGAGAGCCGAGCCAGCGGGACGGCGAGCACCGCGGCACCGAGGACGCCCGCGGTCTGCCCGAGGCCGGCCGCGGCGTCGCTGCCGGCCACCTCGCGGGCCAGCAGGCCGCCGATGGTTATGCCCACGGTGACCCCGAGCCCGGCCAGCGCCACCGCGCCGGACAGCACGCCGACCGTGCGCCGCTGGACCCGTCCGACGTCGGGGCCCGCCTGCGTGGTCACAGTCCCAGCGAGCGGCCGATGATCTCCCGCATGATCTCGTTGGTGCCGCCGTAGATCGACTGCACGCGGGCGTCGCGCCAGGCCTTCGACACCGGGTACTCGTCCATGTAGCCGTAGCCGCCGTGCAGCTGCAGGCAGCGGTCGGCGACCTTGTTCTGCAGCTCGCTCGTCCAGTACTTGGCCATGGCGGCGTCGACGGCGGTCAGCTCGCCGGTGCCCAGCTGCCGGATGCACTCGTCGACGAAGGTGCGCGCGATCGTCGTCTCGGTGTGCAGCTCGGCGAGGACGAACCGGCTGTGCTGGAAGCTGCCGACCGGCCGGCCGAATGCGGTCCGGCCGGTCACGTACTCGAGGGTCCGGGCGAGCACCGTCTCGCAGGCGGCGACCGCGCCGACGGCGATGGACAGCCGCTCCTGCGGCAGGTTGTCCATGAGGTGGGCGAAGCCGCGGTTCTCGGTGCCGAGCAGGTTCTCCGCCGGCACGCGCACCTCGTCGAAGAACAGCTCGGCGGTGTCCTGGGCCTTGAGACCGACCTTCTCGAGGTTGCGGCCGCGGGTGAAGCCGGGCATGCCCCGTTCGACGACGAGCAGGCTGGTGCCCTTGGCGCCGGGGGCGTCGGGGTCGGTGCGCGCCACCACGATCACCAGGTCGGCGTTGATGCCGTTGGTGATGAACGTCTTGGCGCCGGTGAGCACCCAGGAGTCACCGTCGCGGCGGGCGGTGGTGCGGATGGCCTGCAGGTCGCTGCCGGTGCCCGGCTCGGTCATCGCGATCGCCGTGATCAGCTCGCCGCGGCAGAAGCCGGGCAGCCAGCGCTGCGCCTGCTCCTCGGTGCACAGGTCGCGCAGGTAGGGGGCGACGACGTCGTTGTGCAGCCCGAAGCCCAGTCCGCTGGCGCCGATCCGGGTGACCTCCTCGTCGAGGACGGCGTTGTAGCGGAAGTCGCGCACCCCGCCGCCGCCGAAGCGCTCGTCGACGTCCATCCCGAGCAGACCCTGCTCGCCGCCGGCCAGCCACACCTCGCGCGGGACGATCCCGTCGCGCTCCCACTGGTCGTGGTGTGGGGCGACGTTCTTCTCGAGGAACGTGCGGACGGTCTGCCGGAAGTCCTCGTGCCCGGCCTCGTAGAGGGAGGTGCGCATGCCCGGCAGTGTGCCGCACGCCACCACCGGATCGGGCGACCCCGCGGGCCGGTGACGTCCCCGCAGGCCAGCGGACTGTCGTACCCCCGGGGACACTGGGGACGTGCCCGCTCTCGACCGGTTCTCCGCGCCCACGCGGGCCTGGTTCACCGGTGCCTTCGCCGAGCCCACGGCCGCCCAGGAGGGCGCCTGGGAGGCCATCAGCAGCGGCGAGCACGCCCTCGTCGTCGCCCCCACCGGGTCGGGCAAGACGCTGGCGGCGTTCCTGTGGTCGCTCGACCGGCTGACCAGCACGCCGCCGGACGACGAGAGCCGCCGCTGCCGCGTCCTCTACGTCTCCCCGCTCAAGGCGCTGGCCGTCGACGTCGAGCGCAACCTGCGCGCCCCGCTGACGGGCATCGGCCAGGCGGCGATGCGGCTGGGCCTGCCCCGGCCGGAGATCTCGGTCGGCATCCGCTCCGGCGACACCCCGGCCGACGAGCGGCGGGCGTTCACCCGCCGCCCCACCGACATCCTCATCACCACCCCCGAGTCGCTGTTCCTGCTGCTCACCAGCGCGGCCCGGGAGGCGCTGCGCGGCGTCGAGACGGTGATCGTCGACGAGGTCCACGCGGTCACCGACAGCAAGCGCGGTGCGCACCTGGCGGTCTCCCTCGACCGGCTCGACGAGCTGCTCGAGCGGCCCGCGCAGCGGATCGGCCTGTCGGCCACGGTCCGCCCGATCGAGGAGGTCGCCACCTTCCTCGCCGGCGGGCGCCCGGTGCGGGTCGTGCAGCCGCCGTCGGCCAAGGAGTGGGACCTGTCGGTCGTCGTCCCGGTCGAGGACATGAGCCAGCTGGGCCAGCCCACCGGTGAGCTCGACGGGTCGGCGGCCGGCGACCAGCCGCGGGCGTCGATCTGGCCGGCGGTCGAGGAGCGGGTGCTCGACCTGGTGGAGGCCCACCGCAGCACGATCGTGTTCGCCAACTCCCGCCGGCTGGCCGAGCGGCTGACCAGCCGGCTCAACGAGATGGCCTACGAGCGGGCCACCGGCGAGACCGTCCCGCCGGGCACCAACGCCGCGGCGCTCATGGCGCAGGCCGGCTCGGGGGGCGGGGTGCCCGAGGGCGTGCGGCCGGTCGCCGCCGCCCACCACGGGTCGGTGTCGCGGGAGCAGCGGGCGGTCGTGGAGGAGGCGCTGAAGTCCGGGCGGCTGCCGGCGGTGGTGGCGACGTCGTCGCTCGAGCTCGGCATCGACATGGGCTCGGTCGACCTCGTCGTCCAGGTGGAGGCCCCGCCCACGGTCGCGGCCGGCCTGCAGCGGGTGGGCCGGGCGGGGCACCAGGTCGGCGCGGTCAGCCGGGGCGTGCTGTTCCCCAAGTACCGCGGCGACCTGGTGCAGTGCGCGCTGGTCGCCGAGCGGATGAAGGCCGGCGCCATCGAGTCGATCCGCTACCTGCGCAACCCCCTCGACGTGCTCGCCCAGCAGGTCGTCGCGATCGTGTCGGAGGGCTCGCGCACGGTGGAGGAGGTCGGGGCCCTGCTGCGCCGCTCGGCGCCCTTCTCCGGCCTGCCCGACTCCGCGCTGCACGCCGTCCTCGACATGCTCGCCGGGCGCTACCCCTCCGACGCCTTTGCCGAGCTGCGACCGCGGTTGACCTGGGACCGGGTCACCGACACCCTCACCGCGCGCGCCGGCGCCCAGCGGCTGGCGGTCACCAGCGGCGGCACCATCCCCGACCGCGGCCTGTTCGGCGTCTTCCTCGTCGGCGGCGAGGGGTCGGGCGGGCGCCGGGTGGGCGAGCTCGACGAGGAGATGGTCTACGAGTCCCGGGTGGGCGACGTCTTCCTGCTCGGCTCCTCCTCGTGGCGCATCGAGGAGATCACCCACGACCGGGTGCTCGTCTCCCCCGCGCCCGGCCAGCCCGGGAAGATGCCGTTCTGGCACGGCGACGCCCCCGGCCGGCCGCTGGAGCTGGGCCGGGCACTGGGCGCCTTCCTGCGCGAGGTCGGCTCCGCGACGCCGGAGCGCGGCCGGGAGCGGGCGCAGGCCGCCGGCCTCGACGACTGGGGCGCGGCCAACCTGCTCGCCTACCTCGCCGAGCAGAAGGCGGCCACCGGCCACCTGCCCGACGACCGCACGCTGCTGGTGGAGCGGTTCCGCGACGAGCTCGGCGACTGGCGGCTGGTCGTGCACTCCCCCTTCGGCGCGCAGGTCAACGCCCCGTGGGCGCTGGTGCTCGCCGCCCGGCTGCGCGAGCGCTACGGCGTCGACGTCGCCTCCATGCACTCCGACGACGGCATCGTGCTGCGACTGCCCGACACCACCGGCGAGCCGCCGGAGGCCGACCTCGCCGTCCTCGACCCCGACGACGTCGAGCGCGAGGTGACCGCCGAGGTCGGCAGCTCGGCGCTGTTCGCCAGCCGGTTCCGCGAGTGCGCCGCCCGCGCGCTGCTGCTCCCCCGCCGCGACCCGCGCCGGCGGACCCCGCTGTGGCAGCAGCGGCAGCGCGCCGCGCAGCTGCTGTCCGTGGCCAGCGACTTCTCGAGCTTCCCCATCACCCTCGAGGCGGCCCGCGAGGTGCTGCAGGACGTCTACGACGTGCCGGGCCTGGTGGAGCTGATGCGTGACGTCCGCTCGCGGCGGGTGCGGGTGGTCGACGTCCAGACCCAGGCGGCCTCGCCGTTCGCCCAGTCGCTGCTGTTCGGCTACGTCGGGCAGTTCCTCTACGAGGGCGACGCCCCGCTGGCCGAGCGCCGCGCGCAGGCGCTGGCCCTCGACACCGGCCTGCTCGCCGAGCTTCTCGGCCGCTCGGAGCTGCGCGAGCTGCTCGACGCCGAGGCGCTGGCCGAGGTCGAGCGCGAGCTGCAGCGGCTGCCCGCCGAGCGGCACCCGCGCGACGTCGACGGCGCGGGCGACCTGCTGCGCCTGCTGGGCGACCTCACCGCGGAAGAGGCGGCGCCCCGCGGCGTGCCCGCCGAGTGGCTGGAGGAACTGGTCGCGTCGCGGCGGGCGATCGTCGTGCGGATCGCCGGCCAGGAGCGGTACGTCGCCATCGAGGACGCCGGCCGGCTGCGCGACGCCCTGGGCACAGCGCTGCCCGTCGGGGTGCCCGAGGCGTTCACCGAGCCGGTCGCCGACCCGCTGGGCGACCTGGTCGGCCGATACGCCCGCACCCACGGCCCGGTCCAGCCCGCCGAGGTGGCCACCCGGCTCGGCCTCGGCGTCGCGGTCGTCACCGCCACCCTGCAGCGGCTGGTCGGCACCGGCCGGCTGGTCACCGGCGAGTTCCGCCCCGGCGGCAGCGGCCAGGAGTGGTGCGACGCCGAGGTGCTGCGCTCGGTGCGCCGCCGCAGCCTGGCCAAGCTGCGCCAGGAGGTCGAGCCGGTGCCCATCGGCACGCTGGCCCGGTTCACCCCGTCCTGGCAGTCGGTGGGCAGCCGGATGCGCGGCGTCGACGGCGTCCTCGCCGTCGTCGAGCAGCTGGCCGGCGCCCTCGTCCCGGCCAGCGCGCTGGAGACGCTGGTGCTGCCCGGCCGGGTCCGCGACTACTCCCCCGCGATGCTCGACGAGCTCACCAGCGCCGGCGAGGTGCTGTGGGCCGGCGCCGGCGGGCTGCCCGGCGGCGACGGCTGGGTGAGCCTGGTGCCCGCCGACCTCGCGCCGCTGCTGCTCCCCGACGTCGTCGAGCCGCCGGAGGAGGGCGGCGTCGCGTTCGCCGTCCTCGAGCAGCTCGCCGCCGGGCAGGCGGTGTTCTTCCGCGGGCTGTCCGACCTGGTCGGCTCCACCGACGACACCGCGCTCGCCGACGTCGTCTGGGACCTGGTGTGGGCCGGGCTGCTCACCAACGACACCCTCGCCCCACTGCGCACCCGGCTGGCCGGCGGCGGCACCCACAAGCGGGCCCCGGCACCGCCGCGGGCCCGGGTCGACCGCACCCGCTACGGCCGTCCGCGGCTCGGCCGCCCGGCGATGCCCACCCGCACCGGGCCGCCCACGGTCGCCGGCCGGTGGTCGCGGCTGCCCGAGCGCGAGCCCAACCCGACCCGGCGCACCACCGCCCGCGCCGAGGCGCTGCTCGAGCGGCACGGCGTGCTCACCCGCGGCGCGGTGATGGCCGAGCAGGTGCCCGGCGGCTTCTCCGCCGTCTACCCCGTGCTGCGCGCGTTCGAGGAGAACAACCGGGCCCGGCGCGGCTACTTCGTCGAGACCCTCGGCGCCGCGCAGTTCGGCACCCCCGGCTCGGTCGACCGGCTGCGGGCGTTCGCCTCCCCCGACCGGGCCCCCGAGGGCGCGGTGGTGCTCGCGGCCACCGACCCGGCCAACGTCTACGGCGCGGCGCTGCCGTGGCCCGAGCGCGGCGGGCCGGCCGACGGCGAGTCCGCCGAACAGGTGGCCGTCGACGTCGGCGAGGGCACCGGCGGCGGAAAGCGGGCCACCGGGCACCGCGCCGGGCGCAAGGCCGGGGCCCTGGTGGTGCTGGTCGACGGCGACCTCGTGCTCTACGTGGAACGCGGCGGCAAGTCGCTGCTGTCGTTCACCGAGGACGAGCAGACGCTCAAGGAGGCGGCCACCGCGCTGTCGGGCGCGGTCGCGGCCGGAGCGCTGGGGCGGATGGTCGTGCAGAAGGCCGACGGCGCCTCGGTGCACCAGGACACCCCGCTGTCGTCCGCGCTGCAGGCCGCCGGGTTCGCCGCCACCCCGCGCGGGCTGCGCCTGCGCGGGTGACCCTCCGGCGGCTGGCCGACCGGCGTCCGCGCCACCGCGCGTACCGTGGACCGTCGCAGTCGTGAGGGATGAGGGAACAGACATGGCAGCCGGCACGGTCCGCTGGTTCGACGCGGACAAGGGCTTCGGGTTCATCGAGCCGCAGGACGGCGGGGACGACGTCTTCGTCCACTTCTCGGCCATCGAGGACACCGGGGGGTTCCGCTCCCTCGACGAGGGTCAGCCGGTCGAGTACGACGCCGCCGACGGGCCGCGTGGCCCGCAGGCCGAGCGGGTGCGCCCGACCGGCGGCGCCCCGCGCGGCGGCCGTCGCGACGACCGCGGCGGGTCGCGGGACGACCGCGGCCGCTCCGGGGGGAGCCGCGCGCCCCGCGGCATCGTCGTCCAGGGCACCGTGGCGCGCTTCGACGCCGACCGCGGGTTCGGCTTCATCGTCCCCGAGGACGTCTTCGTGCACGTCTCCGCGGTGACCCGCGGCGGCGACCTCGAGGAGGGCGACCGGGTCGAGTTCGAGCTCGTCGAGGGCAACCGCGGCCTGCAGGCCGACTCCGTGCGGCTGCTGCCGTCGACCCCGCGTCGCGGCGGCTACGACCGGCCCGCGCCGCGCGACCGCCGTGACGACCGGGGCAGCCGCGACCAGCGGCCGGCCCGCGCTCCGCGCGGCGGGGACTCCGGCGGGGACGCCGAGGGCACCGTGCAGTGGTTCAACCCCGACAAGGGCTTCGGGTTCATCACCCCCGACGACGGCGGCGACGACGTCTTCGTGCACTACTCCGAGATCGAGGACGACGGCGGCTACCGCGAGCTCGAGGAGGGCCAGCGGGTCTCGTTCACCCGCACCTCCGGGACGCGCGGCACCAGCGCCAGCGGCGTCCGTCCTCTCGACTGAGCGGGCGTCCCGTCCGGGAGCGGGCGGTCAGCGGCGGCCGCGCAGCCAGGGGGCGAACCAGCGGGTCAGCCGCGGCATGACCACCTGGCCGAGCAGCACGACGACCACCGTGGCCGACAGCAGCAGCCGCAGCGGCAGCGGCCACGACGCGACGTGCGGGGCCACCAGCAGCTGGAAGGCCAGCGTGATGCCGAAGACGGCGGCGATGGTCAGCACCGTGAGCCGCCAGCGCGGGCCCGGCCGCGGCGGGGTCAGCGCGGTGAAGAAGCTGTCGAGTCCGGCGACGCGGGCGTAGTCGGCGCCGTCGGAGAGGTGCGCGACCCGCGCGAGGGCCGCCTGACGCTCCGCCGAGCGCTCCCAGCCGGCCAGCGACTCGCCGTCGGCGAAGCGGTAGACCAGGTGGTACCGCGTCGAGCCGGGACCGGGGCGGAGCAGGCTGGTGCCGAGGTTGCCGGGGAACCGCTCGGCCAGGCCGAGGACCTCACCGGCCCACTGCTCGAACGCCGTCCGGTGGTCGCCGCGGACGTCGCGGGCGACGGTCACCGTGACCGGCTCGGCAACCCCGGTCACGTGCTCGGGGGAGACGGCCGTGTCGCTGGGGTCGGGACGTCGCTGCACGGCAGACCCAGCGCGTCCGGGCGCACGGCGCTTCCCGCCCGCGGGGTGACCTCCCTCGCCCTCCAGCAGCGCCGATGCGCACCGGGGACACTGGAGGACGTGCCCGAGGGAGACACCGTCTGGCTGGCGGCCAAGCGGATGGACAGCGCGCTGGCCGGCCAGACGCTGCGCCGCGGCGAGCTCCGGGTGCCCCAGCTGGCCGCGACCGACCTGACCGGCCGCACGGTCAGCGAGGTGGTCCCCCGCGGCAAGCACATGCTGACCCGGTTCACCGACGGCTGGACGCTGCGCACCCACTACCGGATGGACGGCAGCTGGCACATCTACCGCAAGGGCGCCCGGTGGCGCGGTGGGCCGGCGTTCTCGATCCGGGCGATCCTGGCCACCGACCGGTGGGACTGCGTCGGCTACCGGCTGCACGACGTCGCGCTGGTCCGCACCGCGGACGAGGACTCCGTCGTCGGCCACCTCGGCCCCGACGTCCTCGGCCCGGACTGGGACCTCGAGGAGGCCCTGCGCCGGCTGCGGTCGCACCCCGACGAGCAGATCGGCGTCGCTGTCCTCGACCAGCGCAACCTGTGCGGGCCGGGCAACCTCTACAAGGTCGAGGGCCTGTTCGTCTGCGGGGTGCACCCGTGGATGCGGGTGGCCGACGTCGAGGACCTCCCCGGGCTCGTCGAGCGCACCCGCGCGCTGATGCTGGCCAACCGCGACCGGCCCGAGCAGAGCACCACCGGCGACCTGCGCCGCGGCCGTGACCACTGGGTGTACGGCCGCAAGGACAAGCCCTGCTACCGCTGCGGCACGCCGGTCCTGCGCGGCGACCAGGGGCCGGACCTGCAGGAGCGGATCACCTACTGGTGCCCGACCTGCCAGGCCACCGACGCCCCGGTCGACCCCGCGGCCCGCACCGGCGAGCCCGGCCGCCCGCCGCCGCTGGCCAACGCCCACTGAACGCGACGGGGCCCGGTCACCTGGCGGTGACCTGGCCCC
>NZ_JBJGZA010000063.1:0-15567 GCF_054050255.1 Geodermatophilus sp. SYSU D00700 | reverse complement strand
GCCCCCTCCCGGCCGGGAGGGGGCCCTTCTCGTGTCCGGGGGCCGTCAGCGGCCGCGGGCGGCCCAGCGGATGACGGCGAGCACCGCGGCGACGGCGGTGGCGACGGCCATGGTGGGGAAGCCGCGGATGAGGACGGTCGCGATCGTGGCCGGGTTGAAGGTGGCCGACGGGGCCAGGCCGATGTTGACCGCCGCGACCGCCACGAAGACCAGCGGCGGGCAGGCGACCACGGTCATCAGGTCGCGCCGGCGCACCAGCAGCGTGCCGACGGCGGAGGCCGCGACCAGGGTGACCAGCGTCAGCGTGCCGAGCCCGACGGCGAGGAAGGAGTCGACGGCGCCGCCGGCCAGCGTCATGACGAACACGCCCAGGACCGCGAGGCTGCCGCGCAACCCGCTCGCGCGACCGGCGTGGGGCGGGGTGCCGCGGGACGAGCCGCGCGGACCGCGGGCGGGGCTCCCGGCGCGGCCGGGCTCGCGGGCCGGTGCGGGGTCGGCCGGCCGGCCGCGGCGCGGCGGGGCCGTGACGGCGTCGCGGTCGGCGACCGGGGGCACGGGGACCGGGACGCGCTGGGACGGGCGGACCGCCGGGGGCCGCCCGTCGGGCACCGGCCGCCCGTGACCGGCGCCCGCGCCGTGGCCCGGTCCCGCGGGGCGGCCGCGCGGGTGCGGCGGGGGCACCGGCGGCAGCGACATGCGCGAGGCCCGGGCGGGCGTCGCGTCCAGCCGCGGCAGGTCCGGGCGAGGGGCCGGTGCGCCGGCGAGGGGGCGCTGGCGGCGGCTCCCGCTGTCGTGCCAGGTGTCGGCTGCGCTCGCCGAGGCCATGGCCACCTCCCCGTTCGGTCCGGCCTGCCCGTGCCGGGCCGGTGTCGTGCTCACGGTAGCGAGGGGACCCCGCCCGCAGGGGCACCGCGCGGTGTCGATTCACGACAGGTCGCCGTGTCGATTTGGCAACTCTGGTGCAGGGGTGGGGTCGGTGTGACGGAGGGGTCCACTGCGACCGCCGGGACCCCGGCCGCCACGTGCTCCGGCCGGTCAGCCGCCGTCGGTGAGCCGCCAGCGCAGCGGGACGTCGTCGACGGCGGGGGCGGCGTCGTCGTCCGGGTCGTCGGTGGCCGGGCGCAGCTGCCGGACCACCGCCTCCACCTCGGGCGGGGACGGCACCGCCGTGTCACCGACGCCGAGGTCGTCGAAGCGGCGGGCGGCGGCGAGGACGGAGCGCTCGTAGGAGCCGACCGTCTCGTTGTAGCGGGTGAGCGTGGTGCCCAGGGCCGCGCCCAGCCGGGTCAGGTGCCCCGACAGCGTGGTGAGGCGGGCGTGCAGCCGGCGGCCGACCTCGATCACCTGGTCGGCGTCGCGCGCCAGCCGCTCCTGCCGCCACGAGTGGGCGACCGTGCGCAGCAGGGCCAGCAGCGTGCTGGGGGTGGCGATGACGACGTCGCGGCCGAAGCCGTACTCCAGGAGCGCGGGCTCGGCCTCCAGAGCCGTGGTGAGGAAGCCGTCGGAGGGGACGAACAGCACGGTGAACGGCGCCGCGGGCCGGAACGCGGTGGGGTAGCGGCGGGCGGACAGCGCGTCGACGTGCGCGCGCAGCTGGCGGGCGTGCGCCGCGACGCGCTGGACGCGGACGGCCTCGTCGGTGGCCTGCACCGCCTCGATGTAGCCGGTGAAGGGCACCTTCGCGTCGACCACGACCTGCCGGCCGTCGGCGAGGGTGACCACGAGGTCGGGCCGGACGCCGGCGCCCTCGTCGTTGGTGGACGAGGGCTGCTCGACGAAGTCGCAGTGCTCGAGCAGGCCCGCCACCTCGACGACGCGGCGCAGCTGCACCTCGCCCCAACGGCCCCGGACGTGCGGGGTGCGCAGCGCGGTGACCAGCGCCGCCGTCTCCTGGCGCAGCAGCGCGCTGGTCTGCCCGACGGCGCCCATCTGCTCGCGCAGCTCGCCGTGGGCGGTGGCGCGGTCCCGCTCGATGCCGGCCAGCAGCCGGTGCAGGTGGTCGAGCGACTCGTGCACCGGCTCGAGCCCGTCGTCGGCCGGCCGGCGGCGCGACACCAGCGCGACGACGCCCAGCGCGACGGCGGCCCCCAGCAGCGCGCCGAGCAGCAGGCCGAGCAGGAGGGAGGCGGCGTCCACGGCGAGCAGCGTGCAGGACGCCACCGACATCTCCCGGGAGGCGCTCAGGCCTGGGAAGCGATCCGCACGTCCCGGGCCTCGGGACGTGCGGATCGCTTCCGATGCCTCACGCGGGGACGGGGGCGTGCTCCGCCTCGTGGTCGAGCAGCCAGCGCTTGACCGGGGTGCCCCAGCGGAAGCCGCCGAGGCCGCCGTCGGAGCCGAGCACCCGGTGGCAGGGCACGAACAGCGCGGCGGCGTTGCGGGCGCAGGCGTTGGCCGCGGCGCGCACCGCGGCGGGCCGGCCGCAGCGGGCGGCGAACGCGGCGTAGGTGTCGGGCTGCCCGGCGGGGACGGTGCGCAGCACGTCCCAGGCGTCCTCGAGGAACGGCCCGGAGCGCTGCCGCACCGGGACGTCGTCGATGGCGCCGAGGTCACCGGCGGCGTGCGCCTCGACGGCGTCGAGGACCGGCAGGTGCTCCACCCGCTCGACCCAGGTCGGCCGCAGCGTGCGGTGGACGACGGGCAGCAGCTCGGCGACGTCGCCGGTCCAGCCGGCGGCCAGGACGACGTCGCCGCCGTCGGGGCCGGGGGTGACCACGACGGTGAACGGGCCGGGCGGGGTGGCCACGGTGGCGTAGCGGGCGGACTCGGTCATGACGCACTCCGATCGGGGAGGGGGACGGGGGCGGGGGAGCGGGAGAAGAGGGACGGCGCGGCCAGCGACCACAGGTGCATGACCGCGTAGGAGCGCCACGGCCGCCAGCGGGTCGCGGCGTCGGCGTCGGAGCTGCCCAGGGCGGCCAGCGAGCGGCGCAGCGCGAGGTCGCCGGGGAGCCAGACGTCGGGGTCGCCGAGGCCGCGCATCGCCACGACCGCCGCCGTCCACGGGCCGATGCCGGGCAGGGCGAGCAGGCCGCGGACGGCCTCCTCGCGGTCGCAGCCGGGGTCGAGGGCCACCCGGCCCTCGGCCAGCGCCGCGGCCAGCCCGGTGAGGGTCCGGCTGCGGGCGCCGGTCAGCCCGACGGCGGACAGGTCGGCCGCGGCGAGCGCCTCCGGCCGCGGGAAGGCGTGGGTGAGCGTGCCGACCGGCTCGGCCAGCGGCGTGCCGGCCAGCGCCAGCACCCGCGCGGTCAGCGTCCGGGCGCCGGCCACCGACACCTGCTGGCCGAGGACCGCGCGCGCCGCCGTCTCCGGGGCGTCGGGGGAGGCCGGCACCCGGCGGCCGGGGGCGCCGGCGACCAAGGGCGCCAGTGCCGGGTCGGCACCGAGGACGTCGTCGACGGCGGCGGGGTCGGCGTCGAGGTCGAGCAGTCGCCGGCAGCGGGGGACGGCCGCGCGCAGGTCGCGCAGGTCGGTGAGCAGCAGCCGGGCGGTCACCGCCGGCCCGCCGTCGGGTGCCGGGGAGAGCCGGACGACGCCGGGGCCGCCGGGCAGGTCGAGGACGCGGGAGAACGTCGTCCCGTCCCACTCCTCGAGTCCGGGCACGGCGTGCGCGCCGAGGAACAGCAGCACCTCGGCCGCGTCCAACGGGGCCCGCGCGGCCAGCCGGAGGGTCAGCCAGCCCGGCGTGCCGCCGTCGCTGCCCCGCCGGCGGCTGCGCAGCTCGGTGGGGGTGCAGGCGAAGACCTCGCGGACGGTGTCGTTGAACTGCCGGATGCTGGCGAACCCCGCGGCGAAGGCGACGTCGGCCATCGGCAGGTCGGTGGTCTCGATGAGCACCCGGGCGGTCTGTGCTCGCTGGGCGCGGGCGACGGCGAGCGGCCCGACGCCGAGCTCGCCGACCAGCAGCCGGTGCACCTGGCGCTCGGAGTAGCCCAGCCGCGCCGCCAGCCCGGGGACGCCGGCCCGCTCGACCTCGCCGTCGGCGATCAGCCGCATGGCCCGGGCGACGACGTCGGCGCGCACGTCCCACTCCGGGGAGCCGGGGACGGCGTCGGGACGGCAGCGCCGGCAGGCGCGGAAGCCGGCCGCCTGCGCGCCGGCCGCGGTGCCGAAGAAGGTCACGTTGGCCGCCGCGGGCGTGCGGGCCGGGCAGGAGGGCCGGCAGTAGATGCCGGTGGTGCGGACCGCGGTGAAGAACCAGCCGTCGAAGCGGGCGTCCCGGCTGGTCACCGCGCGGTAGCAGCGCTCGGCGTCGAGAGAGGCGGTCACGGCATCGAGCATGACACCGCGCGAGGGCGGGCACTGGCGGCTTTCGGACGCGGCCGTCGAGCGGTGTCCGCGTGCGCCTGTCGGTCCCCCGCAGGAGACTGCCCGCACTGCGGGGCTGCCCGCCCGCGCCGCCGACCAGGGGGAACCGTGATCGATCCGTCCGTGCCCGCACACCCGCGCCCGCGCCAGCGGGTGCGCTCCACCGGCCGCCAGGTGGTGGTCTTCGCCGATACGGCCGACGAGCCGGTGGACTGGTCGGCTGCCGGGATCTCCGACGTCGCCGACTCCCGCGACTTCACGGCCGGCCGGGTGCCCGCCCAGGCCCTCCGCGAGGCCGGGGCCACCGTGTTCGCCCGGCTCGGCATCGCCGTGGTCGCCGCCCCGGCCGAGCAGGTGACCGCGCTGCGCCGGCCGGTGCTGTCGGTGTCGCCCGAGCTGGTCCACCACGTCCTGCCCGACGACGCCTACGTCCGCGGCTACCGCGACGGCGTCGACGACCTCGCCGGCCGGCTGGTCGGCACCGGCGGCGGGGACGGCGCCGCGCCCGCGCCGCCGCCGTTCGAGGACACCGCCGCGGCCACCTGGGGCGTGCAGGCCGTCCAGGCTCCGACCTCGCCGTTCACCGGCCGCGGGATCCGGGTCGCCGTCCTCGACACCGGCCTCGACCTCGCCCATCCCGACTTCGCCGGCCGCACGGTCACCGCGGAGTCCTTCGTGGCCGGGGTGACCAGTGCGCAGGACGGGCACGGTCACGGCACGCACTGCGCCGGCACGGCCTGCGGCCCGCGGGTGCCCCCGGCCGGGCCGCGGTACGGCATCGCGTCGGAGGCCGAGCTCTACGTCGGCAAGGTGCTCAGCGACGAGGGCAGCGGCGAGGACGGCGGCATCCTGGCCGGCATCGACTGGGCGGTGGCCAACGGCTGCGCCGTCGTCTCGATGTCCCTGGGCGCCGACGTGGCCGAGGCCCACCCGCCCTACTCGGCCGCCGGCCGGCGGGCGCTGCAGCAGGGGTCGCTGGTCATCGCCGCGGCCGGCAACAACGCCGACCGGGAGAACGGCGAGTACGGCTTCGTCGGCGCCCCGGCCAACAGCGTCGAGATCGTCGCCGTCGGCGCGCTCGACCCCCGCCTGGCCACCGCCTGGTTCTCCGCCCGCAGCCTGGCCGCTCCCGGCGGCGAGGTCGACGTCGCCGGCCCCGGCGTGGACGTGCTCTCGACCTGGCCCATGCCGGCCCGCTACGAGACGATCAGCGGCACCAGCATGGCCACGCCACACGTCGCCGGGCTGGCCGCCCTGTGGGCCGAGGCGACCGGCCGGCGCGGCTACGAGCTGTGGGCCACCCTCACCCAGGCCGCCCGGCGGCTGCCCGAGCCGTCGGTCGACGTGGGCAGCGGGCTGGTGCTCGCGCCGCAGGAGGGTGCCGGCAAGGCCTGAGACCGGGCCCGGGACGGCCCGGGGCGGCCTGGAGCGGCGTAGCCTCCCGCCGTGGACACCCCGCTGGCGCGGTTCAGCGTGACCGTCGACGACGGGCACCTGGCCGACCTCGACTCGGTGGCCCGGGCGCTGCGCGACTCGGGCATGCACGTCGACCGGGTGCTGGGCACCCTCGGGCTGATCACCGGCGAGGCGCCGGTCGCGGCCCGGCCGGCGCTGCTCGCCGTCCCGGGCGTGACCTCCGTCGACGAGCAGCTGCGCGTCCAGCTGCCGCCCCCGGACGCGCCGGTCCAGTAGTCCCGGGGACCCTGCCGGGCCGCCGCGCGTTGGGCCGGGTGTGCCGCCGACCGGAGAGGGGGAGCCGCCGGGCCCCGCGACCACGCGGCCGCGCGTCGTCCTCGTGCTGCTCGCCGTCGTCCTGCTGGCGCTGGGGGCGGTGCTGGTGACCCGGCAGACCGCCGGTGAGTCCCCGCCCTCCGCGGAGTGCGCGGCGGCGGAGCCGGCGGTGCGGATCGACCCGGCCGCGGTGCCCGCGGGCCCGGTCGCCGGGTACGCGGGGGAGCAGCTGGCCAACGCGGCGGCGATCGTCAACGCCGCGGCCGACCTGGGGCTGGACACCTGCGCGCAGGTCATCGGGGTCATGACGGCGATGGGCGAGTCCTCGCTGCGCGTCCTCGACCACGGGGACGCCGCCGGTCCGGACTCCCGTGGGCTGTTCCAGCAGCGCGACAACGGGGCGTGGGGCTCCTACGCCGACCGGATGGACCCGGCGACCAGCGCCACGAACTTCTTCCTGGCCCTGCAGGAGGTCCCCGGCTGGCGCGCGCTGCCGCCGACCATCGCCGCGCACCGCACCCAGCGCAACGCCGACCCGTACCACTACCAGCGCTACTGGGGTCCCGCCGTCGAGGTGGTCGGCGCGCTGGCCGGCCGGCCGGTGCTCGGCTCGGGCTCCTGAGGCCGGCGCTCGACGAGCACCGCGATCCCGTCGAGCAGCCGCGCCAGCCCGAACTCGAACGACCGCTCGGGGGCGTAGCCGCCCAGCTCCGCCCCGGCCACCGGCCCCACCCGTGCCGCGGTGGGGTACCGCTCGGGGTCGAACACCTGCTCCACGTAGGGCTCGGTGGCCGCCCACCACTCGTCCTCGGTCAGCCCGGACTCCTGCTCGGCCGCGGCCTTGTGGTGCAGTCCGCCGACCGTGCCGCGGACGAAGCCGCCCACGAGCGTGAGCACCAGCTCCATCTCCACCTCGGACAGGCCCAGGCCGTCGACGGCGGCCAGCTCCGCCTCGTACTTGCGCATCAGGTTCGGTCCCAGGACCGGCCGGCCGGTGCCCACCGAGGCGGCCCAGGGGTGCCGGACGTAGAGGTCCCAGTTGGCCCGCGCGACGGCGGTCAGCCGGTCCCGCCAGTCCCCGGCCGGCGGCCCGGGCGGGATCTCGCCGAGCACGGCGTCGTACATCAGGTCGACCAGCTCGCCCTTGCCCGGCACGTGCGTGTACAGCGTCATCGCGCCGACCCCCAGCTCGGTCGCCAGCCGGCGCATGGTCACCGCGGCGAGTCCCTCGCGGTCGGCCAGCTCCACCGCGGCGGCCACGATCCGGTCGACGTCGAGCCCGGGGCGCGGGCCGGGACGGCGCCCGGGCCCGGCCGGGGCCCGCCAGAGCAGGGCCATGGTGCGGGCGGGGTCGCCGCCGGTCGCGGACTCGGTCGCCATGGCTGCAGCCTCCTCCACCCGCTTGCCCGACCGTCTCCGTACGGCGTACGGTGGCGGTCGTCCAACGATCTCGTACGGCGTACGGAGGTAGTGGTGGGAGCGTGGGTGCGGATCCGGGGACTGGTCAAGGGGTACGGGGGACGGGTGGTCCTCGACGGGGTGGACCTCGACGTCGAGCCCGGCTCGGTGTGCGCGCTGCTGGGACCCAACGGCGCCGGCAAGACGACGGCGGTGCGCATCGCGACCACGCTGCTGCGGCCCGACGGCGGGCGGGTCGAGGTCGCCGGCGTCGACGTCGTCGCCCGGCCACGCGAGGTGCGCCGCCGGATCGGCGTGGTCGGTCAACAGCCCGCGGTCGACGAGGTGCTCGGCGCCCGGGAGAACCTCGTGCTGTTCGGGCGGCTGCACCACCTCGACCGGGCCGCCGCCCGGCGGCGCGCCGGCGAGCTGCTGGCGCAGGTCGGGCTGCCCGACACCGGGGACCAGCCGGTCCGGGAGTTCTCCGGCGGCATGCGGCGCCGGCTGGACGTCGCCGCGGCGCTGGTGCTCGCCCCGGAGGTGCTGTTCCTCGACGAGCCGACCACGGGCCTGGACCCGGCCGGGCGGCGGGACGTGTGGGACGCGGTGCGCGACCTGGTCGCCCGGGGGACGACGGTGCTGCTCACCACCCAGTACCTGGAGGAGGCCGAGCGGCTGGCCGACCGGGTGCACGTGCTCGACGCCGGCCGGGTCGTGGCGTCGGGCACCCCGCGGGAGCTGACCGCGGCCATCGGCGGCGACCGGCTGGAGCTCGTCGTCACCGACGCGGCCCGCGCGGCGGAGGCCGCGGCGCTGGCCGAGCGGGTGGCCGCGGGGCCGCCGGTCCCGGACGCGCGGGACGACGGGGCGCGGGTGACCGTGCCCGTCTCGCGGCGGGCCGGCGTCGTCGGCGACGTGGTCCGCGCCCTCGACGGGGCCGGGATCGAGGTGGCCGACCTGGTGCTGCGGCCGGCCACGCTCGACGAGGCCTACCTGCGCATCACCGGCCGGTCCCGCCTGGGCGAGGAGGTGCCGGCGTGACCGCGGTCGTCGAGGAGACCGGCGGGCGGCTGCGCTGGGCGGTCACGGACGCGTTCACCGTCGCCGGTCGCGACGTCGCGCACTGGCGGCGGCAGCCGTCGGTGCTGCTGGTGAACCTGCTGTTCCCGGTCCTGCTGATGGTGGTCTTCGTGTACCTGCTGGGCGGCGGGATCCCCGTGCCCGGCGGCAGCTACCGCGACTTCATGGTCCCGGGGATGCTCGCGCTGGTCATGCTGTTCGGGCTCGAGGGGACGATGACCGCCGTCGTCACCGACACGCAGCGCGGCGTCACCGACCGGTTCCGGGCGCTGCCGATGGCGCCGTCGGCGGTCGTGGCCGGCCGCTGCCTGGCCGACCTCCTCTCCTCGGTCGCCGCCCTGACCGCCGTCGTGCTGGCCGGGCTGGCGATCGGATGGGGGCCGCCGGTGGGCCCGGGGCTGGTCGCGGCGCTCGGCCTGCTGCTGCTCCTGCGGGTCGGCTTCCTGTGGGTCGGCATCTGGCTGGGGCTGCTGGCCCGGGACCCGTCGCTGGTCACGGCCGTGCAGATCCTGGTGTGGCCCTTCGCCTTCCTCTCCAACGTCTTCGTGCCGGTCGCCTCGATGCCGGCCTGGCTCGGGACGCTGGCGGAGTGGAACCCGGTGGCGGCCACCGTCACCGCCGTCCGGGAGCTGACCGGGGTGCCGGTCGCCGACACCGGGTGGGCCACGGAGCACGCCACACTGCTCGCCGTCGTCTGGCCGGTGCTGCTCACCGCGGTGTTCGCGGCGCTGAGCGTGCGGCGCTGGCAGGGGCTCTCCCGGTGACGCCGGCCGACTGACGGGGGGAGGCCGGGCGTCCACCGACCGGTGGACGCCCGGCCCACGGAACGGCCGTACCGCCGCCGGCCCCGGGCCGCCAGGCTCGTGCCATGACAGCGATCCAGACGGCGCCCGCTCCCGCGGCGGGGACGCGCGACGACGACGCGGTCCGCGTGCGCGGGCTGGTCAAGCGCTACGGCGACCGGGCGGTGGTCGACGGGATCGACCTCGACGTCCGGCGCGGTGAGGTCTTCGCCCTGCTCGGTCCCAACGGCGCGGGCAAGACGACGACGGTCGAGGTGCTCGAGGGCGTGCGCCGGCGCGACTGCGGCGAGGTCTCCGTGCTGGGCGAGGACCCGGCGCGCGCCGGGCGGGCCTGGCGCGACCGCATCGGCGTCGTCGGCCAGTCCACCGGGGCCGGCAACGCGCTCACCGTCCGGGAGACCCTCGACCACTTCGCCCACTACCACGGCACCCCCCGCGCCACCGCCGAGCTGCTCGCCGACGTCGGGCTGACCGAGGCCGCCGGCACCCGGGTGTCGCGGCTGTCCGGCGGGCAGCGGCGCCGGCTGGAGGTGGCGCTGGGCATCCAGAGCCGCCCCGAGCTGCTCTTCCTCGACGAGCCCACGACCGGCATGGACCCGGGGGCCCGCCGGTCGTTCTGGGGGCTGGTGCGCGGCCTGAGCCAGAGCGGCACCACCGTGCTCCTCACCACCCACTACCTCGACGAGGCCGCCGAGCTCGCCGACCGGGTGGGCGTGCTGGCCGCGGGCCGCCTGGTGGAGGTGGCGCCGCCCGCCGAGCTCGGCGCCGACCTGCGCCGGGTGGCCACCGTGCGGTGGACCGAGGACGGCGCCGTCCGCGAGGTGGTCACCCGCGAGCCGGCGGCGGTGCTGCGCGACCTGCTCGCCGCCTCCCCGGCCGGTGAGGTGCCCGGCCTGACCGTCACCCGGCCCGGCCTGGAGGAGGTCTACCTCTCCATGGTCGGCACCGCCCCGACCCGCGAGGAGGGCCCCCGATGACCGCCGTCCCGACCTCGGCCCCCGCCCGCCCGGCACCGCCGTCGGCCGCCGCCATCGGCCTGGCCCGCACGGCGATGGAGCTGCGCCTGTTCGTCCGCGACCCGGCGCAGGTGGTGTTCTCCTTCGCCTACCCGGTCGTGATGCTGCTGATCTTCGCGTCGGTGTTCGAGGGCGAGGACCGGCCCGGCGGGGTGCCCTTCGCGCAGTACTTCCTCGCCGGCATCGCGGCCACCGGGATCATGCTGACCAGCTTCCAGGCGGTCGGGACGGCGATCGCCGAGGAACGCGACCGCGGCGACCTCGCCCGGCTGCAGACGCTGGGCACGCCGGCGCTGGGCTACTTCCTCGGCAAGGCCGGGCAGGTGCTGGTGACGACGGTCCTGCAGCTGGCGCTGCTGCTCACCGTCGCCGCGACCGCCTTCGACGTGGCGCTGCCCACCGAGCCCGGCCGCTGGCTGACCTTCGCCTGGGTGGCCGTCGGTGGGGCGGCGGCCGGCACGGTGCTCGGCATCGCGGTCGCCTCGGTGGGCAGCAGCCGGTCGGTCGGCAACGGGATCAGCGCCTTCGCCGTCGTCCTGCAGTTCTTCTCCGGGGTCTTCTTCGTCTTCTCCGAGCTGCCGCCGTGGATGCAGGAGGTGGCCGCGGTCTTCCCGCTGAAGTGGATGGTGCAGGGGATGCGCTCGGTGTTCCTGCCCGACTCGGCCGCCGCGGTGGAGCCGGCCGGCAGCTGGGAGCACGGGACCACTGCCCTCGTGCTGGCCGCATGGGTGATCATCGGGCTCGTGGTCTGCGCTCGCGCCTTCCGCTGGCGCCGCACGGCATGAGCCTGCGGCACCGGCTGGCCGCCGCCTTCCTCCCCACCGGGGGCGAGGAGGGCGGCGAGCCGCTGTCCGCGCGCGGGTGGCGGGCCACGGTCGTCGGGATGCACGTCATCTCGGCGGTGCTGTGGGTGCTGGCGGTGGTCAGCGTGCTCTCCGGCGAGGTGACCGGACCGGGCGAGCAGGGACCGGTCCTCGCCGTCCTCGGGGTGCTGGCGCTGTCCTACGTCCTCGCCGGCGGGCCGGCCGTCGCCGGCGGCCACCCGCACCGGGCCCTGGTCCACCTCGTCGTCGTGGTCGTCTCCTTCGGGTTCCTGGGCTGGCTGGCGCCGGGGCTGCTGTTCCTGCTGTTCCTCGCCTACCCGCAGGTGTGGTTCGTCGTGCAGGGCCGGCTCAGCGGGATCGCCTGGACGGTGCTGCTGGCCGGGGCCAGCGCGATCGGGCCGGTCGCCGGCACCGACCCGGGGGGCACGCCGCTGGAGGTCCTGCGGGAGTCGCTGGTCAGCCTGGCGTTCAGCCTCGCCCTGGGGCTGTGGATCAGCCACGTGCTGCACCAGAGCGCGGAGCGCGCCTCGCTGATCGCGCAGCTGGAGGCCACCCGCACGGAGCTGGCCGCGGCCGAGCGCGAGCGTGGCGTGCTGGCCGAGCGGGAGCGGCTGGCCCAGGAGGTGCACGACACCCTCGCGCAGGGCTACACGTCGATCGTCGTGCAGGCACAGACGGCGGCGGCGCTGCTGTCCGCCGACCCCGCGGCCGCCCGGGAGCGGCTGGCGGTGATCGAGGACGTCGCCCGCGACAACCTCGCCGAGGCGCGCGCGGTGGTGGCGGCGTTCCGCCCGGTGGCGCTCGACGGGTCGACGCTGGTGGAGGCGCTGCAGCGGCTGGCCGCGCGGTTCGCCCGCGAGACCGGGCTGCAGGTGCGGGTCGACACCGGGGCGCTCGACGGCCTGCCGGCGCTGCGCACCGACGAGGAGGTCGTGCTGCTGCGCGGCGCCCAGGAGGCGCTGACCAACGTCCGGCGGCACGCGGGCGCGTCGGCGGTCGTGCTGCGGCTGGCGCGGGTCGGCACGCAGGTGTCGGTGCACGTGGAGGACGACGGCGTGGGCTTCGACCCGTCGGCGGTCACCGTCTCGGGCCTGGAGGGGCTGCGCGGGCGGGTGGCGCAGGTCGGCGGCGAGGTCGACGTCGCCTCGGCGCCGGGCTCGGGCACGCGGGTGACGGTGCGGGTGCCCGGCTCGTGATCAGGGTGCTGGTGGTCGACGACCACCCGGTGGTGCGCGGCGGGCTGGTCGGCTGGCTGGCGGCGCAGGAGGACCTCGACGTCGTCGGGGAGGCCGGTGACGGGCTGGAGGCGCTGGCGCGGGTCGCCGAGCTGTCGCCCGACGTGGTGCTCATGGACCTGCGCATGCCGCGCATGGACGGCGTCACCGCGATCGAGCGGCTGGCCGCCGCCCACCCCGGCGTCCGGGTGCTCGTGCTGACCACCTACGACACCGACGCCGACATCGTGCGGGCGGTGGCCGCCGGCGCCACCGGCTACCTGCTCAAGGACGCCCCGCTGCCGCAGCTGGCCGACGCCGTCCGCGCGGCCGCCCGCGGGGAGACGGTGCTCGCCCCACCGGTGGCCGCCCGGCTGGTGTCGCAGCTGCGCGCGCCCGCCGTGGAGGCGCCGACCGCGCGCGAGCTCGAGGTGCTGGCCGGGGTGTCGCGCGGGCTGACCAACGCCGAGATCGGCCGGGAGCTGTTCATCGGCGAGGCGACGGTGAAGACCCACCTGCTGCGGGTGTTCGCCAAGCTCGGCGTCGACGACCGCACCCGCGCGGTGATGGTCGCCGTCGAGCGCGGCCTGCTCCCCGGCCCCGGCTCCCGCTAGGTCCACAGGTGCCCTTGTCGCGCTAATGGCTCCCCGCGGCGTCGAGGAGGGCCTGGCCGGCGTCGCTGCGCCAGTAGAGGACCTCGCGTCCCGACCGGCGTCGCTCGAGCAGGCCGGCGTCGAGCAGCACCCGCAGGTGGCCGCCGACGCTGCCCAGCGGCAGCCCGGTCCCCGCGACGAGGGCGCTGGTGCTGCGCGGCGCGTCGAGGGCGGTGAGGACCCGCGCCCGGTTGCGGCCGAGCAGGCGCACCAGTGCGCCGGGGAGCGGAGCGGGCCCCGTAGCGAGCACGCCGGTGACCGGGTAGACGACCGCGTAGGTGTCCGGCAGCCGCCAGCTCACCCAGCTGCCGCGGCTGTGCGCGGCGATGAACAGCAGGTCGCGGCCGCGGATGTCCCGCGGCGGGTGCGGGTGCGCGTTGACCTGCAGCCGGCCGTGCTCGAGCCAGCGCACGCCGGGGGCGATGCCGTCGAGCGCGGCCGACCAGCCGCCGCCGCTGAGCCGGGCGGTCCGCGCGACGACGTCGGCGCGCAGCACCCGCAGCCGCCGCGGCCACTCCGCGCGGATGGTGTGCTCCCAGGTCCAGCGCAGCAGGTCGGCGGCGGTGCGGGCGAGACCGGAGGCGGTCGGCAGCGGCGGCGGGACCGGCCCGGTGGCGACCTCGAGGTCGGCGCGGACGGCGTCGTCGTCGAGGGACTCGAGGAACGCCAGCTCCTCGTCGAGGGCGAGGTCGGGCGCCGCCGGCGGCACGGTGAGGAAGTCGGCGGTCCAAGTGGGCCCGAAGGCCGCGCGGAGCAGGGCGGCGCCGACCGGGTCGCCGTCGAGCCGGTCGCGGAAGGCCGCGGCGTGGGCGTCGCGCCAGGGGCGGTGCCACGGCGGCACCGGCGGCCCGGTGAGCATCCGCAGGCCGGCCAGCGTCTCGGTGAGCTGCGAGGTGCCGAAGCGGGCGCGGGCCATCACGTCGGCGTCGACGATGAACTCACCCACCTTTCGACCGTAGGCGAAACCGTGGGTCCCGCGCGCAGCCGGGGCGACGGTTCCGGCGTGCGCACCTACCGGGAGCTGTTCGCCTCGTCCGAGTTCCGCGCGCTGTGGACGGCGGGCGCGCTGACCACGGCGGCCTCGACCGCGTCGTCGCTGGCGCTGGCCGCCCTGGTGCACCGGTCGACCGGGTCGGCCCTGCTGACGGCGGTGGCGATGTTCGGCCCGTCGACGGCGCAGGCCCTCGGCGCGACGACGCTGATGTCGGCCGCCGACGCCAGCCCGCCGCGGCGCACCCTGGTGCTGGTCGCGGCGGTGTCGACGGCCGCGCTGGCGCTGCAGGCGCTGCCCGGGCTCGGGACGACGGCGCGGCTGCTGCTGGTCGTGGGTGTCGCCTTCGCGGTCTCGGTCGGCGCGGGCGCGCGGTGGGGGCTGCTCGCGCACATCGTGCCGGCCTCGGCGTTCGCGCTGGCCCGGTCCACCGTGAACGTCGCCGTCGGCGCGTTCCAGGTGGTCGGCTTCGCCGCCGGCGGCGTGCTGCTGACCGTGCTCTCGACGACGCAGGTGTTCGTCCTCGCCGCGCTCGTGTCGGCCGTGGCGGTACCCGTGCTACGGTTCGGCCTCGCCGAGCGGCCGCCGCGGCGGCCGGCGCGGGTCGGGCTCGGCGAGACCGTGCGGGGCAACCGGCTGCTGCTGGCGAGGCGGGACACCCGCACGCTGCTGGTCGCGCTGTGCCTGCCCAACGGGCTGGTCGTGGGGTGCGAGGCGCTGTTCGTGCCGTACGCGGGGGAGCGGGCCGGGTGGCTGCTGGCGGCCGGGGCGCTCGGGATGATGGCCGGCGACCTGGCGGTGGGGCGGGTGCTCACCCCCGCCGGACGGCGCCGGACCAACACCGCGCTGCGCGTCCTGCTGGCCGCGCCCTTCCTGGCGTTCGCCGCCGGGCCGGACGTGCCGGTGGCCGCGGTCCTGGTCGGGGTGGCCACGGTCGGCTACGGGGCCTCGCTGGCGCAACAGGAGTGGCTGGTCGCGCTCACGCCCGAGGAGCTGCGGGGGCAGGTGCTCGGGGTGGAGTCGGCGGCGCGGATGACCGCGCAGGGGGTGTGCGCGGCGCTGGCCGGTGGGCTGGCCGACGTCGTCTCCGCCGGACCGGCGATGGCGGTGCTGGCGCTGGCGTCGCTGGTGGTGTCACTGGCGCTCGTGCCCGGGCTGCGGAGGGCGGCTGATCGGGCTTCGGCAAGGGGTCGCAGACGACTGTGGACGAGCCACTGACCTGGGATTCACGTCGTGCTGTGGCTCTCACTCCGGTATTCTTCGATCATGTGTTCGAGCGGGTGGGAGGCCGGTGACGTCCTCGACGACGTCGCCGCGCTGGTCGCCGAGCGCAACCGGATCGACGCCGCGCTGGCCCGCCGGGTGCGGGCGGCGGAGCTGGCGCAGGCGCCCGAGCGGGACGGGCAGAAGAGCATGGCGTCGTGGCTGCGCGGGCACTGCCGGCTCTCCTCGGCGGCGGCGTCCCGGCTGGTGGGCAACGGTCGGGCGCTGGAGCACCTGCCGGCCCTCGCCGAGGCGCACGAGGCCGGCTGGGTGACCGCGGCGCAGG
>NZ_JBJGZA010000062.1:0-16554 GCF_054050255.1 Geodermatophilus sp. SYSU D00700 | reverse complement strand
CGGCGCGCCGACGACGCGATCAGCGCCGTCCAGGGCACCCAGCAGCGAGCCGACGACGCCATCGCCGCCGTGGGGACCACCCAGCAGCGGGCCGACCAGGCCATCACCGCCGTCGAGTCCACCCAGCAGCGGGCCGACCAGGCCATCGCCGCCGTCGAGTCCACCCAGCGGCGCGCCGACGACGCGATCAGCGCCGTCCAGGGCACCCAGCAGCGCGCCGACGACGCCATCGCCGCCGTGGGGACCACCCAGCAGCGGGCCGACCAGGCCATCACCGCCGTCGAGTCCACCCAGCGGCGCGCCGACCAGGCCATCGCCGCCGTCGAGTCCACCCACCAGCGGTCCGACGAGGCGATCACCGCCGTGCAGCGCACGCAGCAACGCGCCGACGAGGCGATCACCGCCGTCGAGCGGATCCAGCAGCGCGCCGGCGAGGCGGTCGAGGCGGCCCACTCCGCCACCGACCGCGCGGGGGACACCGTCGGGCGGGCCGAGGACCTCGTCGGGCGGATCGACCCGCTGCTGGCCGGCTACGAGGAGCCGCTGGCCCGGCTCACGCCGAGCGTGCGCCGGCTCGCCGAGACCCTCGAGCCGCACGAGGTGGAGGCGCTGGTCACGCTCCTCGACCGGCTGCCCACCCTGGTCGACTCCCTGGACCAGACGGTGATCCCCGTCCTGACCTCGCTGCAGGGCGTCGGGACCGACGTGCACGACCTGGTCGACACCATGCAGGACCTGCGCCAGGTCGTGAAGGGCTTCCCCGGCTCCAAGCTGTTCCGTCGCCGCGGCGCCGAGGAGATCGCGGAGAACGACGACGAGGAGGCCCAGGAGCGGCTGAGCTCCTGAGCCTCCTCGGGGGACCCGCCGGTCAGGTCTCGGTCGGGTAGCCGAGCGCGCGGGCGACGTCGCCGATCCGCTCGAAGGTCTGCCCCTCGGGCAGGCGCTCGAGCTCGGCGACCACCGCGTCGGGCGCGCGGTGGTCGAGCGCGGCCTCGACCAGGCCGGGACCGTCGGCCGGGAAGTCGGCCCGGACCAGCCACCGCGCGAGCTCGGCGCGGGCGACGACGGCGTCCTCCGTCATCCCGACCGGGACGCCGCCGACCAGCGTGCCCTCCGGGTCGGCGTCGATGTCCGGCTCGCCCTCGGCCACCGGCTCGACCTCGCGGAACTCCTCGGAACGCGTGGCGTGGTTGGCCTTGAGCATCCCCTGGATCTCGTGCTCGAGCTCCTCGTCGAGCCGCGGGTTGTGCTTGTTGCTGCGCGATGACGCCCCGGCGAAGCGGTCGTCGGTCTCGCTCACGGTGTCTCTCCTCTTCTGCTGCGGCTCACTTCTCCTCCAACGCGGACGGCTTGTGCACCGCCGTCTTGCTGCTCTTGTCGCTCTCGACCTCGTACTGCGGGTCGTCGGAGCTCGCCTTCACCTTCCGGCCGCCGGCCTCGGTCTCCTCGGTGATCTTCTTCGTCACCGTGCCCTCGGCCTTGCTGCCGTGGCTGTTCCAGGTGACGTGGTCACCCTTCTCGAAGTCGTCGGACACGCGCTCGCCCTCCGTCGGCGTCGACTGGTCCCTCCCCGGTGCCCCTCCCGTCCGGAGGGCACACATGGGCGGCGGCACGCCGGAGGCCGGCCCGCGCCGCGACCGAGATCACCCCACCGCGCAGCTGCGCCACCCGATCAGGCAGTGCCAGGACGGCGGCGATCACGTAGCGTTGCCGGTGACGGGGCCCCGCCGGGCGAACCTGCTGCTGAGCGTCGAGCAGCGATGACGCACAGTGATCCGGCTTCGTCCTCGATCGCCGGCCCGGTCGACCCCATTCCCCCGGGGTCGGCCGGGTCGGCCCGCACCGGCACCCGGTCCCTACGCTCGCCGGCGTGACCGAGCCCGGCGATCCCCGCACCGTCGACGTCCTCACCGTCGTCTCCGTCGCCGACCCCACTCCCTCGGTGCGGCGGGTCGTCCTCACCGGCACCCCGGACGCCGTCGCGGCCGCCGGGCCGACGGTCAACCTGCTGGTCCCCCGGGTGGGCGATCCCGCCCCGCGCTGGCCGGCCGTCGCCCGCGACGGCCGGGTCGTGTGGCCCGTCGGCGCGCACGGGGTGAGCCTGCGCAGCTACACCGCGCGGCGGCAGGACCCGGAGCGCGGCGAGGTGGAGATCGATTTCGTCCTGCACGGCGACGGCCCCGCCGCCTCCTGGGCCGGCGCCGCGGCCCCGGGAGCGCTGCTGGGCGTGGCCGGCGGCGGCCCGCTCGGTGACCGGCCGGCCGGCACCCTGCTGCTCGCCGGCGACGAGACGGCACTGCCGGCGATCAGCCGCATCCTCGCCGCGGCCGCCCCGGACACCGTCGGCACGGCGCTGCTCGAGGTGGCCGGCCCGGAGGAGGAGCAACCGCTCGCCGCGCCGCCGGGTATCGAGGTGCGCTGGCTGCACCGGGGGAGCACCCCGCCCGGGGAGAGCACGCTGCTGGCCGATGCCGTCGCCGCGCTGGAGCGCCCGGCCGGGGACGACCTGTTCGCCTGGGTCGCCGCCGAGTCCGCCTCCGTGCGGGCGGTGCGCGCCGACCTGCGCGGCCGCTGGGGGCTGTCCCGCGCGCAGCACCACGCGATCGGCTACTGGCGACGCGGCCGCGCGATGGCCCCCGCGGGCTGAGCGACCGCGGGGACGCCGGAGGCACCGCGCCCAGCATCCTCACAGGTAGCCTCCAGGGCGGCCGCAGCAGCGCCGCACACCGTGGAGAGCATGACGACGGTGACCAGGCGTCCGACGGGAGATGTCGTGACGGGGACCCGAACGGCCCGGGGGTCGGCTCCCGAGGCCCGCCTCCTGGTGGTCGACGACGAGCCCAACATCCGCGAGCTGCTGTCGGCGAGCCTGCGCTACGCCGGCTTCGAGGTGGCGACGGCCTCCGACGGCCAGCAGGCGCTGGCGCTGGCGGCGTCCTTCCGCCCCGACCTGCTCGTCCTCGACGTCATGATGCCGGGGCTCGACGGCTTCGGGGTCGTCCGACGGCTGCGCGAGACCGGCCGGCACACCCCGGTGCTGTTCCTCACCGCCCGAGACGCGGCCGAGGACAAGGTCTCCGGCCTGACCCTGGGCGGCGACGACTACGTCACCAAGCCCTTCAGCCTCGACGAGGTGCTCGCCCGGATCCGGGCGGTGCTGCGCCGCAGCACCGGCCAGCAGCGGGCGGCCGAGAGCCCCCGGCTGTCCTTCGCCGACATCGAGCTCGACGAGGAGTCGCACGAGGTCGTCAAGGCCGGCGAGGTCGTGAGCCTGTCCCCGACCGAGTTCAAGCTGCTGCGCTACCTCATGGCCAACGCCGGGCGGGTGCTGTCGAAGGCGCAGATCCTCGACCACGTGTGGAACTACGACTTCAACGGCGAGGCCAACGTCGTCGAGTCCTACATCTCCTACCTGCGGCGCAAGATCGACACGACCGAGCCGCGGCTGCTGCACACCATCCGCGGAGTCGGCTACACGCTCCGGCTGCCGCGCGGTTCGTGACCGGAGCGCCCCCCGGGAGCGACCGGGGAGCGGTGGACACCGCGCCCGGCGCCCCACCGGCGACCCGCGGCGGCCTCCGGCTGCCGCGGGTCCCGCTGCGGATCACGATCGTGGCGCTGCTGCTGGCGCTGGTCACCGTGGCCCTGATCGCCACCGGCCTGACGGCGACCTCCCTGCTCAAGCGCTACCTGGTCGAGCAGCAGGACGAGCAGCTGGCGAACCAGCTGCGCACGGCACGCGAGTCCCAGGACGTCGTCGCCTCCTGCCTGCTCGGCGGCCGGCAGCGCGTCATCACCTTCGGCTACCTGGCCTGCGCGGTGCCGGGTGAGGCCGCGCCGATCGTCATCTCCGGCCCGCCCTCGGACGACGCCCTGCCCGACCTGAACGCCGCCCAGGTGGTCGCCATCGCCGCCGGGACCGACCGCGACGGGCGGCCCGGCGGCGGCCCCGGCGGCCCGACCGCGTACACGGTGCGCTCCGTCGACGGCGACACCCTCTGGCGGGTGACCGCCGCGACGCTGCCCAGCGGGCTGGTCGTCGTCGTCGGCGGGGACCTCGACCGCGACGACCGGGTGATCGGCCGGCTGGTGGCCCTCGAGGTCGTCGTCGGCCTGGTGGTGCTCGTCGCCCTCGGCCTGGCCGGGTACGGGCTGGTGCGTCACAGCCTGCGGCCGCTGGCCGCCGTCGAGCGGACCGCGCAGGCCATCGCCGCCGGCGACCTCTCCCAGCGGGTGCCCGCCGGGGACGGCCACACCGAGGTGGGCCGGCTCTCGCAGGCCCTCAACGGCATGCTCGCCCGCATCGAGAGCTCGTTCCGCGCCCAGCAGGCCTCCGAGGAGCAGGCGCGGGCGTCCGAGGAGCGGATGCGCCGGTTCGTCGCCGACGCCAGTCACGAGCTGCGCACCCCGCTGACGTCGATCCGCGGGTTCGCCGAGCTGTACCGGCAGGGCGCCGTCGGCAGCCCCGCGGAGGTCGAGCGGCTGATGCAGCGGATCGAGAGCGAGGGCGCGCGCATGGGCGTGCTCGTCGAGGACCTGCTGCAGCTGGCCCGGCTGGACCAGCAGCGGCCGCTGGCGCTCACCCCGGTCGACCTGGCCGAGCTCGCCGGCGACGCGGTCCACGACGGGCGGGTGCTGCAGCCCGACCGGCCGCTCGCGCTGCACGTCGACGAGGCGATGACCGAGGTGCCGGTGGTGCTCGGCGACGAGGCCCGGCTGCGCCAGGTCGTGGGCAACCTGGTCATCAACGCGCTGGCGCACACGCCGGAGACGGCGCCGGTCACCGTCTCGATCAGCGAGGACACCAGCGGCGGCGGCGACCGGGTGGTCCTGCGCGTGGCCGACGAGGGCCCGGGCATGGCGCCGGAGGTGGCCGCGCGGGTGTTCGAACGCTTCTACCGGGCCGACGCCTCGCGCAGCCGCGCCGCGGGCGGCACCGGCCTGGGCCTGTCGATCGTGGCGGCACTGGTGGCCGCGCACGGCGGGGACGTGTCCCTGGACACCGACCCCGGACGCGGCTCGGTCTTCACCGTCCGGCTGCCCCGCTCGGGCCCCGACCTCGGCCGGGGCGGGGTCCCCAGGCAGGCGCCGGCACCCGCGGACGTACCGTCCGCGGGTGACCACTGACGCCGAGGGCGCCCCGTACGACCCCGACCTGATGGCGGCCGTCACCGACCTGGGGGACGCGCTGCGCGGGCTCGTGGAGGCCTCCGTGCGCACCACCGTCCCGGCCGGCGAGCTGCACGAGGTCGCCGCCGCGGTGCGCGCCGCCGCCGGACGGCTGGGGGCCTCGACCCGCCCGCCCACGCAGCTGCCGGCCCTCGACGACCCGGTGCGCTTCCGGCGGGTCTACAACCCGGTCACCGGTGTCGGCAGCGCGCTGGCCCCGCCGCTGGCGCTGCGCGAGGAGCCCGGCGGCGTCGTCGGCGAGGTCTCCTTCGGCCTGGCCTACGAGGGCCCGCCGGGCTACCTGCACGGCGGGGTCAGCGGGCTGGTCATGGACCAGGTGCTCGGCGCGGCCACCATCCGCGCGGGCCTGTGGGGCATGACCGCCCGGCTCGAGCTCGACTACCGTCGTCCGGTACCGCTGCACACCCCCGTCGTCTGCCGGGCCCGGGTCACCGAGGTCGGCGGTCGCAAGTCCGTCGTCACCGGCTCGATCGCCCCGGCCGACGACCCGGGCCGGCCGCTGGTCGAGGCGCGGGCGGTGTTCGTGCTGCCACGGGAGGAGCTGCGGACGGCCTACTTCGCGCAGGTCACCGACGCCTCCGGCCGCCATGCCCCGCCGCAGCGGCCCACCGACGCGACCGCCCCGGCCCCCGACGGGGACCGGTGAGGGACGTCGAGGTCGCCGCCGCCGCGGCCCGGGCGGCGGCCGCCGTGCTGGTGGAGCTGCGCGCGGGGAGGCTGACCGGCCGCGAGCTCGGCGACGCCGGGGACGCGGCGGCGCAGGCGGCGATCACCTCGGTGCTGGCCGCGCACCGGCCTGACGACGTCGTCTTCAGCGAGGAGGCCGCCGACGACCGCAGCCGGCTGGAGGCGGGACGGGTGTGGATCGTCGACCCGCTCGACGGGACCCGCGAGTACGGCGAGACGGACCGGTCCGACTTCGCGGTGCACGTGGCGCTGTGGGCGTCCGGGCGCCTGACCGCCGCCGCGGTGGCGCTGCCCGCCGTCGGCGAGGTGCTGGTCACCGACCCCGCGCCCGACCTCCCGGCCGTGCCCGCGCGGCCGCCGCGGATCGCGGTCAGCCGGACCCGCCCGCCGGCGCAGGCCGGGGCCGCCGCCGCGGCGGTCGGCGGCGAGCTGGTGCCCCTGGGCTCGGCCGGGTGGAAGACGACGGCGGTGGTGCGCGGCGAGGTCGACGCCTACGTGCACGCCGGGGGCATGTACCAGTGGGACTCCGCCGCCCCGGTCGCCGTCGCCCTGGCCGCGGGGCTGACCGCCGTCCGGCTCGACGGGTCGCCGCTGCGCTACAACGAGCCCGACCCGTCGCTGCCCGACCTGCTGGTCTGCCGCCCGGAGCTGGCTGCCGACCTCCTGGCCGCGGTCGGCTGACCCGCGTGGCGGACACTGGCGGGGTGACGATGACGACCGACCACCGGCTCACCCAGCTGGAGACGCTCGAGGCCGAGTCCATCCACGTCATCCGCGAGGTGGCCGCCGAGCTCGAGCGCCCGGTGCTGCTGTTCTCCGGCGGCAAGGACTCGATCGTCATGCTCGAGCTGGCCCGCAAGGCGTTCGCGCCGGCGCGGATCCCGTTCCCGGTGATGCACGTCGACACCGGGCTGAACTTCCCCGACGTCCTGGAGTTCCGGGACAAGCGGGTGGCCGAGCTCGGCGTGGAGCTCGTCGTCGCCTCCGTGCCCGACGCGATGGCGCGTGGTCTGGTCCGCGAGGAGCCCAACGGCTCGCGCAACCGGATCCAGACGCCGGTGCTGCTCGAGGCGGTCGAGGAGCACGGCTTCACCGCGCTGTTCGGCGGCGCCCGCCGCGACGAGGACAAGGCCCGCGCCAAGGAGCGGGTGTTCTCCTTCCGCGACGAGTTCGGCCAGTGGGACCCGAAGAACCAGCGGCCGGAGCTGTGGGACCTCTACAACGGGCGGATCCACCTCGGCGAGTCGATCCGCGTCTTCCCGCTGTCGAACTGGACCGAGCTCGACATCTGGCAGTACATCGCCCAGGAGCACATCGAGATCCCGTCGCTGTACCTCGCCCGGGAGCGGGAGGTCGTCGAGCGGCAGGGGATGCTCTACGCCGTCAACGAGTTCGTCCGGCCCCGCGAGGGCGAGCGGGTGTCCCGCGCCACGGTGCGCTACCGGACCGTGGGCGACGCCAACCTCACCGCGGCCGTGCGCTCGGAGGCGACGACGGTCGAGGAGGTCATCGCGGAGATCGCGGTGACCCGCATGACCGAGCGCGGCGCCACCCGCGGCGACGACAAGGTCAGCGACGCCGCGATGGAGGACCGGAAGAAGGAGGGCTACTTCTAGGAGGACCCCATCCGCTCACCACGCTCACCCAGCGTGCGGCGGGCCGCCGCGAGCGCGCGAGCGACGCCGGCGGCGGTGGCGCAGCAGGACGACGACGGTGACGGCCAGCAGCACGAACCCAGCCGGCCAGCCCACCGCCTGCGGTGACCCGACGCCGAGCGCCTCGGCGACCACGTAACCGACCGAGTACCCGGCCACGACGACCAGCAGCACCGGAACGAGGAACACGAGCCCGCCCACCGCCGCTCCTCCCTGCGGGCCCGGTGGCCCGGCTCACACCAGCGTCCCCGAGGACGGCCCCGGACGCTGCCGTCCGCTGCCGGCGGGGATGATGGGGGTCGTGTCCGAGCAGTCCGCCGTCGACGTCCACTCCGCCGCTGCCGAGCAGGCGGCCGAGATCGCGACGGCGCGCCGGGACATCCTCCGCATCGCCACCGCCGGCTCGGTCGACGACGGCAAGAGCACGCTGATCGGCCGGCTGCTGTTCGACAGCAAGGCGGTGTTCGAGGACCAGTACGCGGCGATCGAGCGGGCCAGCCGCGGCGACTACGTGGACCTCGCGCTGCTCACCGACGGCCTGCGGGCCGAGCGTGAGCAGGGCATCACCATCGACGTCGCCTACCGCTACTTCAGCACCCCGCGGCGCACGTTCATCCTGGCCGACACCCCGGGGCACGTGCAGTACACCCGCAACACGGTCACCGGCGCCTCGACGGCGGACCTCGCGATCGTGCTGGTCGACGTCCGCAAGGGCATCCAGGAGCAGAGCCGGCGGCACGCCTACCTCGCCGCGCTGCTGCGGGTGCCGCACCTGGTCGTCGCCGTCAACAAGATGGACCTGGCCGGCTGGTCGCAGGAGACCTTCGAGGCCATCCGCGACGAGTTCCGCGCGTTCGCGGCCAAGCTCGACATCCCCGACCTGACCGTCGTCCCCGTCTCGGCGCTGCGCGGGGACAACGTCGTCACCCGGTCCGACGCCGCGCCCTGGTACGACGGGCCGGCACTCCTCGAGCACCTGGAGTCGGTGGAGGTGGCCGGTGACCGCAACCTCACCGACGTCCGCTTCCCCGTCCAGTACGTGATCCGGCCGCAGTCGGACGCCTTCCACGACTACCGCGGCTACGCCGGCACCGTGGCCAGCGGGGTGCTGCGCCCCGGCGACGAGGTGCAGGTGCTGCCCGGCGGCCGGACGACGACGATCGCCGCCATCGACGGCCCCCGCGGCCCGGTGGACGCCGCACACCCGCCCATGGCGGTCACCGTGCGGCTCGCCGACGACCTCGACGTCTCCCGCGGCGACCTGCTGTGCGGACCGGGGGGCGGGCCCGAGGTGACCCAGGACCTCGACGCGCTGGTCTGCTGGATGGCCGACGAGCCGCTGCGGCCGCGGCAGCGGCTGGCCGTCAAGCACACCACCCGCAGCGTGCGGGCGATGGTCAAGGAGATCGTCCACCGGCTCGACGTCAACACCCTCGACCACGAGGAGGAGGCCGGCGAGCTCGGCCTCAACGACATCGGCCGGGTGCGGCTGCGCACCACCCAGCCGCTGTTCGTCGACGACTACACGCACAACCGGGCCACCGGCCGGTTCATCCTCGTCGACGAGGCCACCAACGCCACGGTCGGCGCGGGGATGCTCGTCCCCCACCAGTAGGACCGCGGGCCCCTGCACGGGGGCCGCGCCGGCACCTCACGTGCCGGCTGGGGAGCCGTCCACCTCGTCGCGCCAGCTGTGCTCGGGCGTCCACCCGAGGGCACGGCGGGCCCGCTCGCTGCTCATCAGCGCCTGGTGCCGCCCCAGCGGTCCGCGCACCGGGACGCCGGGGAACTGCTCGGAAGCCAGCTCCGCGCTGGGCCGGCTCATCACCGTGTCGGCGTTGGCGATGACGAAGACCTCCGCTCCGGGGCCGCGGTGGTCGAGCGCGGCCAGGACCGCGGCGGCACCGTCGCGCGCGTCGATGTAGGACCACGCGTTCCACCGCCGCAGCGCCGCGTCGGCGTCGAAGGAGGGGAAGGCCGCGTAGTCGGCCGGCTCCATCACGTTGGAGAAGCGCAGTCCGGTGATCGACAGCTCCGGCCGCCACCGGGCGAACTGCCGCGCCATCTCCTCCTCCAGCGTCTTCGACAGCGAGTAGGACGAGTTCGGCGTCGGCCCGCAGTCCTCGTCGAGCGGCAGGTAGGGCGGCGGGGTGTCGAAGGGCAGCCCCAGCACCGTCTCGCTGGAGGCCCACACCACCGTGTCGATCCCGGCCACCCGGGCGGCGGCGAAGACGTTGTACGTCGTCGTCACGTTCGCGGCGAACAGCGTCGCGTCGGGCCGCAGGCCCGGGGCCGGCAGCGCGGCCAGGTGGACGACGGCGTCCGGGGCCGGCCACCGGTCGTCGACGCCGGTCAGCGCCCCGACGGCCTGGCCGTAGTCGGTGAGGTCGGCCTGTGTCCAGGCGACGTCGGCCCGGCCGGGGTGCACGAGGTCCACGACCGACACCCGGCGGCCGCGCCGCACGAGCAGGTCGACGACGGCGCGGCCGAGCTTGCCGCTCCCCCCGGTGACCAGCACGTGCCGGCTCCCGCCGGGCTCCGCACGGTCGGACGCGCTGGTCATGGCTCTCCGATCCGGGGCGTCGTCACGGCGCCCCGTGGCAGGAGGTCGTCCGCCGCCCGGCACGAGCCAGGCGGCGGGACGGCCGGTCGGCTCGTCAGGACTCGGGGTCCGGGGGCGCCGGCGCCTGGCTGGGGTCGCCGTCCCAGTCCTTGCCGGCCTTGTAGGCGTGCCCCGAGGCGCTGTCGGTCTGGTCGGCGACGGTCTGCACCATCTCCTCGTCGGACAGGCCCTCGCCGGCGGCCTCGGTGTGGCTGGGCTCGCTCATCGCGTCTCCTCCGTCTGGCGGCTTCGGTCGCCCCCAGCCCTCCCCGGGAGGGACCGGCGACAAACGCGCGCGCCCGGCCTCAGCCGCCGTGCGACCGCACCGAGAACCACACCCGCTTGCCGCCGTCCACGTCCTCCACGCCCCAGTCGTCGGCGATCGCGTCGACGATCTGCATCCCCCGCCCCCGGGGCTGGTCACCGCGCAGCTCTCCGACCACCGGGCGCACCGAGCTGCCGTCGGCCACGGCGACGCGCAGCCAGCCGTCGGAGTACTCCAGCTCCAGGGACAGCACGCTCTCCCCGCCGACGTGGTCGACGACGTTGGCGACCACCTCGGTGACGAGGAGTTCGACGTCCCCGGTGTCCTGCGGCGCGCGCCAGGCCAGGAGGACCTCCCGGGCCAGGTGACGGGCCACCGGGACGCTGCGCGCCGAGGGCGGTAGGTCGACCCGGGCGGTGAGCGTGGACATCGAGGCCTCCCTGGTTCCGGCACCGGGGCGCCTCATCGGTTGTGCACCATCGAACTGGCGGCCAGCCTGACAGGTCGGCGACCGGTACGCAACGCCCGTTGCACGGAATGGCAGTTGCATGTCACAGCCGTTGCACGCAACACCCGTTCAACACGGTAGTGTGCAACCGAGCGGCGCGACGGAGCGTCGGCGAGGACGGAGGAGGACCCCCGTGACGGCAGGACCGCAGACGACGCCGGCCGCGCCGGACGATGCCGTGGTCGACAGCACGCCACGGGACGACGACGCCCTGCTGGCACTCGAGGACCTGGTGCGCGAGATCGACCGCTGCGCCGCCGAGCTGCAGGACGCGCGGGCGCGCGCGGAGCTGTTGCTCGCCGAGCGCCGGGCCGGCCGGGCGTGGCTGGACATCGTCACCGCCGAGTCCCGCCCGCTGGTCGTGGAGCGCATCAGCACGGTGCTCTCCGGGCTGGCCGGCGCCGGGTCGGCCTGGCGCCGGGCGCAGGCCCGCGCGCTGCAGGCCGAGCGGGTGAGCATCAACCGGATCGCCGCCCTGTACGGCGTGACGCGGCAGCGCGTCTCCGCCCTGCTGCGCGACGGCGACCGCGCGCAGGACTGACCCCGAGGCCTCCCTCAGGCCGTGAGCGCGTCGATGGCCTTGTAGAGGCGCTGCTCCGACACCGGGCGCGGCGTGCCGATCTGCTGGGCGAACAGCCCGACCCGCAGCTCCTCGACCATCCAGCGGATCCGCGCGACCGGGTCGTCCGGCGCCCCCGTCGGGGACACCTCCCGGCGCAGCTGCTCGTACTCGGCGGTGACCGCCGCGACCTGCTCCGTCCACAGCGCGTCGCGCGCCGCGTTGGCCGGCAGCTTCTCCAGCCGGTGGGCCATCGCCCGCAGGTAGCGCACGAGGTCGGGCAGGCGCCGGCGGCCGGCGTCGGCCACGAAGCCGCGGTGCAGCAGCCCGGCCATCTGACGGCGCAGGTCGGCGACAGCCGCCTCGGGCACCCGCCGTCCCGGGGCCGCGCCGATCGCGACGGCGACCTCGCGGGCCTGGGTGAGCACCGCCTCCACCCGCCGGACGGCGTCCTGGGTCAGCGGCAGCAGCTGCTGCCGGGCCGTGGTCACCAGCGCGGTGAAGGCGGCCTCGTCGCGCGGCGGCCCGCCGGCGGCGGCGACCAGCTCGTCGGCGGCGGCGTCGACGCAGTCGTCGACCAGGGCCGGGATCTCGCCGTCGGGGTTGAACTGCAGGGCCAGCCGCGTCCGGGGCGACAGGCCCTTGACCACCTGCCGCGCGGGCGAGCCGGCCACCAGCACCAGCAGCCGTCGCGCGCCGCGCCAGGTCAGGCGGGTGGCCTCGGCCTCGGTGGACACGACCCGGACGCCGACCGTGGCGCCCTCGTCGACCAGCGCCGGGTAGGCGGTGACCGCGTGCCCGCCGCGGACCACCTCGACGGTGCGCGGCAGCTCCCCGATCGTCCACGCCGTCAGCCCGGTGCGCTCGAGGTCCGAGGCCGCCCGGGCCAGGCTGGCCCGGCTGGCGGGGGCGACCTCGCGGCGGAGGGCCTGCAGGTCCTTGCCGGTGGCCAGGGGCCGCTGCCGGTCGTCGAGGACGCGGAACGTCGCCCGCAGGTGGTCGGGCACCTGTGCGGGCTGCCAGGCGTCCGGCGGGACGACGACGCCCGCCGTCCGCCGCAGCTCGCGCTCCAGCGCCGGCAGCAGCGGCTCGGCCGGGGCGATGCGCGGCAGCACCTCGCGGACCCGGTCGGGGATCGGCACCAGGGCGCGGCGCAGCTGCTTGGGCAGCGTCCGCAGCAGCGCCGTCACCAGCTCCTCGCGCAGGCCGGGGACGGTGAAGGCCAGCGACTCCCCCGACGTCCGCTCGGCCACGGTGTCGAGCACCGCGAGCGGCACGTCGACGGTCACCCCGTCCTCCGGCGCGCCGGGGGCGAAGGCGTAGGACAGCGGGAGGGTCAGCCCCTGCGTCAGCGGCACCTCGTCGGGGAAGTCCTCGACGCGGACCTGCCCGGCCGCGGCCGCGTTGGTGAGCACCTCCGGCGTGAAGGTGAGCAGGTCCGGCGTCTCCCGGCGCGCCTGCTTCCACCAGCGGTCGAAGTGCCGGGTGGAGACGACGTCGGCCGGGATCCGGGCGTCGTAGAGCTCGAACAGCGTCTCGTCGTCGACCCGGATGTCGCGGCGGCGGGCCCGCTCCTCGAGCTCGGCGACCCGCTCGATCGCGCGCTGGTTGTCGGTCCAGAAGCGGTGGTGCGTCGTCCACTCGCCCTGTACGAGCGCGTGCCGGATGAACAGCTCCCGGGACACGACCGGGTCGATCGAGCCGTACTGCACGCGGCGGCCCACGACGAGCGGGATGCCGTAGAGGGTGACCCGCTCACTGGCCACGACCGAGCCCCGCTTCGCGTCCCACCGGGGCTCGGAGTGCTCCCGCTTCACCACGTGGGCCGCCAGCCGCTCGACGTCGTCGGGGTCGACGCGGGCGACGGTGCGGGCGAACAGCCGGCTGGTCTCCACGAGCTCGGCGGCGACGACCCAGCGCGGGGGCTTCCTGGCCAGCGGCGTGCCGGGGGCGATGACGAACCGGGCCCCGCGGGCGCCCAGGTACTCGCGACCACCGCGCCGCCGGTCGCCGTCCTTCCTCCGGGTGTCCTCGAGCTGCAGGCCCACCTGCGACAGCAGTCCGGCCAGCAGGGCGGTGTGCACGCCGCGCTCGTCGGGCTCGGCGGCGAGGTCACCGACGGTCATGCCGAGCCGCCGGGCGGTGCTGCGCAGCTGGCCGTGCAGGTCCTGCCACTCGCGGATGCGCAGGTAGTGCAGGAACTCGCGCTTGACCGTGCGGCGGAACTGGCTGCCCGACAGCGCGTCCTGCTGCTCGGTCAGGTGGCGCCACAGGTTGAGCAGGGTGAGGAAGTCGGAGTGCTCGTCGGCGAAGCGGGCGTGCGCCTGGTCGGCGGCCTGCTGGTGCTCGGCCGGGCGCTCGCGGGGGTCCTGGATGGTCAGGCCCGCGGCGATGACCAGGACCTCCTCCAGCACGCCGCGGCGGTCGGCCTCGACCACCATGCGGCCCAGCCGGGGGTCCAGCGGCAGCTGTGCCAGCGCCCGGCCGGTGGGGGTGAGCCGGCCCCGCTCGTCGAGCGCGCCGAGCTCCTCGAGCAGGGCCCGGCCGTCGGCGACGGCGCGGCGGTCGGGCGGGTCGACGAACGGGAAGTCCTCGACCGCGCCGAGGTCGAGGGCGGCCATCTGCAGCAGGACCGAGGCCAGGCTGGTGCGCAGGATCTCCGGGTCGGTGTACTCCGGCCGGCTTTCGAAGTCCTCCTCGGTGTAGAGCCGGATGGCGACGCCCTCGGCCACGCGGCCGCAGCGGCCCGAGCGCTGCCGCGCCGAGGCCTGGCTGATCGGCTCGATGGGCAGCCGCTGCACCTTGGTCCGCGCGCTGTACCGCGAGATGCGGGCGGTCCCGGGGTCGACGACGTAGCGGATGCCGGGCACGGTCAGCGACGTCTCGGCGACGTTGGTGGCCAGCACGATCCGCCGCCCGGTGTGCGGCTGGAAGACCCGGTGCTGGTCGGCGGCCGACAGCCGCGAGTAGAGCGGCAGCACCTCGACCCCCGGGAAGCGCTCGGTGAGGCCGTCCGCGGCGTCGCGGATCTCGCGCTCACCCGCGAGGAAGACGAGCACGTCCCCGGGGCCCTCGGCCGCCAGCTCCTCGACGGCATCGCCGATGGCGGTGACCTGGTCGCGGTCGGGGTCGGCGTCCGGGTCGTCGGGGTCCACCACCGGCCGGTAGCGGATCTCGACCGGGTAGGTGCGGCCGCTGACCTCGACGACGGGCACCTCAGCGCCGTCGACCGCGAAGTGCCTGGCGATCCGGTCGACGTCGATGGTGGCCGAGGTGATGACGACCTTGAGGTCGGGACGCCGGGGCAGCAGCTGGGCCAGGTAGCCCAGCAGGAAGTCGATGGTGAGGCTCCGCTCGTGCGCCTCGTCGACGACGATCGTGTCGTACTGGCGCAGCATCCGGTCGCGCGCGATCTCGGCCAGCAGGACGCCGTCGGTCATGAGCTTGACCAGGGTGCCGTCGCCGACCTGGTCGGTGAAGCGCACCTTCCAGCCGACCGCGCCGCCCAGCGGGGTGTCGAGCTCCTCGGCGATGCGCTCGGCCACCGTGCGCGCGGCGATCCGCCGGGGCTGGGTGTGCCCGATCCGGCCGCGCACCCCGCGGCCGAGCTCCAGGGCGATCTTGGGCAGCTGGGTGGTCTTGCCCGAGCCGGTCTCGCCGGCGACGACGACCACCTGGTGCTCGCGCAGCGCGGCGGCGATGTCGTCGCGACGGGCGCTGACCGGCAGGCCCTCGGGATAGGTGACCGCCGGGACGGCGGCCCGCCGGCGGGCGATGCGCTCCTCCGCGGCGGCGACGTCGGCGGCGATGCTCTCCAGCGCCCGCGCCCGTGCCGCCTCGTCGCGGATGCGGCGCGTGCCCTCCAGACGGCGGCCGATGCGGTGCTCGTCCTCGAGGGTCAGCGCGGCCAGCCGGGACCGGAGGTCCGGGAGGGTCGCGGTCACGGCGGTGCTCGGCCTTCTTCCAGGGGGCGGGGAGCGGACTGCTCCGCTCCCAGGATCGCATCGGGGAGGCCCGCGCCGTCCGGCGTCCGGGGCCGGGGAGGACAACGCCGGCCGGCGGGCGGCTGTTCCGTCGCCCTCGCGCGGGGTACCGGCACTCGCGGGTGCAGTTCGTCGCCCAGATCACGTCGCATGTACCACGCAACTAGTTGCTTGTAACGTGCAACGTCTTGTAGGTTGCACGTACATCCCCTCCTCCCTGTCTGGAGTCCCCGTGTCCTCGTCCGCACCCTCCGCGACCGGGCGCACTGCCGTGTCGGGCACGCGGGCGGCCGAGGTCCGCCGGCTGTCGGAGCAGATGCCGCGCTTCGTGCGGCTGGTGCACGCGTTCAAGAGCCTCCCGGCCACCGCCGAGGGGCGGGAGCGCGCCGCGCTCGTGCTGCTGTTCCCCCTGACCCGCCTGGGCCCCCTCCGCCAGAGCACCCTGGCCGAGGTCGTGCACGCCGACCCCTCGACGGTCAGCCGGCACGTCGCCGCGCTCGTCGAGCACGGACTGGTCCAGCGGGTGGCCGACGAGACCGACGGCCGCGCCTCCCGGCTGGTCGTCACCGATGCCGGCCGGGCCGCCGTCGAGCGGCTCGCCGAGGAGCGCGCCGCCCACCTCGGCGCCGTCCTCACCGGTTGGTCCGATGCCGACCTCACCGCCCTCACCGGGCTGTTCGGGCGCCTGCTCGACGACCTCACGGCAGCGCTGCCGTCCGATCCCCGCTCCCCCTCCGCGCCTCCCGTCCCGAGAGAGAACCCATGAGCCAGACCACCGCCCGCCCCGCCGGCGGGCGCAGCGGCAGCCGCGCCGCGGCCGCCGCGCCGGACTCCTCCGGTGCCTTCACCCACCGGCAGATCCTCACGATCGTGGCCGGCCTGATGGTGGCGATGTTCCTCGCCGCCCTCGACCAGACCGTGGTGTCGACCGCCATCCGGACCATCGCCGACGACCTGCAGGGCTACGACCTGCAGGCATGGGCGACGACGGCGTTCCTCATCACCTCGACGATCGCCACGCCGCTGTACGGCAAGCTCTCCGACATCTACGGCCGGCGGCCGTTCTACCTGTTCGCCATCGCGGTGTTCGTGCTCGGCTCGGTGC
>NZ_JBJGZA010000061.1:0-18657 GCF_054050255.1 Geodermatophilus sp. SYSU D00700 | reverse complement strand
CCGGCGCGGGGGCCCCCGGCGCGGCCGGGGCGCGGCCCCCCCCCCCCCCCCCCCCGCGGGCGCGGGGGCGGCGCCCCCCCCCCCCCCCCCCCCCGAGGTCGGTGCCGACCCGGAAGGGGATCTGCGTGGACACCGGGGCCACGACGAGGGGATGGGCCTGCTGGAACTCGCCCCAGCGACGCAGCAGGGAGTGCCGGGTGGCGAAGCCCTCCATCGCCGCCACCGGGTCCAGGTCCCCGAGGGCTGCGTAGAACTCCGCCAGGAACCGCCGGGTCTCGGCCGGCCACAGCGACGTCAACGCCGGCAGCGCCGCCCGCACCTCCGGGGTGTTCAGCATGGCCAGGTCCGTGCTGGCCGCCAGGTCGATCGAGGGCGGCTCGACCTCCTCGACGACGTAGCCGGCGTCCGCGAGGACCCGGCCGGCCGTCCGGACGCCGTCGCGTACCTGCTCGTCCGTGCCCCGCCCGGCGGGGTCGAGCACCAGCGCCACCCGGATCGGCCGGGCGGGTGCGGGGCCGCGCAGCGGTGCCGGCACCGACCACGGGTCGCGCCAGGTGGGCCCGGCCATCACCTCGAGTGCGGTCCGCAGGTCAGCCACCCGCCGCGCCATCGGGCCGACCACGATCGTCAGCTGGGCGCCGATCGGGACGAACTCCGCCCCCGGGACGCTCGACGCGTCGGGGATGCGCCCCAGGGTGGGCTTGATCGTGCTGACCCCGCAGCACTGCGCCGGGGAGCGCAGGGATCCGAGCCCGTCACTGCCGAGCCCGAGCGGGGTCATCCCGGTCGCCACCGCGGCGGCGTCCCCGCCGCTGGAGGCGCCGGCGGTGCGTGAGCGGTCCCACGGGTTCACCGTCGCGCCCCACAGCTCGCTCTCGCAGTGCCAGCGCACCCCGGAGGAGGCCAGGTTGGTGCGGCCGATCGGGATGGCCCCGGCGGCCTTGAGCCGCTCGACGGCGGGCGCGTCCCGGGCCGGGTACGCCCCGGCCAGCGCCCGCAGGCCCTGGGTGGTCGGCGTGCCGGCCAGGTCGATGAGCCCCTTGACGGTGAACGGGACACCGTGCAGCGGCCCCAGTTCGTCGTCGGCGGCGACGGCCCGGTCGGCCGCGTCCGCCGCGCCGAGCGCCTGCTCACCCAGGACGACGACGACGGCGTTGACGGCGGGGTCCACCGCCTCGATCCGTCGCAGGTGCGCCTCGACGACCTCGCGGCAGGAGGCCTCCCGGGACCGGATCGCCGCGGCCAGCTCCACCGCACCCAGCTGCCACAGCTCCGTGGCGGTGACGGTCATCGCTGGACCTCCGGTGGAGAGGGCGGTCAGGACGGCAGGGGCTCCGTCGGCGCGGCGACACCGGACGGCGCGGTGATGAGGAAGACCGGATAGCGCGGTGCGATCCGCTCGAACTCCTGCAGTGGGGCCCGGCGGTCGAGCGGGAAGTGCGCCCGCGCCCCCGGAGCGCGGTCGAGGTACCGGCGGAGGACCGGCGCCCGGCGAGCCGGTTCGACCTCCTGGAGGCGGACCTCCTGCCGACCCCGGTGCCGCAGCACGGCGCGGCCGTGCGCGGCCCGGACGTTGCGCACCCACTGGGAGTCCTCGCCCAGCATCGAGACCAGGTAGCGCTCGCCGTCGAGGTCGGCCACCACCACCGGCAGGGCCACGGTCCGGCCACTGCGCCGGCCGGTCACCTCCAGCACGACGATCCGCGACGGGCCGACACCCCGCGCCGCGAGTGCGGCCTGGGCCCGGTTGAGCAGGCCCGCCAGCCGGTGCGGCCGCCTCCCCCGGTACATCCAGCGCCGCCACCGGGAGACCTCGGTGCGCGTTCCGGCCACCCCTGCCCTCCTCCCCCTCGACGGGAGCAGCGTGGCCGCCGTCGAGAGGTCCGGACAGTGGCTCACGGCACCACCCCGGTACGCCGTTGGTCCCGCACCGCCGTCGACCTGGCCGAGTGCCGTCGGCGCCGCGCCGCTGCTGCACCGCCGACGTCCTCGTCACCCGAGGTCCGGATCTGGTCGGGGTGGACGCGGGCGGGCCAGGCCGGCTGCTGATCGCGCCGGCGATCCTCGGCGGTCCGGTGCTGCGCGCACCCCCTGTCCCCGCCAGGACATCTCCCGCGAGGATCCGGCGCGGGATGTCGAGACCGGCCGGCCGGCTCCGTCCCAGGGCAGATGCGGCCGACGGAGCCGCACCGGACCGGGGAGGACCCCATGGCCAAGTACCTGCTCCTCAAGCACTACCGCGGCGCCCCCGCGGCGGTGAACGACGTCCCGATGGACCAGTGGACCCCGGAGGAGGTCGACCGGCACGTGCAGTACATGGCCGACTTCGCCGCCCGGCTGGAGGGCACCGGCGAGTACGTCGACGGTCAGGCGCTCTCGCCCGAGGGCACGTTCGTCCGGTACGACGGCGAGGGCCGGCCGCCGGTCACCGACGGGCCGTTCGCGGAGACCAAGGACCTGATCGCCGGGTGGATGGTGATCGACGTCGACAGCTACGAGCGCGCGCTCGAGCTCGCCGGCGAGCTGTCGGCGGCCCCGGGGGCCGGCGGGAAGCCGATCCACGAGTGGCTCGAGGTGCGCCCGTTCCTCGGCGCGCCCCAGACCGTCTCCGAGTGACCGGGCCGGCCAGGTCGGACGCGGCGGTGGACGAGTTGCTGCTGCGGGAGCTGACGCCCGCGGTGATCGGCGTCCTCGTGCGGCGCGGGGTCGACTTCGCGACGGCCGAGGACGCCGTGCAGGAGGCCCTCGTCCAGGCCACGCTGACCTGGCCGGACCGGCCCCCGGCCGACCCGCGGGGCTGGCTGGTCACCGTCGCCTGGCGCAAGTTCCTCGACGCCGCACGCTCCCAGGCGTCCCGGAGCGAGCGGGAGCAGCGGGTCGCGGCCGAGCCGCCGCCCGGGCCGGCCGAGACGGCGGACGACACGCTGCAGCTGTTCTTCCTCTGCGCCCACCCGTCGCTGACCCCGGCCTCCGCGGTCGCCCTGACGCTGCGCGCCGTCGGCGGCCTGACCACCCGGCAGATCGCGCAGGCCCACCTGGTGCCCGAGGCGACGATGGCGCAGCGGATCAGCCGGGCCAAGCGCACGGTCGCGGGCGTCCGGTTCGACGAGCCGGGCGACCTCGCGACCGTGCGCCGGGTGCTCTACCTGGTCTTCAACGAGGGCTACACCGGTGACGTCGACCTGGCCGCCGAGGCGATCCGGCTCACCCGCCAGCTCGCCTCGATGACCGACGACGAGGAGACCGCGGGCCTGCTGGCGCTGATGCTGCTGCACCACGCCCGGCGTCCGGCGCGGACCCGGCCCGACGGCACCCTGGTCCCCCTGGCCGAGCAGGACCGCTCCAGCTGGGACACCGCGCTGATCGCCGAGGGCGTCGCCGTCCTGCAGGCGGCGCTGGCCCGTGACCGGCTCGGCGAGTTCCAGGCGCAGGCCGCCGTCGCCGCCCTGCACGCCGACGCGCTCCGCGCCGAGGAGACCGACTGGGTGCAGATCGTCAGCTGGTACGACGAGCTGCTCCGCCTCACCGGGAGCCCGGTCGTGCAGCTCAACCGGGCCGTCGCGGTCGGCGAGGCCGACGGCCCGGCGGCCGGCCTGGCCGCCCTCGCCGCGGTCGACCCCGGCCTGCCCCGGTACGCCGCGGCGTCGGCGTACCTGCACGAGAAGGCGGGCGACCTGCACACCGCGGCACGGCTGTACGCCGACGCCGCCCGGTCCGCGCCCGACCTCGCCGAACGGCACCACCTCACCCGGCAGGCGGCCCGGCTGGGCCAGGCGCTGCGGGAGTGAGCGGTCTCGGCACCGACGGGGTCAGGTCAGTGCAGTGGCCAGCGGCCGCCCGACCTCGACCACGTAGGTGCTGAGCATGTGGCCGGTGCCCGGGCCCAGGTCGCGGGCGTTGTGCGGCGTGCCGGGCGGGATGAGGAACCCGTCGCCGGCGTGCAGCGTGACCGTCGGCCGGCCCCGGACCTGCATCTCCACCGTGCCGGCGACGATGTAGCCGACCTCCTCCCCGGGGTGGGTGTGCCAGCCCGACTCCACCCCGACCGGGATCTCGGTGAGGACCTGCACGACCTCCCGGCCCGGGAGCGAGAACGGGCCGCGCTGGACCTCGGTGCGCTTGAGCCGCCCGGCCAGGTCGTCGGCCGGGAACGGGGCGGTCGTCTCGGGCTCGTGGACCATGGCCGGGCTCCTCCGCGGGGTCGGGTGCGGGGACGACCCTGGTGCCGGGAGCGGGCGGGCGCATCGGTCAGCTGACCGTGGCGGTGTCCGCCCAGCCCGGACACGGCGACGGGCCGGTGACCCCGCGGGGGGTCACCGGCCCGTCCGTGGAGGGCGCCGGGATCAGGCGGCTGCGGGCTGGCGCAGGTCGGCGTCGACCCCACCGGTCCCGCCGGGCAGCGGCCCGGTGGCGAGGCCGCCACGGAACCGCTCCAGGTCGAGGATGCCCTCGCGCTTGGCCACGATCGTCGGGACCAGCGCCTGGCCGGCGACGTTCACCGCGGTGCGGCCCATGTCCAGGATCGGGTCGATGGCCAGCAGCAGGCCGACGCCGGCCAGCGGCAGCCCGAGGGTGGACAGCGTCAGGGTCAGCATGACCACCGCGCCGGTGACGCCGGCGGTGGCGGCGGAGCCGACGACCGACACCAGCGCGATGAGCAGGTAGTCGGTCAGCGAGAGGTCCACGCCGAAGAACTGCGCCACGAAGATCGCCGCGAGCGCCGGGTAGATCGCCGCGCAGCCGTCCATCTTCGTCGTGGCACCCAGCGGCACGGCGAAGGAGGCGTAGGCCCGCGGCACCCCGAGGCTCTGCTCGGTGACCCGCTCGGTCACCGGCAGGGTGCCGATCGAGGAGCGGGAGACGAAGGCGAGCTGGATGGCCGGCCACGCCCCGGCGAACCACCGCAGCGGCGAGAGGCCGTGCAGGCGCAGCAGCACCGGGTAGACGACGAAGAGCACCAGCGCGAGGCCGGCGTAGACGGCGCCGGCGAAGACGCTCAGCGAGCCCAGCGACTCCCAGCCGTAGCTGGCGACGGCGTTGCCGATCAGGCCGACGGTGCCGATCGGGGCCAGCAGGATGACCCACCACAGCAGCTTCTGGACGACGGCCAGCGCCGAGCGGACCAGGCCGAGGAACGGCTCGGCCGGCTCGCCGACCTTCAGCACCGCGACGCCGATCGCGACCGACAGCACGATCAGCTGCAGCACGTTGAACGACAGGCTGCCGTCGGCACCGGTCTGGAGCCCCAGGACGTTGCCCGGCACGAGCCCGGTGAGGAAGTCCCACCAGCCGCCGGTCTTCTCGGGTGCGGCCGCGGTCGCGGCGTCGACGGAGCTGTTGCGGCCGGGCTCGGTGAGCAGGCCGAGGCCGATGCCGATGGACACGGCGATCAGCGCGGTGATGCCGAACCAGAGCAGCGTCTGGCCGGCCAGGCGGGCGGCGTTGGACACCTGCTTGAGGTTGGCGATGCTGACGATCACCGCGGTCACGACCAGCGGCGGGACGAGGACCTTCAGCAGCGTGACGAAGGTGTCGCCGATGGTCTGCAGGGTGCTGGTGAGCCAGTTGGGCGTGCCGTCGGCGACGGGGCCGAGGTCGCGGGCCACGAGGCCCAGGGCGACGCCCACCACGAGGGCGAGGAGGACCTGCGCCGCGAACGGGACGCGGCGGAGACGTGCGAGCACGGACGTGCCTTTCCGGGGAGGGTTCGAGCGGGGACGGCGCGGACGGCGACGTCAGCCGGCGCTCGTCACCCGGCACAGGTCCAGCTCACGGCACCGCGTGAGCCCCCAGACGTTCCGCACGAGGGGGTCAAGGCGGAACGGGGACCGGCGGCATCCCGGCTGTGCGCGGTCTCACGCGGGCGGCCGGCTCAGGCGGCGTCGTCCTCGACCGCGGGGTCGTCCCCGGAGGCGGCTGCGGCCTCCAGGCCGACCATCACCTCGTTGGTCTGCAGGGTGACCAGCCAGGCCAGCGCGTGGTCCTCCACCGGCCGGCCCGAGACCTGCGCGATCGCGTCGAGCTGGGCGGCGACCAGGCCGCGGGCGGCCTGGTAGACGTGGGCGGCGGTGACCGCGGTCCCCAGCTCGGCCAGCCACAGCCGGCCGTCGGGCAGGACCCGGACCTCCGGCTGGCTGCCCACGTGCAGGTCGGCGGCGGCGCTGGCCACCACGGACATGCCGGCGCGCAGCTCGGTCAGCCGGCGGTCGTGGTCGGGCGATGACGGCACGGACATCGGGTGCCTCCTCGGACGGGCCCGCGGGCTGCGGGTCGTGTCCTCAGGGTCGGCGGTCGCCCGGCCGGACCCGGTGGCCCGCGGGGCGGGAGGGGACGCCCGGGGCGGGCGGGACGAACCGTTGCGCGGACGACTCGCGCGGACGGTCCTTCCGCGGACGCCGGTCGCCCTGCACCATGCCGCCCCGTGATCAACCGCCCCGGGTGCACCCGACGCCGAGCCCACCGACGGTCGAAGGGGTCCAGCGGCTCCTCCTGCGACGGCTGCGACGAGGGCTGCGACGCCATCGGCCTGTTCAGCCTGCTGTGGCTGGCGCTGCCCGCGGCCCTGGTCACCCCGGCACCGGCCGGCACCCCTCGGACGGCGCGGTGGCCGGTCCGCCTCGTCGTCGCCTACCGGCAGCGGGTCAGCCCCACCCGCCCGCCGGTCTGCCGGTTCACGCCGACCTGCTCGACCTACGGCCTGGAGGCGCTGCGCACGCACGGCGCGCTGCGCGGCGGGTGGCTCACCGCGCGCCGGCTGCGCCGCTGCCGGCCGGGCGCCGGCGGCAGCGACCCGGTGCCGCCGCGGGCGTAGCCGGGCGGGGGCGGGGTGGTCCGGCCGTCAGCGGCGCGACCACGGCCGGATGCCCCGCTCCCCCGACACCAGGCGCTCGAGCGCGGCGTAGACGGCCAGCCCGGGCAGCACCAGCAGTGAGGGCGGCAGCACCAGCGGCGCGGCCAGCAGGGAGATGGCCAGCACGCCCGGCGCCGTCAGCAGCCACCCGCGCCGTCGCTCCGGATCGGCCAGCGCTCCCCACCGGACGCCGGTCCACATCAGCCACCGCAGCAGCACCGGGACGTCGGCCTCGCGCATCGCGCGGCGGAACACCCCGTCGGCCTGCCGGGAGGTGACCGCGCCGGTGGCGATGCCCACCGTGCACAGCCAGTCGTGCAGCACCGCCGCGAGGGTGTAGCGACCGGCCCTCGGCACCAGCCAGAGCACCGGGCGCGGCACGGTGGCCAGGTCGGTGGAGAAGCCCGCCGGCACGACGAACCGGTCGCGCCGGCCGACGTAGGTCAGCGGCTCCACGAGGGTCCAGCCGTCGGCGCCGGTGGTGCGCAGGACCGCCGACGGCGGGTCGAAGGGCACGGCCGCCTCACCCGGTCCGCTCGTCGACCATCCGGGCGGCGACCCGCCGGATCCGGTCGGCCTGCCGGGAGAGCACCAGGTCCAGCGCCCGGTTGACGGGGAAGACCTCGCCCAGCCGGGCCAGTCCCATGACCCGCGGGACGGCGACCGAGCGCGACCAGTACGACGTCAGGCAGCCGGCGACGCGGTCGGCGACCCGCTCGGTCCCGACGCCCGGGGTCAGCCGGCCGCGGGCGTCGTCGTCGGAGGCCGGGGGCGACCCGTGCCCGCGCGCCATCCACTCGGTGGCCACCGGCCCGGGCAGGACCGCGTGCACCCGGACCCCGCGGGCGGTGACCTCCCGCCGCAGGCCGGAGAGGAACCCCTGCACGCCCGCCTTGGTGGCCGAGTAGACGGTCAGCGGCGGCACCTGCGCCAGCCCGGCCGAGGAGCTGACCACCAGCAGGTCACCCCGCCCGCGGCCGGCCGCCGCAGCGAGCAGGTGCGGCAGCGCCAGCCGGGTCAGGTCCACGACCCCGGTCAGGTTGGTCGCCACCATGCCCTCGACCACCTCCCGGGGCGTGTCCTCCACCAGAGCGGCGTAGGCCAGTCCGGCGTTGAGGACGACGGCGTCGAGCCGGCCGTGCTCGGCCAGCACCCGCTGGACGAGCAGCTCCCGGTCGTCGGCCCGGGCGACGTCGGCGACCAACCCGGTGACCCCGGGCAGGCTCGTGACCGCCTCCCCGAGCCGGTCGCCGTCGCGGGCGCAGGTGACCACCCGCGCCCCCGCACCGGCCAGCCGGGCCACGGTGGCACGGCCGATGCCGGCGCTGCCGCCGGTGACGAGGACGACGCGGTCGCGCAGGTCTGCCATGGCCGGGCACTACCCGGGGCGACATCACATCGTGCGCGGTGCATCGAAGTGGGGACCGCTGGGCATGGTGATCACATGCGCGTTCCCGAGCCCCGGGGTCCCCTGACCGCTGCCCTGGGCGACGACCTGCTCGCCGGCGAGGTGGCGGCCGCCACCGTCGAGCTGGCCCGCGAGACCGCGCAGGCCGCGGCCGCGCCGCTGCTCGACGACGACCTGCAGCTGGCGCTGGCGGTCTGCTACGAGCTGCACTACCGCGGGTTCGACGGCGTGGACGACGCACTCGAGTGGGACCCGGACCTCCTCACGCTGCGCGGGCACCTGGAGCGGCGGCACCTGACCGCCCTGCGGGAGCTGACCGGCCCGACGGTGGCGACCGGCGACCAGGTGGACCGGCAGCTGGCCGCGCTGATCGCCGCCGACGACGGCCCCTCGCTGTCGCGGTACATGGCCCGGCACGGCACGCCGCAGCAGTGGCGGGAGTACCTGACGCTGCGGTCGGTCTACCACCTCAAGGAGGGCGACCCGCACACCTTCGCCGTCCCGCGGCTGTCCGGCCGGGCGAAGGCCGCGATGGTGGAGATCCAGGCCGACGAGTACGGCGGGGGCTCCGCCGAGCGCATGCACAGCGAGCTGTTCGCCGGGATGATGCGCGACCTCGGCCTCGACGCCCGGTACGGCGCGCTGTGGGACGTCGCCCCGGCGGTCGCGTTCACCTCGGTGAACACGATGTCGCTGTTCGGTCTGCACCGGCGGTGGCGGGCCGCGGCGCTGGGTCACCTGGCCTGTGTGGAGATGACCTCCTCCGAGCCCAGCCGCCGCTACTCCTCGGGCCTGCGCCGCCTGGGCCACGACGAGCGCACGACCGTCTTCTACGACGAGCACGTCGAGGCCGACGCCGTCCACGAGCAGATCGCCGCGGTCGACATGTGCGGCTCGCTCGTCGCCGAGGACCCCGCGCTCGCCGGCGACGTCCTCTTCGGCGCCGCGTGCTCCCTGGCGCTCGACGGGCTGGCCGCCGGTCACCTCCTGGGCGCCTGGGAGGCCGGTTCCTCGGCGCTGCGCGGGGAGCCGTCACTGGTCGCCTGACGCAGGCCCCCTGCGGAAGGCCCGCCCGTCGTCAGCCGGGCTCGTGGCCCGGCCGGTCCGCGCTGCGGAGTGCCGCGGCCGGGCGCGGCCGGCTCGGCGCGCTGGGCGCGGCGAACCCCGAGCGCTTGTGGGTGCCGTCGCAGAACGGCTTGATGCCCGACTTCCCGCAGCGGCACAGCGCCACCGTCCGGCGCCCGGGGTCGATCTCGACGCCGTCCTGGTCGACCAGCCGGAAGTCGCCGCGGACGATGAGCGGCCCGTCGCGGTAGGGCGTGATGGTGGCGCCGGCCACCGTGGCGTCTGCGGTGGAGTCCGCGGTGGCGTCGTCGGTCGGGTGGTCGGTCGGGTCGTCGGCGGGCACGGCGGAGCTCACTCCCCCAGCGTGCCCCGCCGCGGCACCCGGCACACCCGCCGGTCAGCCCTCGGCGGGATAGCCGTAGAACACCTGCTCGACGACGCCGCGCGCGTGCCGGGTGGTGCGGCGGTAGTCGTCGAGGAACCGCCCGGGGTCGACGTCGGGCCCGCAGCCGCTGGCCCGCGCCACCCCGGCCAGCTCCAGCCCGGGCCGGGGCAGCTGGTCGCTGGGCCGGCCGCGGACCAGGAAGACGGCGTTGCGCGCCCGGCTGGCCAGCTCCCACGCCTCCCGCAGCGCGTCGGCCTGCGCGCGCTCGACCAGCCCGGCGGCGACCAGCTGTGCGAGCGCCGCGACCGTCGAGGGCAGCCGCAGGGCAGGCAGCCGCCCGGCGTGCAGCAGCTGCAGGAGCTGGACGGTCCACTCGACGTCGGCCAGCCCGCCGCGACCGAGCTTGGTGTGGGTGGCGGGGTCGGCGCCGCGGGGCAGCCGCTCCCGCTCGACCCGCGCCTTGATCCGGCGGATCTCGGCGACCTGGGCGTCGGTGAGGCCGGCAGCCGGGTAGCGCAGCGGGTCGACCAGCTCGACGAACGCCGCCCCGAGCTCCGGGCTGCCAGCCACCGGCACCGCCCGCAGCAGCGCCTGCACCTCCCACACCGACACCCAGCGCTCGTAGTACTCGCGGAAGGCGTCGAGGCTGCGCACCAGCGGGCCCTGCCGGCCCTCGGGTCGCAGGTCGGCGTCGATCTCGAACGCCGGGTCGGGCGCGGGCTCGGCGAGCAGCCGGCGCAGCGTGTGCGCGATCGCGTTGGCCGCCTGGGTCGCCGTGCTCTCGTCGGTGCCGGGCCGTGCCCGGTGCACGAAGAGGACGTCGGCGTCGGAGCCGTAGCCCATCTCGCCGCCGCCGAGCCGGCCCATGCCGATGACGGCGAGCTCGACCGGCACGTCCTCGGCGGCGACCCCGGCCTCCCGGGCCCACGCGCGGACGGCGACGTCGAGACCGGCCTGCAGGGTGGCGACGGCGACGTCGGTGAGCGCCTGCCCGACCCGGACGACGTCGAGCCGGCCGAGCAGGTCGGCCGCGGCGATCCGCAGCAGCTCCTGCCGGCGCTGGGCCCGCAGCACGCCGACCGCGGCCTGCGGGTCGGCCGACCGGGCGGCGGCGGCCCGCCAGGCGCCGGCCAGCGTCGCGGCGGCCCGCGGCTCGAGCTCGTCGTCGTCGGCGAGGATGCGCAGCGCCTCGGGGGTGCGGGTGAGCAGGGCGGCCACGTACTGGCTGGAGCCGAGCAGCCGGGCCAGCCGCTCGGCCACCTGACCCTCGTCGCGCAGCAGCCGCAGGTACCACTGGTTGCCGCCGAGGGCCTCGCTGACCTGCCGGTAGGCGAGCAGCCCGGCGTCGGGGTCGGCGCAGTCGGCGAGGGTCTGCAGCACGACCGGCAGCAGGTACTTCTGCATCGACGCCGAGCGCGACACCCCGCCGGTCAGCGCCGCCATGTGCCGCAGCGCGCCCGGCGGGTCGGCGAAGCCCAGCGCGCGCAGCCAGTCACCGGCCGCCTCGCTGCCCAGCTGCGCGGCCTCGGCCGGCACCCGGGCCACGGCCGACAGCAGCGGCCGGTAGAAGAGCTTCTCGTGCAGCCGGCGCACCTCGCGGGTGTGCAGCGCCAGCTCGGCGCGCAGCACGTCGACGGCGCTGCCGCGGGCGTCGGGCTTGTAGCCCAGCGACCGGGCCAGCCAGCGCAGCTGCTGCTCGTCGGTGGGCAGCAGGTGGGTGCGCCGCAGCCGCAGCAGCTGCAGCCGGTGCTCCACGGTGCGCAGGAACCGGTAGGAGGCGATGAGCGTGTCGGCGTCGTCGCGGCCGACGTAGCCGCCGGCCCGCAGCGCGGACAGCGCCGGGAGCGTGCCGCCGACCCGCAGCCGGACGTCGACCCGGCCGTGCACCAGCTGCAGCAGCTGGACGGCGAACTCGACGTCGCGCAGCCCGCCGCGGCCGAGCTTGAGCTCCCGCTCGACCTGGGCCGGAGGGATGTTGTCCTCCACCCGGCGGCGCATCGCCTGCACCTCGGCGACGAAGCCGGGGCGGTCGCCGGCCTGCCACACCAGCGGGAACAGCTCGTCGACGTAGGACCGGCCCAGGTCGGGGTCGCCGGCCACCGGGCGCATCTTGAGCAGGGCCTGGAACTCCCAGGTGCTGGCCCACTGCCGGTAGTAGGCGGCGTGGCCGGTCAGCGTGCGCACCAGCGGCCCGGCCTTGCCCTCCGGGCGCAGCGCGGCGTCGACCTCCCAGGCCGCCTGCCCGCAGATGCGCATGAGCGCCGCGGCCACCCGGGTCGCGCTCTGCACGGCCGGCGCCTCCGGCTCGCTGGGGTCGACCGGCTCGGCCACGAAGACGACGTCGACGTCGCTGACGTAGTTCAGCTCCCGGCCGCCGCACTTGCCCAGCCCGATGACCGCCAGCCGGCAGGGAGCGGCGCCCTCGGGCTGCTCGGCGACGGCGATCGCCAGCCCGGCGCTGAGCACCGCGGCGGCGATGTCGGCGAGCTCGGCGGCGACGTCTTCGGCCGACAGCCCCTCCCCCAGGTCGCGCCCGGCCAGGGACAGCACCGCCCGCCGGTGGGCCAGCCGCAGCGCGGCCACCCGCTGCGGCGAGGCGTCGGGCGCGGCCCGGCCGAGCCGGACCCCCCACGGCGGGTCGTCGGGGTCGGCGCCGACGGCGACCAGCACGTCCCGCTCGAGTGCCAGCGCGGTGGGCCGCACCGGGCCCCGGGAGTCGGCGTCGAGGACCGTCCAGTCGCCGGGGTGGGCGGCGAGGTGGTCGGCCAGGCCGGCGCTCGCGCCCAGGACCGACAGCAGCCGGGCACGCAGCACGGCCGAGCCGCGCAGCCGGGCGAGCAGCGCCGCGGCCGAGCCGCCGGTGGGGTCGGCGGCGTCGAGGGCCTCGACCAGCCGGGTGAGCGAGCGGACGGCGAGGTCGGGGTCGCCGGCACGGGCCAGCGCGGACACCACCGAGCCGGCCTCCGGGTCGGCGGGCTCGTTGCGGTCGAGGTCCCACAGCCCCAGCGCGGGGTCGGACAGCAGCAGCGCCGCCCGCTCGCCGTCGTGGAAGCCGAACCGGGCCAGCCGCACGACCGCGCGGCGGGGTACCTCCCGGGACGCGGTCACCGGCTCAGACCGGAGCCCCGCGGCCGGCGCGCACCAGGTCGGCGAAGCGGGCGGCGAACGGCGCCCAGACCTCCTCGAGGTCGGGGTGCACCGCGTCGGTCAGCCGGACCAGCGTCTCGCGGTCCCACGGGCTCGACGCGACGCCGACGGTGTCCCGCTCGGCCCACTCGCGCACGATCTCCGGCGTCGTCTCGATGTGGAACTGCAACCCGTAGACCCGCCGGCCCACCCGGAAGGCCTGGTGGACGTAGACCGGGCTGCTCGCCAGCAGCGTGGCGCCGGGCGGCAGTTCGCAGATCTCGTCGTGGTGGAACTGGATGACGTCGGGCGAGAGCGGCAGCGGGCCGAACACCGGGTCGTCGGCCGCGGCGTCGCGCTTGGCCACCAGCAGCGCCCCGACCTCGGGGCCCTCGACGCCCTCGCGCACCCGCCCGCCTCCGGCCTGGGCCAGCAGCTGCGCGCCCAGGCACACCGCCAGCGTGGGGGCGTCGTCGGCCAGTGCCTTCGCCAGCAGCGCGCGGACCGGCTCCAGCTCGGTGGCGCCGTCGTCGACGCTGGACTGCGGGCCGCCCATGACGACCAGCCCGTCGACACCGGCCAGGTCGGCGGGGACCTCGTCGCCGGAGTCGAGGTGCCGCTCGTCGAGGTCCAGCCCGGCCGCGCGCAGCCAGTCGGCCAGGCGCGCGGGCGGGGCGGTCTCGCTGGGGACGACGACGAGCAGGCGGGGGCGGTCCGGCACGGCGTCGAGGTTAGTGGAAGGACCTCGTCGCCCCCCGCGCCTCGCAGGCTCGGCACGGGCCCCTGCGACGAGGCCGTTCCATCCCCTCAGAGGCCGGGGAGGTAGCGCTTGAGCTCGAAGGGCGTCACGTTCTGGCGGTAGGAGTTGAACTCCTCCCACTTGTTGCGGAGGAAGAACTCGAACACGTGCTCGCCGAGGGTCTCCGCGACCAGCTCGCTGCCCTGCATCGCGGTCAGCGCCTCCCCCAGGGACACCGGCAGGTCCTCGTACCCGGCGGCGCGGCGCTCGGTGTCGGTGAGCGACCAGACGTCGTCCTCGGCCTCGGGCGGCAGCTCGTAGCCCTTCTCGATGCCCCGCAGCCCGGCGGCCAGCAGCACGGCGAAGGTGAGGTAGGGGTTGCACGCGGAGTCCGGCGAGCGGACCTCGATCCGCGCCGACTGCCCCTTGTTCGGTTTGTAGGAGGGCAGCCGGACCAGCGCCGAGCGGTTGGCCCGGCCCCAGGTGGCCGCCGTCGGCGCCTCGGTGCCGGCCAGCAGTCGCCGGTAGGAGTTGACCGTCTGGTTGGTGACGGCGGTGAACTCGCGGGCGTGGGTGAGCAGGCCGGCGATGAACTGCCGCCCGGTGGCCGAGAGCCGGATCGGGTCGGCGGGGTCGTGGAAGGCGTTGCGGTCGCCCTCGAACAGCGACACGTGGGTGTGCATCGCCGAGCCGGCCAGGTCGGTGAACGGCTTGGGCATGAAGGTGGCGTGCACGCCCTGGGCCAGGGCGACCTCGCGGACGACGTGCCGCAGCGTCATCACGTTGTCGGCCATCGACAGCGCGTCGGCGTAGCGCAGGTCGATCTCCTGCTGGCCCGGCGCGACCTCGTGGTGGCTGAACTCCACCGAGATCCCCATGGCCTCCAGCGCGAAGACCGCCTCGCGCCGGAAGTCGTGGGCCACGTTGTGCGTGGACAGGTCGAAGTAGCCGCCGGTGTCGGCGGGCTCGGGCGGGCTGCCGTCGGTGGGCAGGTCCTTGAGCAGGAAGAACTCGACCTCGGGGTGGGTGTAGAAGGTGAAGCCCATCTCGGCGGCCTTCGACAGCGCCCGGCGCAGCACGTGCCGCGGGTCGGCCCAGGCCGGCGACCCGTCGGGCAGCGTGATGTCGCAGAACATCCGCGCGGTGTCGCTGGGCCGCCCGTGGGTCGCGGGCATCACCTGGAACGTGCCCGGGTCGGGCTTGGCGAGCATGTCGGACTCGTAGACCCGCGCGAAGCCCTCGATGGCCGAGCCGTCGAAACCGATGCCCTCGGCGAAGGCGGCCTCGATCTCGGCCGGCGCGACGGCGACGGCCTTGAGGTAGCCCGAGACGTCGGTGAACCACAGCCGCACGAAGCGGATGTCACGTTCCTCGAGGGTGCGCAGGACGAACTCCTGCTGTCGGTCCATGCTCGCCATGATCGGGTCCGCTCGTGTCCGGGGTGTGACGTCGGTGCACAGCCTGCCCGCTCCAGGCGCCGGGCACACCGGCACCCCGCCCCCACCCGAGGAGACCGCCGTGACCCCCGCCCCGACCGTCCGCCGCGCCGGTCCCGACGACGCCGCGGCCGTGGTCGCGATGGTCCGCGAGATCGCCGCACTCGAGGGCGACCCCTTCGACGGCACCGAGCAGCGGTGGGCGCATCTGCTGGCACGCGGCGACGTCGTCGTGCTGCTCGCCGAGCGCGGCGGCGAGCCGGTCGGCTACGTCTCCGCCCTCCGCCGGCTGCACCTGTGGCTGGGCACCGACGTGCTGGCGCTCGACGACCTGTTCGTCCGGGACGGGCACCGCGACGCCGGGGTCGGCCGGCTCCTGATGGCCGAGCTGGCCCGGCTGGCCACCGCCGAGGACCTCGTCGTCCGGTGGGAGGTCCGCGAGGACAACACGGCCGCGCAGCGGTTCTACCGCCGCCTCGGCGCCGTGCTGCGGACCAAGGTCGTCGTCTGGTGGCCAGCGACCGCCCAGCGGGCGTTCCTCGGCGACTGACCGGCGCTGGCAGGATCCCGGCGGACGGCGGCCGTCCTGCCGCTGGTGGCGTGCGCCCGCGGTCGGCCAGGCTGCCCGCCGTGACCACGACGCCCATCCTCCTGACGGACACCGACCCGGCCGAGCAGGTCGCCGCCGCCTCCACCGCGCTGGCCGAGCAGCAGCGCCGGGTGGCCGCCCTCCTGACCCGGGCCGCCGGGCGGCCCGTGCGGCCCCTCGCGCCGGAGGACCGCCGGCGCCTGGTGCGGCTCGGGCACTTCCCGGAGTACGCGACCGAGCTGGACTGGACCGCCTGGGTCGTCGCCGGCCACCTGCGCGACAGCGCGCGGGTCTTCACCGACCGGATCGAGCGGATCGGCCGCGGCACCCGTCCGGCGCTGCCCGACTTCGTCCCCGACGCCCCCGAGCGGGTGGCCGGCTACCGCGCCACCCCGCCCGCGGTGCTGGTGTCCGAGCTGGTGGTCGCCCAGGCGGGGCTGCTGCGGGCGGTCCGGACGGTCCGTCCCGACCGGCTGGACGCGGTCGGGGTGCACGAGGTCGACGGGCCGGTGTCGCTGGCCGACCTGCTGGCCTTCCTGCCGGCGCACCAGCGCGACCACGCCGAGCAGCTCGCCGCGCTCGTCTCCTGAGCGGCCGGTCCGGGCTCAGCGCGCCGGCGCCAGGCTCTCGAGCGGCGTGTCCGGGTCGGTGAGCGCGGCGGGGTCGACCGGGTGGCCGGCGCGGACCAGCGCCTGGACCGCCTCGGTGACGTCCCAGACGTCGACGTTCATGCCCGCCGTCACCCGCCCGGCGCCGTCCAGCCAGAAGGCGATGAACGGACCCTCGTCCGGGTCCCCGCGGGTGACGACGGTGTGCTCCGGCCGGCCGAGACCGGAGTACTCCATGCCCAACTCGTACTGGTCGGAGAAGAAGTACGGCACCCGGTCGTAGGCGACCTCCTGGCCGAGCACCGACCGCGCCGCGGCCGGCCCCTGGTTGAGCGCGTTGGCCCAGTGCTCCACCCGCACCGGCCGGCCGTACAGCGGGTGGTCGGCGGCGGCGACGTCGCCCGCGGCGTACACGTCGGGTGCGGAGGTGCGCAGGGCGGCGTCGGTGCGGATCCCGTCGGCGACGTCGAGCCCCGCAGCCGCGGCCAGCCCGGTCTCCGGCACCACGCCGATCCCGACGACGACGAGGTCGGCGGGCACCTGCTCGCCGCCGTCGAGCTCCACCCCGGTGACCCGGCCGGCCGGCGCCACGACGCCGCGGACGCCGGTCCGGGTGCGCAGGTCGACGCCGTGCGAGCGGTGCAGCCGCGCGAACACCTCCCCCATCAGCGGCCCGAGGACGCCGTGCAGCGGGGTCGGCTGGGGCTCGACGACGGTCACCCGGTGGCCGTGCGCGCGCGCCGCGGCGGCCACCTCCAGGCCGATCCACCCGGCGCCGACCACGACGACCCGCCGCCCGCCGCCGGCGAGGTCGGCGACCAGCCGGTCGGCGTCGGCGAGGGTGCGCAGGTAGCGCACCCCGTCGGCGTCGGCGCCCGAGACCGCCAGCCGGCGGGGCGAGGCCCCGGTGGCCAGCAGCAGCCGCGAGTAGCCGAGCCGCTCGCCGGTGCCGAGCTCGACCCGGTGGGCCGCCGGGTCGAGCGCGGTGACCGCGACACCGGTGCGCAGGTCGACGCCGGCGTCGGCGTACCAGCCGGTGTCGTGGACGCGCGCGTCGTTCCGCGCCGCCTTCCCCAGCAGATACTGCTTGGACAGCGGCGGACGCTCGTAGGGCGGCTCGGGCTCGGCCCCGACGAGCACGACCGGCACGTCACCACCCTCGGCGCGCAGGGTCTCGGCGGCCTTGGCGCCGGCCAGGCCGCCACCGACGACGACGACGGGATCCGCTGCGGACACGAGCGCCTCCTCGGGTGAGGAGCCGATCCTCCACCCTCCCCGAGGCCGCGGGGCCGCCTCCGCGCCCCGGTCGCGGGGACGGCCGGGCTCAGCCGCGGACCGGTTCGACGTCGCCCGGGTCGTCGTCGCGGGCGGGGGGCTCGCTGCCGAGGTGCACGGGCAGGTCGGGCTCCGGCGGGGGCAGGGTGGCGGCCCCCGCGACCGGGTGCGGCCGGGGCCGGCGCGGCCCGGACGGCGGGCAGCGCCCGGGACCGCTCGAGCTGGTCGTCGTCGAAGACGACCTCCAGCACGACGCCGGTTCCTCCCCGTCGAGCACCTCGACCGTGAGCCACTCGGCCACGGGCCCACGACAGGCCCGGTGTGGCGCTGGTCACACCGCCCACCGGCCCGCCGGTCCCCCGGCGGGACGAGGATGACCGGTGTGAGCGATCAGCGGCCGGTGCAGGTACGGGTGGCGTCGGCCCAGGTCGACACCCGCGTGGGCGACCTGGAGGGCAACGCCGCGCTCGTCGTCGAGTGGGCGCGGAGGGCCGCCGACGACGGCGCGCACCTGGTGGTCTTCCCCGAGATGACGCTGACCGGCTACCCGGCCGAGGACCTCGTGCTGCGCGAGTCCTTCGCCGCCGCCAGCGAGCAGGCCCTCACCGACCTCGCCGGCACGCTCGCCGAGCAGGGCCTGGGCGGCCTCGCCGTCGTCGTCGGGTACCTGGCGCACACCTCCGGCGCGGGACCGGCGCCGGTCGACCGGGTGCCCGAGGACGACGACCGGCCCGGCGACGCCAACCCCCGCCGCGGCGCCCCGCGCAACGCCGCCGCGCTGCTGCACGGCGGGCAGGTGGTGGCCCGCTACGCCAAGCGGCACCTGCCCAACTACGGCGTCTTCGACGAGGCGCGTTACTTCGTCCCCGGCACCGAGCTGCCGGTGGTGCGGCTGCACGGCGTCGACGTCGCCCTGACCATCTGCGAGGACCTCTGGGTCGAGGGCGGCCCGTGCGGCGTGGCCGGGCAGGCCGGCGTCGACCTCGTCGTCTCCCCCAACGCCTCCCCCTACGAGCGGGCCAAGGACGACCTGCGGCTGCCGCTGGTGCGGCGCCGGGGGGGGGCGCCCCCCCCCCCCGGCGGCTAGCCTCGCCGCATGCGTTCCCTGACGTCCCGCTCCCGCTCCGCGCTGGTCGCCGCGGCTGCCGCCGTCCTGCTCACCTCCTGCAGCGGAGG
>NZ_JBJGZA010000060.1:0-18990 GCF_054050255.1 Geodermatophilus sp. SYSU D00700 | reverse complement strand
GGGCGTCCTCCCGCACGGTGGGCGGTGCGGGAGGACGCCGCACGGTGAGGGAGGACGACCTGCGGTACGGGAGGACGCCCGGCGGCTACGGGAGGGTGATCCGGCCCTCGACGGCAGCCAGCGCGATGTCGGTGCGCCAGTGCGCGCCGGCCAGGCGGACGGCGGCCACGCGCTCGTAGGCGCTCTGCCGGGCGGCGGCCAGGTCGGGTCCGGTCGCGGTCACCGCGAGCACCCGCCCGCCGGCCGAGCGGACCGTCCCCCCGGCGTCCACGGCGGTGCCGGCGTGCAGCACGCCCTCGCCGTCGGCGCCGGTGACCGGGTCGCCGGTACGCGGCGCCTCCGGGTAGCCGGGCGCGGCGACGACGACGGTGACCGCGGCACCGGGACGCCAGCGCAGCGGCGGGTGGTCGGCGAGCGTGCCGGTGGCCGCGGCGTGCAGCAGCCCGCCCAGCGGCGTCTCCAGCAGCGGCAGCACGACCTGGGTCTCGGGGTCGCCGAAGCGGGCGTTGAACTCGACCACCCGCACGCCGCGGGAGGTCAGCGCCAGCCCGGCGTAGAGCAGGCCGCGGAACGGCTCGCCCCGGCGGCGCATCTCGTCGACCGTCGGCTGCAGCACGGTGGCCAGCACCTCGTCGACCAGCCCGGCCGGCGCCCAGGGCAGCGGTGCGTAGGCGCCCATCCCGCCGGTGTTGGGGCCGGCGTCGCCGTCGTCGCGGCGCTTGTGGTCCTGGGCCGGGACGAGCGGCACGACGGTCGTCCCGTCGGTCACCGCGAACAGCGACACCTCCGGGCCGTCGAGGTACTCCTCGACCAGCACCGCACCCCCGGCGTCCAGCACGCGGCGCCCGTGGGCGACGGCGGCGTCGCGGTCGGCGGTGACGACGACGCCCTTGCCGGCGGCCAGCCCGTCGTCCTTCACCACGTACGGCGGGCCGGCCTCGTCCAGCGCGGTCTCCAGCTCGGCCGGCCCGCCCACCGGCCACGCCCGGGCGGTCGGCACGCCGGCGGCGGCCATGACGTGCTTGGCGAAGGACTTGCTGCCCTCGATCTGCGCGGCCTGCGCCGACGGGCCGAAGCAGGCGATCCCCGCCTCGCGGACGGCGTCGGCGGCACCGGCCACCAGCGGCACCTCGGGACCGACGACGACGAGGTCGGCGCCCCACCCGGTGGCCAGCGCCGCGACCGCGACGGGGTCGGCGACGTCGAGGGGCGCCGGCTCGGCGATGCGCGCGGTGCCGGCGTTGCCCGGCGCGCAGGCCAGCGCGGTGACCGCGGGATCGGACGACAGAGCGACGCACAGGGCGTGCTCCCGGGCTCCGGAGCCGACGACGAGCACGCGCACGGACGGCGACCCTACCCAGGCGGGGTCATCGCACCCGGTTCGGCTGCGCGCGGTACGCGCGGTGCAGTGCCTTGACGCGGGCGTGCTCGGCGGCCCGGGCGCGGGCGTCGGCCCGCAGCTCCTGACGGCGGGCCTCCGCTTGGAGCTTGCGCCAGCCGAGCAGCCGGGCGGGGTCGAGCCGGCCGCCGTCGATGGCCGCCGCGACCGCGCAGCCGGGCTCGGTGCGGTGCGCGCAGTCGCGGAACCGGCAGTGCAGCGCCAGCTCGGCGACGTCGGCGTAGGCGGTGTCGACGCCCTCGTCGTCGTAGAGGCCCAGCTCCCGCATGCCGGGGGTGTCGACGAGCAGCCCGCCGCCGGGCAGCAGGTGCAGCTCGCGGGAGGTGGTGGTGTGCCGGCCGCGGCCGTCGGCCTCCCGCACGTCCTGCGTCGGTGCCACCTCGCGGCCGGCCAGCGCGTTGGCCAGCGAGGACTTCCCGACCCCCGACGGGCCGACCATGGCCGCCGTCCGTCCCCCGGCGAGCAGCGCGCGCACCGCGTCGAGTCCCTCGCCGGTGTGCGCGCTGACGGCGAGCACCTCGACCCCGACGGCGTCCTCGGCCACCGCGGCCACCGCGGCCGGGACGTCGTCGCACAGGTCGGCCTTGGTGAGGACGACGACCGGCGTCGCGCCGCTCCCCCACGCGACGGCGAGGTAGCGCTCAACCCGCCGCGCGCGGGTCGGCCCGGCCAGCGCGTCGACCACGAGCACCAGGTCGAGGTTGGCGGCCACGACCTGCGCCGCGGACGTGCGGCCCGCGACGGTGCGGGTGAACGCCGACCGGCGCGGCAGCACGGCGACGGCGAGCTCGCCGCGCAGCGCCACCCAGTCGCCCACCGCCGGCGAGGCGACGCCGTCGGGGTCGTGCAGCGCGGCGGCGAGGTGCACCCGCCGCTCGCCGTCGGCGGTCAGGACGGAGAGCCGGCCCCGGTCGACCCGGCTCACCCGACCGGGGGAGGTCCCCTCGGGGAGGTGCTCGAGGAGCGCGGGGGACCAGCCGATCCCTGAGAGATGCGTCACGCAGCGGATGGTCCCGCGCAGGTCAGCGCGGCGTCTTCCGATTTCTCAGCGACTCGCCAGCCGGTGTTCGCCATCCCGACACCTCGATCCGGTGTTGTGGATGGCATGCACGCGACCGAGTCGCTCGCGACTCCCGCAGCGGCCCGGTCCCCCCGTCCCGTCGTCGTGGGACACCGCGGTGCCTGTGCGTACCGCCCGGAGCACACCCTCGCCAGCTACGAGCTGGCCATCGACATGGGCGCCGACTACATCGAGCCCGACATCGTCGTCTCGAGGGACGGCGCGCTGGTCGCGCGGCACGAGAACGAGCTCTCGCGCACCACCGACGTCGCCACCCGGCCGGAGTTCGCCGACCGCCGCACCACCCGGCGGGTCGGCCGCAAGCGGCGCACCGGCTGGTTCGCCGAGGACTTCACGCTGGAGGAGCTGCGCACCCTGCGCGCCGTCGAGCGGCGGCCGGACCTGCGCCCGCTCAACACCGCCTACGACGGCCGGTTCGGCATCGTGACGCTCGAGGAGATCGTCGAGCTGGTCCGCCGCCGGTCCACCCCGCAGCGGCAGGTGCGCGTGCTCGCCGAGCTGAAGAAGCCCACCTGGTCGGCCGAGCACGGCCAGCCGATGGCCGAGCTGGTCGCCGCCGAGCTGCGCCGCCTGGACGCCGCCTCCCCGGACGGGCCGGTGGTCCTGCAGTCCTTCGACGCCGGCGCGCTGCGGCGGCTGCGGGCCGACCTCGGCGACGACGGCCCGACGATGTTCCAGCTGGTCGACGACGCCGCCTGCGACGACCACCTGGTCACCAACGCCGGCCTGCGGGCGGTCTCCACCTACGCCCAGGGCATCGCGCCGTGCATCGACCGGCTGCTGCTGCGTGACGAGCAGGGGTCGCTGACCGGCGTCTCCGACCTGGTGGGCCGGGCGCACTCGGCCGGGCTGCGGGTGGTGCCGTGGACGCTGGCCGCGGAGAACGCCTTCCTCCCCCGCCAGCTGCGCAGCGGCGAGGACCCCGCCGCCGCGGGCGACGCGCTGTCGGCCGCCCGCCTGCTGCTGGCGCTCGGTGTCGACGGCGTCATCACCGACAACCCCGACGTCGTCGTCGCCGCCCGCGCCGAGCTCGAGCGGTCCGCCGTCCCCGCCGCGTAGCGGGACGTCAGGCGGCTCGCCGATGATCAGGTCACCTGATCGTGCGGCGTCCTCCCTCGCCGTGCGGCGTCCTCCCTCACGGTGGGACGTCGGGTAGGACGCCCGACGATCAGGTCACCTGATCGTGGCGGCTCAGTCGAGCAGGTCGTGGACGACGACGTTCTCGTCGCGGCCGGGCCCCACGCCGATGACGCTGATCCGCGCGCCGGAGAGCTCCTCGAGCCGGCGCACGTAGGTCTGCGCATTGGCCGGCAGCTCGTCGAAGGTGCGGCAGTGCCGGAGGTCCTCGGTCCAGCCCGGCATCTCCTCGTAGACCGGCTGCGCGTGGTGGAAGCCGGTCTGGGTCATCGGCATCTCCTCGTGCCGGACGCCGTCGACGTCGTAGGCGACGCAGATGGGCACCGTCGGCAGCCCCGAGAGCACGTCGAGCTTGGTGAGGAAGTAGTCGGTGATGCCGTTGACCCGGCTGGCGTACCGGGCGACGACGGCGTCGAACCAGCCGCAGCGGCGGTCGCGGCCGGTGGTGACGCCCACCTCGCCGCCGACCGTGCGCAGGTGGTCGCCGTTGGCGTCGAACAGCTCGGTCGGGAACGGGCCCGAGCCCACCCGCGTCGTGTAGGCCTTGAGGATGCCGACCACCCGGGAGATGCGGGTGGGGCCGATCCCGCTGCCGGTGGCCGCCCCGCCTGCAGTCGGGTTCGACGACGTGACGAACGGATATGTGCCGTGGTCGACGTCGAGCAGCGTGCCCTGCGAGCCCTCCAGCAGCACCCACTGCCCGGCGTCGAGGGCGTCGGCCAGCATCAGCCGGGTGTCGGCGATGCGCTCGCGCAGCTGCTCGGCGTAGCCGGCGTACTCCTCGACCACCTCGTCGACGTCGATGGCCTTGCGGTTGTAGACCTTGACCAGCACCTGGTTCTTCTCGACCAGGGTGCCCTCGAGCTTCTGTCGCAGGATCGACAGGTCGAGCAGGTCGGCCACCCGGATGCCGGTGCGGGCCACCTTGTCGCCGTAGGCCGGGCCGATGCCGCGGCCGGTGGTGCCGATCTTGCGCTTGCCGAGGAACCGCTCGGTGACCCGGTCCAGCGCCCGGTGGTGCGGCATGATCAGGTGCGCGTCGGCCGAGATGACCAGCCGCGAGGTGTTGACGCCGCGCTGCTCGAGCCCGGCCAGCTCGCCGATGAGCACCTGCGGGTCGACGACGACGCCGTTGCCGATCACCGGGGTGCAGCCGGGCGTGAGGATGCCCGACGGGATCAGGTGCAGCGCGTAGCGCTCGCCGTCGGGGGTGATGACGGTGTGGCCGGCGTTGTTGCCGCCCTGGTAGCGCACCACGTAGGGCACGCGCCCGCCGAGGAGGTCGGTGGCCTTGCCCTTGCCCTCGTCGCCCCACTGGGCACCGATCAGCACGACTGCCGGCATCTCGCTGTCGTCTCCCTGGGACTCGTCACCGGCGGTCGACCGGCTGGCAGGTGGCAGGGTATCGGCATGTCCCTCGTCGAGTTCGACCTGCGCGGTCTCGGCCCCGGGCAGGCCCCGGAGCGCGCCGCCGTCGCCGGCGCGGCCGAGGCCGGCGCGCTGCTGGTGCGCGGGCCGGTCGCGGCGCTGTCGGCGGTGCTGGCCGCGCTGCACCGGGCGGGCCGCACCGCCGAGGCGCCGGTGTCGTGGGAGCCGGCCGACGACCCCGCGTCCCGGGGGCTGGCGCGCGACCTGGGCGTCGGCTCCGGCGGGGAACGGGAGCTGTCGCTGGTGCGCGACGACCACGGCGGGGTGCTGCTGCAGCACGGGCGCTATGAGCCGGCGGAGAGGGGGCGCCTGCCGCTGTCCGCGCGGCTGGGCGTGCAGGCCCACCACGACGACGCGCGGGTGGCCGACGGGATGGTGGCGCGCATCGACGTCCGGCCCGACTGGCGCGCGGTCGACACGATCCGCGTCGTCGTCTCCCCCCAGCTGATGCGCCCGCCGCGGCGCAGCACCGGCCGGGCGCTGCAGCTGGCCAGCGACCCCGCCCTGGTCACCCGCGACGGCGTGCCCTTCCCGCGGCCGGTCACCCGCTGGACCTGGTACGCCGACGACCGGGTGCGCTGGCGGCTGCACCCCTAGCGAGCAGGTCCCGTTGCGGGCGGCCCTCCGCGGCGTCGTCGTGGACACTGGGGAGGCCCCAGCCCGAGGAGGCCCCGCTGCGCCCTTGCCCGGTGACCCGGTGACCGTCGACCGCCTGCCGTTCACCCGCGTCGCTCCGCCGCGCCGTCCGGTGGCCGAGCGCGTGCTGGCCCGGCCGAGCATCGCCGCGGTGCTCGGCCTCGTGGCCGTCGTCGTCGTCTTCGGGCTGTGCGTGCCCGACCTGCTGACCCCGGAGGGCCTGGCCGGCGTCCTCGACGCCGCCGCGCTGCTGGGCATCGGCGGGGTGACGGTGGGGCTGCTCCTGGTCGGCGGGCACTTCGACGTGTCGATCGGCACGGTCACGGTCGGCAGCGCCGTCCTCACCGGGGTGCTCGCCGGCCCGATGGAGTGGGGCATCTGGTCCGCGCTGACCGCGTCGCTGGCCGCGGCGCTCGGCGTCGGGCTGGTCAACGGCTGGCTGGTGGTGGCCACCGGGCTGCCGAGCTTCCTGGTCACCCTGGCGACGGCGCTGGTGCTGCAGGGGACGACGGTGTCGGCCCTGCCCCTGGTCGTCGGCGGCCCGCGGATCACCGGCCTGGACGAGGCGCCGGGGTGGTCCTCGGCGTCGGCGCTGTTCGGGTCGACCGTGGAGGTCGGCGGCGGGGTGTTCCCCGTCTCGCTCCTCTGGTGGCTGGGCGTGACCGCCCTCGCCGGCTGGCTGCTGTGGCGCACCCGCTTCGGCAACGACGTGCTGGCGATGGGCGGCTCCCGCCGGGCGGCGCGCGAGCTCGGCGTCCCGGTCCGGCGGACGACGCTGGTGCTCTACCTCCTCACCGCGGGCGCGGGCTGGTTGCTGGGCACGCTCGCCCTCGTCCCGGTCGCCAGCGTCGCGGCGACCCCGGCGCTGGTCACCGCCATCGACTTCGTGGTGGTGGCCGTGATCGGCGGGTGCCTGCTCACCGGCGGCTACGGCTCGATGGCCGGCGCGGCGGTCGGCGCGCTGGTCTACGCCGTCGCCCGGCGCGGGGTGGAGCTGTCGGGCTGGGACCCGCGCTGGTCGCAGGTCCTGCTCGGTGTGCTGCTGCTCGTCGCCCTCGTCGTCGGAGGGGTGGTGCGCGGCCGGCTGCGGGCCGCGCCGCGGTCGTGACCACGCCCCCGGTCCTGGAGCTGCGCCGGCTGTCGGTCCGCTACGGCGGCGTGCCCGCGCTCGACCGGGTGGACGTGGCGCTCGAAGGCGGCCGGATCACCTGCGTCCTCGGGGAGAACGGCTCCGGGAAGTCGACGCTGGTGGCGGTGCTGTCCGGGCTGCGCCGGCACGACGACGGCGAGCTGCTCCTCGACGGCGTCCCGGTGCGCTTCGGCAGCCCGCGGGCGGCGCGGGAGGCCGGCATCGCCACGGTGTGGCAGGACCTCGCGGTCGCGCCGCTGCTGTCGGTGTGGCGCAACCTGTGCCTGGGCGCCGAGCCGACCCGCGGGCGGTGGCCGCTGCGCCGTCTCGACGTCGACGCCGCGCGCGAGACCGCCGTGCGGGCGTTCGAGCGCATCGGGGTCACCGGCATCGACCCCGACCAGCCGGTCAACTCGCTGCAGGCCGGCGCCCGGCAGAGCCTCGCCATCGCCCGCGCGGTGCACCACGGCTCCCGGGCGCTGGTGCTCGACGAGCCCACCGAGCCGATGACCACCGCGCAGCACACGCTGGTCGGGCAGGCGGTGCTCGGCGCCCGGGCGCGGGGGCTGGCCGTCGTGCTGGTGACGCACAACCCGCGCTACGCGCACCTCGTGGGCGACCGCTTCCTGCTGCTGGCCCGCGGCCAGGTGGCCGGCGACCTCACCCACGCCGACGTCGACGCCGACGACCTCACCCGGCTGATGGCCGGCGGCGAGGAGCTGACCGCCCTCACCGCCCGCCTGCAGGAACTGCACCCCGAGCTCGGGGACCGCTGACCCCGCGGCCCCCGAGCCCGGGGTCGGTCAGGCGAAGACGCTCACCCCGCCGGGGCCCACCAGCAGCCCGACGACGATGAGCACGATCCCCCACAGCAGCTGTCCTCGGATGATCGCGAGGACGCCGGCGATGACGAGGACGACGGCGAGGATCCAGAGCAGTGTCGCCACGGAGCACCTCCACGTGTGCGCGTCCCCGATGGACGCGTGGTGACGCAGTGTGCTCCCGGACCGGGCGTTCCGCCTGGTGAGCGCCCGGGACCGTCCGGACGGGTGAGCCGCGGTGACCGTCGGTCAGCGCGGCGGCGGGGGCGTCAGGGGGCGAGGCTCGGGTCGCAGTCGCGCAGCAGCTGGGTGCAGCGCTCCTGCTCGTCGACCTCGCCGATCGCCTCGGCCGCCCGGGCCAGCACCGTGACGCAGCGCAGGAACCCCCGGTTGGGCTCGTGCGACCACGGCACCGGGCCGTGGCCCCTCCAGCCGTTCTTGCGCAGCGCGTCGAGGCCGCGGTGGTAGCCGGTGCGGGCGTAGGCGTAGGCCTCGATGGTGCGGCCGCCGTCGAGCGCCGCCTCGGCCAGCGCGGCCCACGCCGCGCTGGCCCGCGGGTGACCGGCGGCCACCTCGGCGGGGTCGGTGCCGGCCGCCAGTGCGGCCTCGGCGTCGGGGTCGCCGGGCAGCAGCGTGGCCGGCGGCTCGCCGAGCAGGTTCTGGTGGGAGTGCGTCACGGTCAGGCGCCCTGGGACTGGCCGGCCGACAGCAGGTCCTCGCACGCGGTGACCACGCGGGCGGCCATGCCCGTCTCGGCGAGCTTCATGTAGGACCGCGGGTCGTAGGCCTTCTTGTTGCCCACCTCGCCGTCGATCTTGAGCACGCCGTCGTAGTTGCTGAACACGTGCCCGGCGATCGGCCGGGTGAAGGCGTACTGGGTGTCGGTGTCGACGTTCATCTTCACCACGCCGTAGGACAGCGCCTCGCGGATCTCCGACTGCAGCGAGCCCGAGCCGCCGTGGAAGACGAAGTTGAACGGCTTGCTGCCCTCGGGCAGGCCGAGCTCCTGCGAGACGACCTCCTGGCCCTGCTCGAGGATCTCCGGCCGCAGCTTGACGTTGCCGGGCTTGTAGACGCCGTGCACGTTGCCGAAGGTGGCCGCGAGCAGGTAGACGCCGCGCTCGCCGAGGCCGAGGGCCTTGGCGGTGGACACGAAGTCGCCGGGGGCGGTGTAGAGCTTCTCGTTGATGTCGTGCGCGACGCCGTCCTCCTCGCCGCCGACGACGCCGATCTCCAGCTCGAGGACGATCTTCGCCGCGGCGCACTTGTCGATGAGCTCCTCGGCGATGTGGAGGTTCTCCTCGAGGTCGATCGCCGAGCCGTCCCACATGTGCGACTGGAACAGCGGCGCCTGGCCGGCGTCGACCCGGTCCTTCGACAGCGCGACCAGCGGCCGGACGTAGGCGTCGAGCTTGTCCTTGGGGCAGTGGTCGGTGTGCAGCGCGACGTTGACCGGGTACTTCTCGGCGACGACGTGCGCGAACTCGGCCAGCGCCACCGCGCCGGTGACCATGTCCTTGACCCGGGTGCCCGAGCCGAACTCGGCGCCGCCGGTGGAGAACTGGATGATCCCGTCGCTGCCGGCGTCGGCGAACCCGCGCAGCGCGGCGTTGATCGTCTCGGACGAGGTGCAGTTGATCGCCGGGTAGGCGAAGCCGCCCTCCTTCGCCCGGCTGATCATGTCGGCGTAGACCTCGGGGGTCGCGATGGGCATCCGGGCACTCCTCGTCGAACGGGCGTCGGTCGGCGGTCAGTATCGCGCCCGCGTCCGGTGCGCCGACAGCGGGCGGGCTCCTCAGCCGCGGCGGCGCAGCACCTTGCCGGGGTTGAGCAGGCCGGCCGGGTCGAGGGCGTCCTTGATGCGCCGGTGCACGTCGAGGGAGACCGCGCCGACCTCCCGCTCGAGCCACTCGACCTTGAGCGAGCCGATGCCGTGCTCGCCGGTCACCGTGCCGCCCAGGGACAGTCCGAGGTCGAGGATGTCGTCGAAGGCGGCGAAGGCCCGCGCGCGCTGGTCGGGGTCGGCCGGGTCGAAGCAGATGGTCGGGTGCATGTTGCCGTCGCCGGCGTGCCCGACGACGCCGATGGTCAGCCCGCGCCGCACGGCGATCCCGTCGCACCCGTCGAGGAAGGCCGCGATCCGCGAGCGGGGGACGGCGACGTCGTCGATGAGGGTGGTGCCCAGCTGCTCGAGCGCGGGCAGCGCCATGCGCCGGGCGGCGAGCAGCAGGTCGCCCTCGGCGGGGTCGTCGGTGGTGTGCACCAGTTGCGCTCCGGCCTCCCGGCACACCTCCGCCAGCGCCTCGATCTCGGCGACCGCGGCCGCTCCCCCGGAGTCCGACTGCGCCACGAGCAGGGCGTGCGCGTCGCGGTCGAGGTCGGCGCGCAGCAGGTCGTCGACCGCGCAGATGCAGGTGTTGTCCATGACCTCGAGCAGGCTGGGCACCAACCCGGAGGTGACCACGCGCTCGACCACCTCGCCGGTCTGCGCGGTGGTGGCGAAGGTGGCCACCAGCGTCACCGGCCGCTGCGGCGCCGGGCGCAGCGCCAGCGTGGCCTCGGTGATGACGCCGAGGGTGCCCTCCGACCCGACGAACAGCCGGGCCAAGTCGTAGCCGGCCACGCCCTTCACCGTGCGCCGTCCGGTGCGCAGCACCTGCCCGTCGGCGAGCACGACCTCCAGGCCGAGCACGTAGTCGGTGGTGACGCCGTACTTGACGCAGCACAGGCCGCCGGAGTTGGTGGAGAGGTTGCCGCCGATCGTGCACCAGTCGTAGCTCGACGGGTCGGGCGGGTAGAACAGCCCGGACCCGGCGACGGCGTCGCGCAGCGCCTTGTTGACCACGCCGGGCTGCACGACGGCCAGGCGGTCGGCCGGTGAGACCTCGAGGACGGCGTCCATGCGGGTCATGACCATCGTGATCGCGCCGTCGACGGCGTTGCTCGCCCCGGCCAGCCCCGAACCCGCACCGCGCGGGACGACGGGGACGCCGTGCCGGGAGGCGATCCGCATGACCGCGGCGACGTCCTCGGTGCGGCGGGGGAAGACGACGGCGGCGGGCGTGCCGGCCTCGGCCAGCATCGCCTGGTCGCGGGCGTAGGCGGCGGTGACGTCGGGGTCGGTGCGGACGCCGCCGGCCCCCAGCGCGGCGGTGAGCTCGTCGACCCAGGCGGTGGCGAGTGTGGTCACCCTCACACGGTACGGCGCCCGGTGCCGGGATCAGGTGACCTGATCGTCGGGCGTCCTCCCCCACGGTGGGCGGTGAGGGAGGACGCCCGGCGGTGAGGGAGGACGCCGGTTCCACGCCGGTTCAGCCCACGCCGGCTCAGCCCACGCCGGCTCAGCCCACGCCGGTTCAGCCCAGCCCGAGGTCGGCGAGCTCGTAGGCGGCGCGGTACTCCAGGCCCGCGGCCTCCACGGCTGCCCGCCCGCCCCGGTCGACGACGACCGCGACGGCGATCACCTCCGCGCCGGCCTCCTGCAGCGCCTCGACGGCGGCCAGCGGGCTGCTGCCGGTGGTGGAGACGTCCTCGACGACGAGCACCGCCCGCCCGGCGACGTCGGGGCCCTCGATCCGGCGCTGCATCCCGTGCGCCTTCCCGGACTTGCGCACCACGCACGCGTCGAGGAACCCCTCCCCGTCGGCCGCGGCGTGCAGCATCGCCGTCGCCACCGGGTCGGCGCCCAGGGTGAGCCCCCCGACGACGTCGTAGCGCAGGTCGCCGGTCAGCTGGCGCATCACGCGGCCGACCAGCGGGGCGCCCTCGTGGTGGAGGGTGAGCCGGCGCATGTCGATGTACCAGTCGGCCTCCTGCCCCGAGGACAGGGTGACCCGTCCGCGGACGACGGCGAGGTCGACGATCAGCTCGAGCAGGCGGTCGCGGTCGGGGGAGGCGGCCGGTCGGTTCATGGTCGCGACCCTAGGAGGGCGGCCGCCGGGGCGCCGGGGACGCCGAGGCGGCCGCCCGACCGGGACGGTGGCCGGACGGCGGCCTCAGGTGGTGGGCGCGAGCACCTGGTCGACGACGTAGACGGTCGCGTTGGCCGTCTGCACGTCGCCGCAGACCACCGACGCCGGGGTGCCGGTGACGGTCTGGGCGATGGTGAACGCCTCGCCCGAGCCCTCGATGGTCACCTCGTCGCCGGCGACGGTGGTGTGGGTGCCGGCGAGCTGGTCGGGCGCGAGCCGGCCCGGGATGACGTGGTGGGTGAGGAGCTGGGTGAGCGCGGCGTTGTCGGCCAGCACCGCCTGCAGCTGGTCGGCCGGGACCGCCTCGAACGCCGGGTTGGCCGGGGCGATGACGGTGACGTCCGGAGTCGTGTTCAGCGTGTCGACGAGGTTCGCCTGGACGGCCGCCTGCACCAGCGTCGACAGCACCGGGTTGTTGCTGGCGGCGACGGCGACCGGGTCGTCGGTCATGCCGGCGAAGCTGCCCTCGCCGTCGGCCGGCACCGACGAGCAGCCGGCGCCGAACGGCTCGTCCGCGGCGGGCTCGGCCGCCGGGCTGCTCTCCGTCGCCCCCGATCCCTCCGCCGACGGGCTGCTCTCCTCGGCGGCCGGGCTGTCGCCGGAGGCGGAGCTGTCGGTGGCGCCGGCGTCGTCCGAGCTGCACGCGCTCAGGGTGACGGCGAGGGCGGAGGCGGTGGCCAGCAGGAGGCCGCGGGTCAGGCGGTTCTTCGTCACGGGTCAGATGCTCCTCGGTCGTCGTGCTCGTCCGTCGGGGGACCGGGTGGCCCCCACGGTGGTCCCTCCCGACCCGGTCGAGGGGTCGGGAGAGGCGTCTGCGGCCGGGCGGCCGAGACGGGCTCTGGGGTGGTGTGCCCGGCCGGCGGCGGCCGGCGGGGCGGGGAGCGCTACCTGGCGATCACCCGGATGGAGTGCAGGCCGCTGGCCCCGTTCGGGAAGGGCCGGGCGCGGTCCGCGGACTGCACCTCGCCGTCGGCCGTGGTGGCGCGGACGGTGAGCTGGTAGGAGCCGGGGGCGAAGTCGTGGGGCAGCACCCACTGCCGCCACACGTCGACGCCGGCCTGCGGGGCCAGCTCGGCCTCCCGCCACTCGCCGTCGTCGATCCGCACCTCGACCCGGGCGATGCCGCGGGTCTGGGCCCACGCCACTCCGGCGATCGGCCGCCGGCCGGCGGGGAACTGCCGCAGCGGGGCCGGGGTGTCGATCCGCGAGGCGACCTTGACCGGACCCTCGGCCGCCCAGCCGCGCCGCACCCAGTAGGCGTCGAAGGCACCGAAGGTCGTCGCCTCGATCGAGGTCAACCACTTGCACGCCGAGACGTAGCCGTAGAGGCCCGGGATGAGCATCCGCAGGGGGAAGCCGTGCTCCACCGGCAGCGGCTCGCCGTTCATCCCGAAGGCGAGCATCGCGTTCTCCACCTCGAGGGCCGCACGGGTCGGGGCGCCGATCGTCATCCCGTCCGACGACCGGCACACGAGCTGGTCGGAGCCGGCGGAGACGCCGTTCTCGCGGAGCAGGGCGCCCAGCGGGACGCCGGTCCAGCGGGCGGTGCCGGCCAGCCCGCCGCCGACCTCGTTGGAGACGCAGGTGAGCGTGACGTCGCGCTCGATGACGTCGTCGCGGTCGAACAGGTCGGCCAGGGTGTAGCTGCGCGGCGCGTCGACCATCCCGGAGAGGGTCAGCCGGTAGCCGGCCGGGCGGATCTGCGGGACGGTGATCGCGGTGTCGACCCGGTAGAAGTCGCGGACGGGCGTGAACAGCGGGGTGAGGCCCCCGACCCGCTCGGCGAGATCCGCGCCCCGGGGCAGCTCCGGTGCGGGGGACGACGGCGCCGGCAGGCTGAGCCCACCGCGGTCGTCGCTCACGTCGAAGCGGCGCTGCAGCAGCCGGCCACCGCCTCCGGTGACCGCGGCCGCCCCGAGCGCGACGCCACCGGCGACGACGAAGCGGCGGCGGTCCATGCCGGCGCCCTTGCGGTCGGCCATGGCGAGCGCCCCGCGCAGGCGCTCGACGACGTCGTCGTCGGCGGACCGTCCACCGGCCGACCCGCTCAACGGGGCGACCAGCAGCAGGAGGGCGGCGGTACCGGCGAGGGCGCCCGCCAGCGAGGGCAGGGCGTCGAGCCCGCCACCGGACGGGCGGCTGACGGCGGCCACCGCACCCAGGACGCCGAACAGCGCGATCCCGGCGACCCCGGCCCGGCGCGACCGGAGCGAGACCCGCCCGACGAGCAGCGCCCACAGCGCGACGACCACCAGCGTGCCGACGACGAGCGCGACCTTGTCGTGCTCGCCGAAGGTCGTGACGGCGAACCGCTTGACCGGTTCAGGGGCGAGCGTGATGACCGTGTCGCCGACCGCGACGACGGGTGAGGACCCCGGTCCGACGAGCCCCGCGACCAGCTCGGCGGCGCCGAGCGCCACGGCTGCCGCCAGCAGGCCGGCGAGCGCGGCGAGCAGGCGGCGCGGACCGCGGCCGGCCGGGGCCGGGGCCCCGTGCGGTCCGGCGGCCGGCGCGGGGGCCCGCTCGGTGGTGGTCACGCCCGGGGTTCGGGGAGAGCCGGCCGGCGGTTCAGCCGGGCCGGTCACGATCGGGTGACGGGTCGCCCGTGCGCTGCGGTCACGCGCCGGCCTCCGTCCGTCGGGTGTGCACGTCGCCGGACCCGTCCGCTCCCCGGCCGGGGGAGCGGACGGGCCCGGCGCCGGAGGTCAGCGGCCGCTCGCGCGGGCCCAGCGGCGGTAGCGGTACCACTCGTTGGCCGGCCTGGCCGCCAGCGCGACGATCCCCACGACGATGAGCACGGTCTGGATCAGCGACAGCGTGGTGAGCAGGCCGCTGGTGCCGACCGCCCCGCCGGCCAGCCCGACCAGGCCCGAGAGGACTGCGAGCCCGCCGAGGACCCACAGCACGATCCGGGCCCAGTTGCGGCCCTGCCAGGCGAACCAGATGAACAGCAGCTGCAGCCCCACGAAGACCAGCGTGAAGACGATGCCGAGGGTCACCACCCCGGCGGTGGTGGCGTCGCCGAGGTCGCTGTAGTCGGCCGGGTCGAGCCCCTGGTCGATCAGGGCCTGGTCGACGAGCTGGTCGAACTGGGCGAAGGTCACGATCGCGCCGAGGACGCCCAGCAGGGTGCTGGTCAGCCACGCGCCGATGCCCAGCTTGACCGCCTGGGGTCGCTCGACCGGCGCCGGGGCGCCCCACGAGTCCGGCGCGGCCGGTGCCGAGCCGTAGCCGCCGTAGGGATCCTGCCCGTACGGCGCCTGGCCGTAGGGAGTCTGGCCGTAGGGGGTCTGGCCGTGCGGCGGCTGGCCCGGGGGTGGCTCCCAGCCCTGCGGTCCCGGGCCCTGTCCTGCGGTCATCGCGGTGCGTCTCCTCTGTGTCGGTGCTCGCGGCATGATGGTCGACCGGCCGACGCCGGACCAGCACCCGGGACGCGACAGGCCCGCCGCCCTCCCCGGAGGGAGGACGGCGGGCCCGGTGACACGGCTCCGTCCGTCGTCAGGCGCGGGCGACGGTCAGCCCGGTGTCGGCCTCGGCCCCGGCCAGGTCGACCGCCCAGTCGACGACGACGCCGTCGCCGTCGCGGATCTCGCCGGACAGCAGCGCCCGGGCCAGCGGGTCACCGATCGCCGACTGCACCAGCCGCCGCAGCGGGCGGGCGCCGTAGACGGGGTCGAACCCGTTGAGCGCCAGCCACTCGCGGGCGGCGTCGGTGACGGTCAGCGTCAGCCGGCGCGCAGCCAGCCGGCGGGCGAGCACGCCCACCTGGATGTCGACGATCCCGGCCAGCTCCTCGCTGCCCAGCGCCCGGAACACCACGACGTCGTCGAGGCGGTTGAGGAACTCCGGCTTGAAGTGCGACCGGACGACGTCCATGACCGCCGCGCGCCGCGCCTCCTCGGGCAGCGACTGGTCGGCGATGACCTGGGAGCCGAGGTTCGACGTCAGGATCAGGATGGTGTTGCGGAAGTCGACCGTCCGCCCCTGCCCGTCGGTGAGCCGGCCGTCGTCGAGCACCTGCAGCAGCACGTCGAAGACGTCGGGGTGGGCCTTCTCGACCTCGTCGAGCAGCACGACGGTGTAGGGCCGCCGCCGGACCGCCTCGGTGAGCTGGCCGCCGGCCTCGTAGCCGACGTAGCCCGGAGGGGCACCGACGAGCCGGGCCACCGAGTGCTTCTCGGAGTACTCGCTCATGTCGATGCGGACCATCGCCCGCTCGTCGTCGAACAGGAACTCCGCCAGCGCCTTGGCCAGCTCGGTCTTGCCGACGCCGGTGGGACCGAGGAAGAGGAAGGACCCGGTGGGCCGGTCGGGGTCGGCGATGCCCGACCGGGCGCGGCGGACGGCGTCGGACACCGCCCGGACGGCGTCGGGCTGACCGACGACCCGCCGGCCGAGCTCCTCCTCCATCCGCAGCAGCTTCGCCGTCTCGCCCTCGAGCAGCCGGCCGGCGGGGATGCCGGTCCAGGCCTGCACGACCTCGGCGATGTCGTCGGGGCCGACCTCCTCCTTGAGCATCGACTCACCGGTCTGCACCGACTCCTCGGCCGCGGCCAGCGAGCGCTCCAGCTCCGGCAGCCGGCCGTAGCGCAGCTCCGCGGCGCGGGCGAGGGCGCCGTCGCGCTCGGCGCGCTCGGCCTCGGTGCGGACCGTCTCCAGCTCCTCCTTGATCCGCTGGATCCGCTCGATCGCCGACTTGTCCTGCTGCCACCGGGCGGTCAGCTCGTCGAGCTGCTGGCGCCGGTCGGCCAGGTCGGCCCGGAGGGCGGCCAGCCGGTCCTGCGAGGAGGGGTCCTCCTCCTTGGCCAGCGCCATCTCCTCGATCTCCATGCGGCGCACGGCGCGCTCGACCTCGTCGACCTCGACCGGCCGGCTGTCGATCTCCATGCGCAGCCGGCTGGCGGCCTCGTCGACCAGGTCGATGGCCTTGTCCGGCAGGAAGCGGGCCGTGACGTACCGGTCCGACAACGTGGCGGCGGCGACGATCGCGCCGTCGGTGATGCGCACACCGTGGTGGACCTCGTAGCGCTCCTTGAGGCCGCGCAGGATGCCGATGGTGTCCTCGACCGAGGGTTCGCCGACGAACACCTGCTGGAAGCGGCGCTCCAGGGCGGGGTCCTTCTCGATGTGCTCGCGGTACTCGTCGAGGGTCGTGGCGCCGACCATGCGCAGCTCACCGCGGGCGAGCATCGGCTTGATCATGTTGCCGGCGTCCATGGCCGAGTCGCCGGTGGCCCCGGCGCCGACGATGGTGTGCAGCTCGTCGATGAAGGTGACGACCTCGCCCTCGGACTCGGCGATCTCGTGCAGGACGGCCTTGAGCCGCTCCTCGAACTCGCCGCGGTACTTGGCGCCGGCGACCATGCTGGCCAGGTCCAGCGCCATCAGCCGCTTGCCCTTGAGGCTCTCCGGGACGTCGCCGGCCACGATCCGCTGGGCCAGGCCCTCGACGATCGCGGTCTTGCCGACGCCGGGCTCGCCGATGAGGACCGGGTTGTTCTTGGTGCGCCGCGAGAGCACCTGGACGACACGGCGGATCTCGGTGTCACGGCCGATGACCGGGTCGATCTTGCCGTCCCGCGCGCGCTCGGTGAGGTCGACGGCGTACTTCTCCAGCGCCTGGAACGTGCTCTCCGGGTCGGCGGTGGTGACCTTGCGGTTGCCGCGGACGGTCCGGAACGCCGCCAGCAACGCGTCGCGGGTGGCACCGGCGCTGGTGAGCACCGATCCGGCCTCGCCCTCGGAGCCGGCCAGGCCGACCAGCAGGTGCTCGGTGGAGACGTACTCGTCGCCCAGCGCGCTGGCCTGCTCCCCCGCGGCGTTGACCACCCGCAGCAGCTCGCGCGAGGGCGAGGGAGCCGCGACGGTGGCGCCGCTGACACTCGGCAAGCGGCGCAGCGCGGCCTCGGCCTTGGCGCGCACCTCGGACGGGTCGGCCCCGACCGCGGACAGCAGGGGGCCGGCGATGCCGTCGGTCTGCTGCAGCAGGGCGACGAGCAGGTGCAGGGGCTCGAGGGCGGCCTGCCCGCGGTCGACCGCCAGCCGCTGGGCGGCCGCGAACGCCTCCTGCGAACGGGTGGTCAGCTTGCTCTCCATGGTGGCTGCGGATCGTCCTCTCGGCGGAGTCGCCGGGACGGCTCCCGGCGGATCGGCGTGTCGAGCTGTGCAACGGCCGAGAGGTTGAGTCTGTTCCGCTCAAGTCCGGTGTCCGGGTCGTCGTGCCGGAGAGCCGCGGACCGGTCACAACCTCATGCCGCGCGACCTATGTGTCCCTACACTCGGAGCATGGAACAGACGAGCGTGGGGGACCGCCTCCCGTCCCCGAGCGTCGCTCTGGACGACCAGCTGTGCTTCGCGCTCTACGCGGCGTCGCGAGCGATGACGGCCCGGTACCGGCCGATGCTCGAGGAACTCGGCCTCACCTATCCGCAGTACCTGGTCATGATGCTGCTCTGGGAGGAGGACCAGCAGACCGTCGGCCAGCTCGGCCAGCGGCTGGCTCTCGACAGCGGCACGCTGTCCCCGCTGCTCAAGCGGCTGACCGCGGCCGGCCTGGTCACCCGTCACCGTCGCGTGGAGGACGAGCGCTCGGTGGCCATCGCCCTCACCGACGCCGGCCGGGCGCTGCGCGACCGGGCGTACGCCATCTCGCAGGACATGATCTGCGCGCTCCGGCTCGACGCCGACCAGTTCTCCGACCTCAAGCAGACGCTCAACGTGCTCACCAGCCGGGTCACCGAGGCGCCCCGCGGGAGCTGACGGTCCGGCGGGTCGCTCGCCGTCCGCCGGGGTAGGGGCGCTGGGTCCGACGCCGGCCAGAGCCGCCGGCACCCCCGTCCCGGAAGGCCGTCATGCCCACCCGTACCGCACGCACCGCCTGGAACGGCACCCTCCAGCAGGGCTCGGGTCAGGTCGAGCTGTCCAGTTCGAAGGTCGGCACCTTCGAGGTCAACTTCCCCAAGCGCGCGGCCGACGACGCCGGCGGCACGACCAGCCCGGAGGAGCTCGTCGCCGCGGCGCACTCGGCCTGCTTCGCGATGGCGCTGTCCAACGAGATCGGCAAGGCGGGGGGCACCCCGCAGTCCCTGGAGATCAGCGCCGACGTGACGCTGGGCCAGAAGGACGGCGCGCCGCACATCACGCGGATCGCGCTGACCGTCCGCGGTGAGGTCGACGGCCTCGACGCCGACGGCTTCGAGAATGCGGCCCAGGCGGCCAAGGTCGGCTGCCCGGTGAGCAAGGCCCTCGCGGGCGTCGACGAGATCACCCTGGACGCCGCGCTGGAGTCCTGAGCTGCACCGAGCCGACGGGGGCCGGTCCCGGTGGGGCGGGCGGGGGGGGGCGGGGGGGTGTTGGCGGGGGGGGGCTGGTGCGTGCGGGGGTCGGGC
>NZ_JBJGZA010000059.1:0-19038 GCF_054050255.1 Geodermatophilus sp. SYSU D00700 | reverse complement strand
CCCCCCCCCCCCCCCCCCCCCCCCCCCGCCCCCCCCCCCCCGCCCCCCCCCCCCCCCCCCCCCCCCCCCCCCCCCCCCCCCCCCCCCGGCTGTGGTCGGGGACCCTGGTGGCCAACCTGGTCGGCGGGTGGCTGTTCATGTGGCTGGTCGCGCACGGCTTCCCCGAGCTGGGACCCACGCTGGTCGAGTCGGCGCGGCACTTCGTCGAGTCGCCGCTGGACCTGCGCGCGGTGTGCCTGGCCTTCCTCGGCGGCGTCGTCATCACGCTGATGACCCGCATGCAGAACGGCACCGCCGCCGACGGCGCGAAGATCGTGGCCGCGGTGGCGGGCGCGTTCGTCCTCGCCGGGCTGCAGCTCTTCCACTCGGTCCTGGACTCGCTGCTGGCCTTCGGCGCCATCCACACCGGCACGGCGCCCTTCGGCTACGGCGAGTGGCTCGCCTGGTTCTGGTACGTGACGCTGCTCAACATGGCCGGCGGGCTGCTGGTCGTCACGCTCCTGCGCCTGGTGCGCAGCAAGGAGCTGCTGCAGCGGGAGCGGGCCGCGGCCGCCGCCGAGGAGTGAGGACGCGCGCCGAGCCTGCGCGGGCCGGGCGCCTCCGGTGGCCAGACTGTCGGCGTGATCAGGGTCGACGGGCTGACCAAGCGCTATTGCACCCGCGTCGCCGTCGACGACGTGTCCTTCACCGTCTCGCCGGGCCGGGTCACCGGCTTCCTCGGGCCCAACGGCTCGGGCAAGACGACGACGATGCGCTGCGTCCTGGGCCTGACCCGGCCCACCGCGGGCACCGCGACCGTCCTCGGCGTGCCCTACCGGGAGCTCGACGTCCCGATGCGGCGGGTGGGCGCGCTGGTGGACCCACGGGCCCGCCACCCCGGCCGCACCGCGTACGCCCACCTGCTCGCGCTGGCGCAGAGCAACGGGCTGCCCGCGTCCCGAGTCGACGACGTCGTCGAGCTCGTGGGGCTCGGCGCCGTGGCGCACGAGCGGGTCCGCGGCTTCTCCCTCGGCATGGGCCAGCGGCTGGGCATCGCCGTGGCGCTGCTCGGCGACCCCGAGGTGCTGCTGCTCGACGAGCCGGTCAACGGCCTGGACCCCGAGGGCATCCGGTGGGTGCGCGGGCTGCTGCGCGACCTCGCCGGCGAGGGCCGCACCGTGCTGGTCTCCAGCCACCTCATGAGCGAGATGGAGGACACCGCCGACCACCTGGTCGTCCTCGGCCGTGGCCGGCTGCTGGCCGACGTCGCCATGGCCGACCTGCTGGGCCGTGGCGCCGCGGTGCGGGTCCGCAGCCCCCGGGCGCCGCAGCTGGCCGTCGCGCTGCACCGGGCCGGTGCCGTGGTGTCCGGGGAGGCCGACGGCTCGCTGCGGGTGGCCGGTCTCGACGCCGCGGCCGTCGGCGACGTCGCCTTCGCCGCCGCGGCGCCGGTGCACGAGCTGACCACGGTGGTGGCCTCGCTGGAGGCCGCCTACCTGGCGCTCACCGGCGAGGACGTCGAGTACCGGGCGGGGGCGGCGTGAGCGTCGCGCTGACCGCGGTGCTGCGCAGCGAGCAGACCAAGCTGCGGACGCTGCGCTCGACGTGGTGGTGCGCTGCCGTGTACGTGCTGGTCGTGGGCGCCTTCGCCTGGCTGGCCGCCGGGACCACCACCAGCGCGCCCACCGCCGACTCCGCCGTCGGGGTGGTGCTCACCGGCTTCGCCTTCGGGCAGGTGGTGCTCGTCGTCCTCGGGGTGCTGGCGGTGACCGCGGAGTCCGCCAGCGGCATGGCGCTGGCCTCGCTGGTGGCGGTGCCGCGCCGGACGCGGCTGCTGGCGGCCAAGACCGCCGTCGTCGCGGGCTGGACGGCGCTGACCACCGCGCTGCTGGTGGCCGGGTGCGTGCTGGCCGCGCGGGTGCTGGTCGCGGTGCCCGGCGGCGTGTCGTCCACCGACCCGGACGTGCTCCGCCCGGCCGGCCTGCAGGTGGCCGGGGCGGTGCTGGTCACCGTGCTGGCCACCGGCCTGGGCGCGGTGCTGCGCTCCACCGCCGGGGCGCTCGGGCTCGGCATCGCGCTGGTGTTCGTCGCCCCGCCGGCGCTGGCGCTGGCCGGCGGGCGCACCGCCGAGCTGCTGTCGCAGGCGATGCCCGCGCTGCGGGTGGGGGAGGACGCGTTTCTCGCCGTCCCCACGAGCTGGCCGGTGGGCCTGGCGGTGGCCGGGGCGTGGGCCGCCGCAGCGTGGGTCGCCGGTGCCGTGCTGCTCGAGCGGCGCGACGTCTAGCGCGGACCGAAGGCGACCGCGCGGACGTCGTCGAACACCGCCGGTGGAGTGGGTGAGGACCACATCTGGTTGGTCAGCAGCACCGCCGTCGTCCCGGTGACCGGGTCGGTCCACCAGGAGCCGCCCAGCCCGCCGTCCCAGCCGAAGGAGCCGGCGTGCCGGCCCTGCGGCTCGTCCTCCCGGCGCACGCCGATGCCCAGCCCCCAGCCGCCGCCCTCGGCGTCGACCCGGCCGGCCTGCTCGGTGAGCATGGCGGCGACGGTGTGCTCGGCGAGCACCCGCCGCCCGTTCGGCGTCCGGCCGCCCGCCAGCAGCACCGCGGCGAGGGCGGCGAGGTCGTCGACGGTGGAGACCAGCCCGTCCCCGCCGTCCGGGAAGGACGGCGGGGAGGCCCACTGGCCGTCGGGCGGGTCGTAGAGCCCGCGCCGGCCGTCGTCGCCCGGCGGTGTCCAGTGCGGCCCGAGGCGGTCCCGGGCGCCGTCGGGGACGCCGAAGCCGGTGCTGGTCATCCCCAGCGGCGCCAGCACCCGCTCGCCGAGCACCTCGGGCAGCGGGCGGCCCGCGGCGCGGGACACCAGCACGCCCAGCACGCTCGCGCCGGTGTGGTAGAGCCAGCGCTCCCCGGGCTGGTACGCCAGCGGCACCGAGGCCAGCCGGCGCAGCCACTCGTCCGGGGGCGGCGCGGCCTGCGGTGCCGGGGGACCGGCCGGCAGTCCTGCCTCGCCCAGCGCGGCCACGGTCGGCGTCGGCCAGGGGGCGGTGAAGTCCAGGCCGGTACCCAGACGGAAGGTCAGCACGTCGCGGACGGTGATCGGCCGCCGGGCCGACACCGTCCCCGCGCCCGCGTCGGCGGGGTCGGCCAGCACGCGGAGGCCGGCCAGCTCGGGCAGGTGGGCGTCGACCGGGTCGTCGAGGCCCAGCGTGCCGTCGTCGACCAGGGTGAGGGCGGCGGCCGCGACCACCGGCTTGGTGACCGAGGCGATGCGGAAGACGGTGTCGGGGGTGACCGCGTCGTCCCCGCCGGGGGTGTGCGTGCCGGCGGCTCCGCGGGCGACCTCGCCGTCGCGGGCCACCCACCAGGCCGCGCCCGGCACCGCCCCGGCGGCCACCGCGCGGCCCACCACCTGCGCCACGTCCTGCACCAGTCCCATCTCCTGCCGACCGGCCGGGGACATGGAAGTCATCGGCCGCGAGTCATCGGCCGCGGGCGGCCCGGCGCAGGGCGGACAGGTAGCGGCGGGTGGCCAGGCCCTGCACGAACCGGCTGACCGGGGGGACGGCGCGGGCGGTCGGCGTGGCCAGCCGGGAGAACACCCGGATCGAGACGACGACGTCGCCGCCCTCGGCCAGCCGCACGGTGAAGCACTCCTCGCCGCTCTCCGGGTGCCCGGGCAGGGTGCCGTAGGCGAAGCCGCGCTCGTCCCCGGTGGTCGACGCCCACACCACCCGGCAGGGGATGTCGTAGCCCAGCCGCGACAGCCCCGCGGTGAGGACGACGACGGTGCCGACCTCGCCCGCCGGCCCGCTCGCCCGCACCCGCAGCCCCACGCTGCGCTGCGGCGTCCAGTCGAAGACCGCCGCCGCCACCCGCTCGAACGTGTCCCGGCCCGCGCCGACCGTCTCGCACCACTCGCCGTGCAGGTAGCCGGCCGGCAGCTCGGCGTCCCGCGTGGCCCCGGCCTCGGCGTAGGTGAGCGGCGCGTCGCGGAGGCCCTCGGGCGACGCGGCCCGGAACAGGCCCATGTGTGCAGTGTGGACCGGCGTAGGTTGACCGGCACTGTGCTGCCCGCCGTCACCGCCACCCGCTACGTCACCCCGCTGCGCGAGGGTGGCTCGCTGCCCGGGCTCATGGAGGCCGACGACCTGGGCACCTACGTGGTCAAGTGGCGCGCCGCCGGCCAGGGCGTGCGGGTGCTGGTCGCCGAGGTGGTCTGCGGCGAGCTCGCCCGCGCGCTGGCCCTCCCGGTGCCCGCGCTGGTCACCGTGGACGTCGCGCCGGAGCTGGCCGTGGGCGAGCCCGACCCCGAGGTGCAGGAGCTGCTGCAGCGCTCGGCCGGCCCCAACCTGGGCCTGGACTACCTGCCCGGAGCGCTGGACTTCGAGGCCGGCGCCGGCTCGGTGGGCTCCGAGCAGGCCGGGCGGGTGCTGTGGTTCGACGCGCTGGTGGGCAACGTCGACCGGTCGTGGCGCAACCCGAACATGCTGTTCTGGCACGGGCGGCTGCAGCTGATCGACCACGGCGCCGCGCTGACCTTCCACCACCACTGGCCCGGCGCGCCGGCCGCCGTCGTCCGTCCCTACGACGCCGCGCAGCACGCGCTCCTCGAGTGCTCGCCGGACGTCCGCGCGGCCGATGCGGCGCTCGCCGGCCGGGTCACCCGCCCGCTGCTGGAGGAGGTCCTGCGCCAGGTGCCCGACGACTGGCTCGAGGGCCCCGAGCCCGGGGAGGCCCCCGACGACGTCCGCGAGCGCTACGTCGCCCAGCTGCTGGCGCGCCTGGCCGCGCGGGACGCGTGGCTGCCCGGGGTGGTGGCCGCGGCCGCCGCGGGCGGGTCGCGCCGGCGGGCGCCGCGCGGGGAGAACCGGCCCGCCTGGCTGGGCCCGCCCCCGCCCGAGGGGGTCACGCAGCGGTGAGCCGCGAGACCTTCGAGTACGCCGTGCTGCGCGTGGTGCCGCGGGTCGAGCGGGGCGAGTCGCTCAACGCCGGCGTCCTCGTCTACTGCCGGCAGCGCGACTACCTCGGCAGCCGGGTGCACCTCGACGTCGACCGGCTGCGGGCGCTGGACCCGACCGCCGACCCCGACGCGATCGGCCAGGCGCTGCAGGCCGCCGCGGACGTGTGCGCCGCCGACCCCGCCGCGGGCGCCGCGGGCCGGGAGGCGCTGGGCTCGCGCTTCCGCTGGCTCACCGCCCCGCGCAGCACCGTCGTCCAGCCCGGCCCGGTGCACACCGGGCTGACCGAGGACCCCGACGCCGAGGCCGACCGGCTGCTGCGGCTGCTGGTACTCCCCGTCACGGAGTGAGCACAGCCCGGTGAACGGGCGGTGACCCACACGTTCCCCGGCTGGTCACCGCGGGGACGGCGGGACGTCGTACGGCGCTCCTAGCGTCCCCGCCGACCCGCACACCCGAGTCCGGAGCAGCTCTCTCATGACCCTGACGCCCGAGCGTCCCGCCGACGTGCCCGACGAGCTCCCCGCGGAGGTGGGGACCGACGTCAGCGACGACCCGGACGACACCCCGTCCAACCCGACGACCGAGCGGCCCTTCTGGGCCGTGGCCGAGGCCCGGCTGTCCCGGCGGTCGGTGATCGCCGGCGGCATGCTGGCCGCTGCCGGCTTCCTGACCTCCTCGCTCGTCCGGACGCCGGCCGCCTCCGCCGCTCCCGGCGGCACCCCGGGTGCGCCCGCGCCGGCCGGCCCCGTGCTGGGCTTCCAGGCGATCGCGCCGAGCACCGCCGACGAGGTCGTCGTGCCGCCGGGCTACACCGCCGTCCCCTTCATCCCGTGGGGGACGCCGATCACCGGCTCGTTCCCCGCCTTCCGGCCCGGCCTGCCGACCGCCGGCGGCAACACCGCAGACGAACAGGCCCAGCAGGTGGGCACCCACCACGACGGCATGACCTACTTCCCGGTGCGCCCGGCCGCCGCCGGCAACCAGCACGGCGTGCTCGTGCTCAACCACGAGTACACCGACGAGAACTACCTGCAGACCGGGACCAGCACCCGGCCGCCGCGCGCCCAGTACACCGCCGAGATGGTGCGCAAGTCGCAGAACGCGCACGGCGTGAGCGTCGTCGAGGTCCGCCACCAGGGCCGCAACGGCTGGACCGTCGTCCGCTCGCCGCTCAACCGGCGGATCACCGCGACCACGCCGATGGCCTTCTCGGGTCCGGCCGCGGGCAGCCAGCTGCTGCGCACCGCCGCCGACCCGGCCGGCCGCACGCCGCTGGGCACGATCAACAACTGCGGCAACGGCGAGACCCCGTGGGGCACCTACCTGACCTGCGAGGAGAACTTCAACGGCTACTTCCGCGTGGAGCCGGGCGCCTACGACCCCGCCGACCAGGCCGACCTGGCCCGCTACGGCGTCGGCGGGGACTCCTACTACTGGGCCGACCACGACCCGCGCTTCGTCGTCCGCCCGGGCGACGCGCACGAGCCCAACCGGTTCGGCTGGGTGGTGGAGATCGACCCGCTCGACCCGCGGTCGGTGCCGGTGAAGCGCACGGCGCTGGGCCGGCTCAAGCACGAGGACGCCACCGCGCACACCGCCCGCGACGGCCGGCTGGTCGTCTACATGGGCGACGACCAGGTCAACGAGTACGTCTACAAGTTCGTCAGCGCCCGCCCGTGGGAGCAGATGCGCCGGCAGGGCGTCAGCCCCCTCGACGAGGGCACCCTGTACGTCGCCCGCTTCGCCGAGGACGGCACCGGGACGTGGATCCCGCTGGTGCACGGGCAGAACGGGCTCACCGCGGCCAACGGGTTCGCCGACCAGGCGGCGGTCCTGGTGCGCACCCGGCAGGCCGCCACGCGGGTCGCGGCCACGCCGATGGACCGGCCCGAGTGGAGCGCGGTCGACCCGCGCACCGGCACGGTGTACGTGACGCTGACCAACAACACGACCCGCGCCACCGCGAACGGCCCCAACCCCCGCGTGTCCAACCGCTGGGGCCACATCGTCCGCTGGGAGGAGGCCGGCGGCGACCACACCGCGACGTCGTTCCGCTGGGACCTGTTCCTGCTGGCCGGCCCCGGGGGCGGCGTCGACGGCTCGACCGTCGCGCCCGAGGACGCCTTCGGCTCGCCCGACGGCCTGTGGGTCGACCCCGACGGCCGCGCCTGGATCCAGACCGACGGCACCCAGCCGGCTCAGGCGAACAACCAGATGCTGGCCGCCGACGCCTCGGCGCCGTTCGACCAGGAGCCCGAGGTGCGCCGCTTCCTGACCGGCGTGGTCGGCTGCGAGGTCACCGGCATCGCCACGACGCCGGACCGGCGCACGCTGTTCGTCAACCTGCAGCACCCCGGGGAGAACGGCGGCAGCACCTGGCCCCGGCTCGACGGCGTGACCACGCCCCGGTCGGCCACGGTCGTCGTCACCAAGGACGACGGCGGGGTCATCGGTTCCTGACCCCGGTACGACGGCGGCGCCGGGACCTCGCGGGAGGTCCCGGCGCCGTCGTCGTTCAGCCGGGGAAGAGGCCGTCGATGCGGCGGGCCAGCTCCAGGTCGAGCTCGCTCACGCCGCCGGCGGAGTGGCTGACCAGCGTGACGTCGAGCCGGCGCCAGCGCAGGTCGACGTCCGGGTGGTGGTCGAGCTGCTCGGCGACGAAGCCGATCCGCACGATCGCGGCCACGGCGTCGGCGAAGGTCGGCAGCTCCAGCGTGCGACGCAGCCCCGCGAGGTCGCCCGACCACAGCGGCAGGTCGGCCAGCGCGGCGGCGAGCTCCTCGGGGGACAGCTTCGGCGGTCGGGGCACGGCTGTCAGTCCTACCGGGTCAGAGGTGCAGGCCGCACTCGGTCTTGCCGCGGCCGGCCCAGCGTCCGGCGCGCGGGTCCTCGCCCGGGGCGACCGGCCGGGTGCAGGGCTCGCAGCCGATGGAGGCGTAGCCCAGCTCGTGCAGCGGGTTCACCGGCACCTGGTGCTCGGCGACGTAGGTGTCGACGTCGGCCTGCGTCCAGGCGGCCAGCGGGTTGACCTTCACCATGCCCCGCTTGGCGTCCCAGTCGACGACCCGGGTGCCCGCGCGGGTCGCGGCCTCGTCGCGGCGCACCCCCGAGCCCCACGCCGCGTAGCCGGCCAGCGCCGTCGCCAGCGGCTGCACCTTGCGCAGCGAGCAGCACAGGTCGGGTTCGCGCCGGTGCAGCTCCGGACCGTGCTCGGCGTCCTGCTCGGCCACCGTCTGCGCCGGCGTCACGTTGACCAGCGTGATCGGCAGGACACCGCTGATCCAGTCGCGGGTGCCGATCGTCTCGGCGAAGTGGTAGCCGGTGTCGAGGAAGACGACGTGCACGCCCGGGACCGCCCGGGAGGCGAGGTGGGCCAGCAGCCCGTCGGCCATCGACGAGGTGACGGCGAACCCGTCGCCGAAGGTCTCGCCGGCCCAGCGGAGCACGGCGAGGGCCTGCTCGACCGGGTCGGCGATCCCCCCGAAGCGGGCGTCGGCCTCCGCGGCCAGCTGCGGCGTGGCCCGCACGGCGGTGGTCATGGTCGCTGCACCCCTGTCCCGGTCAGGCGGACGGCGAACGTGCGGAGGCAGGCGGCACAGTGCCACTCGCCGCCGGACTCCCCGGTGGGGGTCAGCTCCTCGTCACCGCAGTACGGGCAGTGGAACACGGGGAGCTGGCGCTGCCTTCCCGCGCGGCCCCCCGTGTCCTCCGCCTCCTCGCTCACAGCAGCCAGGCCTCCTCGGCCCGCGAGACGTAGGCGGCGAACCGCTCACCGGGCTCGCGCCGCTCGAGGTAGCCGCGCAGTACCCGCTCGCAGTAGTCGGCGGTCTCGGCCTTGGTCACCTTGTGGCCGCGGAACTTGCGGCCGAAGGCCGCCTCGACCCCGAGGTGCCCGCCCAGGTGCACCTGGAAGCCCTCGACCATCTCGCCGGAGTCGTCGCGCACCATCGAGCCCTTGAGGCCGATGTCGGCGGTCTGGAAGCGGGCGCAGCTGTTCGGGCAGCCGTTGACGTTGATGCCGATCGGCTCGTCGAAGCCGGGCAGCCGCTTCTCCAGCTCGGCGTAGAGGTCCTGGGCGTGCTGCTTGGTCTCGACGATGGCGAGCTTGCAGAACTCCAGGCCGGTGCAGGCCATGGTGCCGCGGCGGAAGGCGCTCGGGCGCACCAGCAGGTCGTGCTCGGCCAGCGCGGCGACGAGGTCCTCCACGTGCTCGTCGGGCACGTCCAGGACCACCATCTTCTGCTGGGTGGTCGTCCGGATGCGGCCCGCGCCGTACTCGTCGGCGAGGTCGGCGATCCGGGTGAGCACCGTCCCGGTGATCCGGCCGGTGCGCAGCGCGAAGCCGACGGCGTTGCGGCCGTCCTTCTGCCGCGCGACGCCGACGTGGTCGCGCGACTCGTGCTTCGGCGGCGCGGCCGCGGGCCCGTCGGGCAGCGCGCGGTGCAGGTACTCGTCCTGCAGCACCTGCCGGAACCTCTCCGGGCCCCAGTCGGCCATGAGGAACTTGATCCGGGCCCGGTTGCGCTGCCGCCGGTAGCCGTAGTCGCGGAAGACCGAGGTGCAGGCCGCCCAGACCTCGGTGACCTCCTCCGACCGGACGAACACCCCGACCCGCTGGGCGAACATCGGGTTGGTCGACAGGCCGCCGCCGACCCACAGGTCGTAGCCGGCCTCGCCGTCCGGGCCGACGACGCCGACGAAGGAGACGTCGTCGATCTCGGGCTCGGTGCAGTGGTCGACGCAGCCCGACATCGACGTCTTCCACTTGCGCGGCAGGTTGCTGAACTCCGGGTCGCCCACGTAGCGGGCCACCGTCTGCGCCATGACGCCGGTGGCGTCGACGACCTCGTCCTCGAGGACGCCGGCCAGCGGGCAGTTGAGCATGCCGCGCGGGGTGTCGCCGCAGGCCTCGGTCGTCGTCATGCCGACCGCCTCGAGCCGCTCCCAGATCTCGGGGACGTCCTCGATGCGGATCCAGTGGTACTGGATGTTCTGCCGGTCGGTGACGTCGGCGACGTCGCGGCCGAACTCGGTGCTGATGGCGCCGAGGGTGCGCAGCTGCTCGCTGGTGAGCGCCCCGCCGTCGGTGCGCACCCGCATCATGAAGTAGGAGTCCTCGAGCTCCTCGGGCTCCAGGACGGCGGTCTTCCCGCCGGGGATGCCGGGGGCCCGCTGGGTGTAGAGGCCCATCCAGCGCATCCGGCCGCGCAGGTCACCGGGGTCGATGCCGTCGAAGCCGGTCCTCGAGTAGATGTCGAGGATCCGCTGACGGACCTCGAGGCCGTCGGAGTCCTTCTTCATGCGCTCGTTGGGGTTCAGCGGCTCCCGGTAGCCGAGCGCCCACTGGCCCTGGCCGCGGACGGGCCGGCTGGAACGGGGTGGAGCGGACACGGTGCACTACTTCCTGCGCCGTCCGCGCCGGTTCGTGACCCGCGCGGAGCGCGCTGCCAGATCGGGGACGCGACTCGCGCCGCGGGGAGGACTGGTGGTCAGCGCGCGGCGTGACAGGCGGCGCTGCTGACCCGGGCGAGGTCGACGTGCAGACGCGCGACGAGCAGGCTGCCGCGGTCGGTCACGTCCCCCATGGTCGCACACCCGCGCCGGGCGCCCGTTGCGGTCACGCTGTCGGTGAGCCACGGTCGGCCCCGTCGAGGGCACCGCCCCCAGCCTGCGAGGGGTGGAGAGGACGGGGTGCTCCTGCCATGGCCGCGCGGATGCGCGCCACGGACTCGTCCAGCGGGGTCACCGAGGTGTCGATGACCACCTCGGCGCGCGCCGGCGGCTCGTAGGGGTCGTCGATGCCGGTGAAACCGGAGATCTGCCCGGCCCGGGCCCGCGCGTAGAGGCCCTTGACGTCGCGGGCCTCGCAGACCTCCAGCGGGGTGGCCAGGTGCACCAGCACGAACCGGCCGTGCCGCTCGACCAGCGCCCGCGCCTCCTCGCGCGCCTGCTCGTAGGGCGCGATCGCGGCGACGACGGCGGTGCCGCCGTGCCGGACGACCTCGCCGGCGACGAAGCCGATCCGGCGGATGTTGAGGTCGCGGTCGGCGCGGGAGAAGGACAGCTCGCTGGACAGGTGGGTGCGCACGACGTCGCCGTCGAGGACGGTCACCGGCCGGCCCTCGGCCTCCAGCTGCGCGACCAGGGCGTCGGCGACCGTCGACTTGCCCGCGCCGGACAGGCCGGTGAGGAAGACGGTGACGCCGGGCTGCCGTGCGCTGCTCACCGGGCGAGTCTTCCCCAGCCGCCGGGCGGGCCGGTCAGGCGGGGTCGTCGCCGAACGAGCGCCAGGCGCTCTCGACCGCCACCAGCTCGGCGACGTGGCCGGGCAGCTTCCCGGCGACGACGTCGGCCAGCGTGACCTCCTCCAGCACCCGCCGGTAGGCCTCCCGGGCGGCCACCCAGACGCCGGCCAGCTCGGCGGCGACCCCCGGGTAGCTCACGTCCTCGGGCCGCTGGCCGTGCACCTCGGCGAGGAACCCCTGCTCCACCCGCATGACCCGTGCGATGGAGATCTCCGACGGCGGCAGCGCCAGCCGGTAGCCGCCCTCGCGGCCCCGCTGGCTGGTGACCAGCCGGGCGTGCTGGAGGTCGCCGAGGATGCCCTGCAGGAAGCGGGAGGGGATGTCCTGGGCCCGCGCGATGCGGTCGCAGGTCAGCGCGTCCGGCGCGACGGCGGCCAGCTCGACCGCCGCGCGGACGGCGTAGTCGACCCGGGCCGTGATGCGCACGGGCTCATCCTGCCCCGTCTGGGACCGTGGCGGCGTGGACCGGTTGCACTTCACCACCGTCGTGGCGGCGCCGCTGACCGTCGCCTTCGACGTCGCCCGGGCCCTGGGCCGCCCCTGGCCCTTCCCGCTGGAGGAGGTCGAGTCGGTCCGCCCGGTGTCGGACCTCTACGCGGCCGGGCCCGGTTCCGGCTGGCGGCGGCTGACCCATGCGCGCACGTTCACGGCCACCGGGGCCGGCACCGTCGTCGAGGAGCGGGTCGAGTGGGACACCGGCCTGCCCGGCGTGCTGGGCGGCCTGGCCGACCGGGCGGTGCTGCGCCGCCGGGTGCAGCGGTCGATGCGGCGGCACCTGGACGGTTACGCGGCGGCGGCGGCGCTGCGGGCGCTCGACGTCGTCCAGGTGGTGGGGGCGGCGATCGTCCGCGCGGACGGCGCCTGCGGCGGCGAGGTGCTGGTGGCTCAGCGCGACTCGGGTCCGCTGGCCGGGCTGTGGGAGTTCCCCGGCGGCAAGGTGGAGCCGGGAGAGGACCAGCAGGCCGCGCTGGTGCGGGAGTGCGCGGAGGAGCTCGGGATCACCGTGGCGCCGCGGGCCTTCCTGGGCGAGGTCCCGCTCGACGGCGTCGTCGCGGGCGGCGCCCCGGGTGCCTCGACGCTGCGGGTCTGGGAGGCGCGGCTGGTCGCCGGCGAGCCGGTGGCCCACGAGCACCGCGACCTGCGCTGGGTCCGGGCGGGCGACCTCGAGGACCTCGACTGGATCGCCGCGGACCGCCCGCTGCTGCCCGCCGTCCGCGACCTCCTCGGCCGCCCCTGACACGCCACGGGCGCCGTCCCCGGTAGAGACGCCGCCCGTGGGTGGGGTGAGCTGCCGTTACTTGAAGACGTCCTTGACCTTCTCGCCGGCCTGCTTGAGGTTGCCGGCCGCCTTGTCGTTGGCGCCCTCGGCCTGCAGGTCGCGGTCGCCGGTCGCCTCGCCGACGCGCTCCTTGCCCTCGCCGGAGAGCTCCTGGGCCTTGTTCTTCATCTTGTCGATCCCGCTCACGGTGAGCTCCTCTCTCGGGGGACGAGGGGTTACCCCCCGGTACGGTTCCGACACCCCGGTCGCCCGGACGGCGGAAGTCCTGCGGGATGAGCGCCCGGGGGCCGCAACACGTGTCGTGACGGGGGCGGCGTACCGTGCCCTTTGCATCGCGGCCTACAGGGTCGTGAGCCAGGGTCACAATCCGGTGACGGTCGTGGACGGTCCTCCCCGGGGCTGCCTAGGGTCGCTCGCGGCGTCCCGGGACCGATCCCGGGTGTTCACCTGATGGACGCCGACGCCCGGCCAGTGCGCCCGGGTGAGCATCGACCAGTCCGTTCCCCCCGCAGTTGCGGGACGAGGGAGGCATCGCACGTGAAGTTGAGCAAGCGCCGGTCGGCGCTCGTCGCGACCGGCCTGTCGGCCGCGCTGCTGCTGACCGCCTGTGGCGGCGGCGACGACAGCGAGTCGGGTAGCGGCGGCGGTGGCGGTGAGGGTGGCGGCACCTTCAGCGTCTACGTCGGCGAGCCCGAGAACCCGCTCGTCCCCGGCAACACGACCGAGAGCGAGGGCGCTCAGATCGTGAAGTCGCTGTGGACGGGTCTCGTCCAGTACGCCGAGGACGGCGCGGTCGAGTACACCGGCGTCGCCGAGTCGATCGAGTCCGAGGACAACACCACCTGGACTATCACGCTCAAGGACGGCTGGACCTTCCACGACGGCACGCCGGTCGACGCACAGTCCTTCGTCGACGCCTGGAACTACACCGCGCTGAGCACCAACGCCCAGGGCGGGTCGTACTTCTTCAGCAACATCCAGGGCTACGACCAGCTGCAGGCCCCGACCGACGACGCCGGCAACGTGACGGGCGAGCCGGCCGCCCAGCAGATGAGCGGCCTGCAGGTCGTCGACGACCAGACCTTCACCGTCACGCTGACCGGGCCGTTCGCCCAGTTCCCGGTCACGGTGGGCTACAACGCCTTCTTCCCGCTGCCGGACTCGTTCTTCGAGAACCCGGAGGCCGCCGGCACCAACCCGGTCGGCAACGGCCCCTTCCAGGCCGACGGCGAGTTCACCCCGGGTCAGGGCATCACCCTGAGCCGCTACGAGGACTACGCCGGTGAGAACGCCGCGCAGGCCGACGGGGTGGAGTACCGCGTGTACACCGACCTCAACACCGCCTACACCGACGTGCAGGGCGGCAACCTCGACATCGCCGTGGACATCCCGCCGGACGTCCTGACCACCGTCGCCGACGAGTTCGGGGACCGGTTCATCGAGGCTCCCTCCTCGCGGTTCACCTACGTCGGCATGCCGACGTACGACCCGCGGTACGCCGACAAGCGCGTCCGCCAGGCGATCTCGATGGCCATCGACCGGCAGGCCATCGCCGACGCCATCTTCAACGGCACCTTCGCGGCCGCTGACGACGCCATCGCGCCCGTCGTCGACGGCTACCGCGAGGGCGCCTGCGAGTACTGCGAGCTCGACGTCGAGCGGGCCAACCAGCTGCTCGACGAGGCCGGGTTCGACCGCAGCCAGCCGATCGAGCTGTGGTTCAACGCCGGCGCCGGCCACGACGCGTGGATGGAGGCCGTGGGCAACCAGCTGCGCGAGAACCTCGGGGTCGACTACGTCCTGCGGGGCGACCTCGACTTCTCCGAGTACCTGCCGCTCGGTGACGAGCAGGGCTTCACCGGTCCGTTCCGCCTCGGCTGGAGCATGGACTACCCGAGCCCGCAGAACTACCTCGAGCCGCTGTACTCCACCGCGGCGCTGCCCCCGGCGGGCTCGAACTCCGCGTTCTACAGCAACCCGCAGTTCGACGAGCTGGTCGCCCAGGGCAACCAGGCCGGGAGCAACGAGGAGGCCATCGAGCTGTACCAGCAGGCCGACGACGTCCTGCTCGAGGACATGCCCATCCTCCCGATGTTCTTCGGCGTGGAGCAGGCGGTCTACTCCGAGAACGTCAGCAACGTGGTCGTCGACGTCTTCGGCCAGGTCGACACCTCCCAGGTGACGGTCAACTGACCTGATCCCGGGGCCCCGCACCACCCGCCGGGGGCGCCTGTCCGCCAGGACAGTCGCCCCCGGCGGCGCGTGCGGGCCCCGATGAGAGCACGATGGACACCGGGGCCGCGCCCGCTGCCGTGCGCCGCCACCACACTTCCCGAGGGGGACCATGGGCCGCTACGTCGCGCGCCGCCTACTGCTCACCATCCCGGTACTGCTCGGCGCGTCCTTCCTGATCTTCGCGATGGTGTACGCCCTCCCAGGCGACCCGATCCGCGCCCTGGGTGGCGACCGGCCGCTCCCGGCGGCCGTCGTGGCCCAGCTGCGGGAGGACTTCAACCTCAACGACCCGCTGTTCATCCAGTACGTCAAGTACATCGGCGACCTGGTGCAGGGCGACCTGGGCACGGACTTCCGCGGCCGTCCCGTGCTGGACACCATCGAGCAGCGGCTGCCGGTGACCGTCCGGCTGACCGTCGTCGCCATCCTGTTCGAGGCGGTCATCGGCCTGATCGCCGGCCTGCTCGCCGGCATCCGCCGCAACAGCTTCCTGGACAACCTGGTGCTGGTCTCCAGCACGCTGATCGTGTCCATCCCGATCCTCGTGCTGGCGTTCGTGGCCCAGTACGTCTTCGGCCTCGAGCTGGGCTGGTTCCCGATCGCCGGCATCCAGGAGGGCTGGTACTCCTACATCCTCCCGGGCGCGGTCCTCGCCTCGGGATCGCTGGCCTACGTCGCCCGGCTGACGCGCACGAGCGTCGCGGAGAACCTGCGCGCCGACTACGTGCGGACCGCGCGCGCGAAGGGCCTGCCCAACCGCACGGTGATCACCCGGCACCTGCTGCGCAACAGCCTGATCCCGGTGGTCACCTTCATCGGCGCCGACATCGGCACGCTGCTCGGTGGCGCCATCGTCACCGAGGCGGTGTTCAACCTGCCCGGCATCGGGCGGGCGGTCTTCGACGCCGTCCAGGGTCAGGAGGGTGCGGTCGTCGTCGGCATCGTCACCCTGATGGTGTTCTTCTTCATCTTCTTCAACCTGGTGGTGGACGTGCTCTACGCCGTCCTCGACCCGAGGATCCGCTATGACTGACCAGCAGCAGATGGACCTGCGCAAGGACGAGGTCGAGGCCGGGACCACGACGGGACTGGCCAGCCCCTCGGTCGACGTCACCAAGGAACGCCAGAACAGCCTGTGGAGCGACGCCTGGGGTGAGCTCAGGCGCAACCCGCTGTTCTGGATCGGCGCGGTCCTGGGCCTGCTCTTCCTGCTGCTGGCCCTGGTCCCGCAGCTGTTCGCGCGGGGCGCGGATCCCCGGGCCTGCTCGCTGACCAACAGCAACCAGAAGCCGTCGGCCGACCACTGGTTCGGCTTCGACCAGCAGGGCTGCGACTACCTGGCCAACGTCGTGTACGGGGCCCGCAACTCGCTGATCATCGGCGTGACGGCGGTGCTCGTGGTGCTGGTGCTCGGTGTCGTCGTCGGCGCGATCGCCGGTTACTACGGCGGGGTCACCGACAGCGTCCTGTCCCGGCTGGCCGACATCTTCTACGCGCTGCCGCTCATCCTGGGCGCGATCGTCCTGCTGCGGGTGGGCCCGAGCACCGACATCCCGATCATCAACACGCGGGGGCCCGGCGCGGTCGCGATCGCGCTGGCGCTCTTCGGCTGGATGACCGCCATGCGGCTGGTGCGCTCGCAGGTCATCGCGGTGAAGAGCTCGGACTACGTCGCGGCGGCCCGCGCGATGGGCGCCTCCAACGGCCGGATCCTCGTCCGGCACATCCTGCCCAACGCGGTCGCGCCGGTGCTGGTGTACGCGACGATCACCATCGGCGTCCTCATCGCCGCCGAGGCGACGCTGACCTACCTCGGTGTGGGTCTGCAGCGCCCGGCGATCTCGTGGGGCCTGCAGATCGAGGCCGGCCAGTCCCTGCTGCGCTCGGCGCCGCACCTGGTGCTGTTCCCCAGCATCATCCTGACCCTGACCGTGATGGCCTTCATCATGATGGGCGACGCCCTGCGCGACGCCCTCGACCCGAGGCAGCGCGCATGACCAACCTCGACCTGTCCAAGCCCGCGTCCGAGGCGGCCCCGGCCGGCACCCCGCTGCTCGACGTGGACGACCTCCACGTGGAGTTCCGCACCCGCTCCGGCACGGTGCACGCCGTCAACGGCGTGAGCTACAGCCTGGCGGCGGGCGAGACCCTCGCCATCCTCGGTGAGTCCGGCTCCGGCAAGTCGGTCTCGGCCCAGGCGATCATGGGGATCCTCGAGACCCCGCCGGCGGTCATCACCGGCGGCGGCATCTGGTTCGAGGGCAGGAACATGCTCGAGATGTCGGCCGAGGACCAGCGGAGGGTCCGCGGCCCCGGCATCTCGATGATCTTCCAGGACGCGCTGTCGTCGCTGAACCCGGTCTACAGCGTCGGGTTCCAGATCGGCGAGATGTTCCGGGCGCACCGGGGGATGTCGAAGAAGGACGCCCGCAAGCGCGCCGTCGAGCTGATGGACCGCGTGCGGATCCCCGCCGCGGCCCGCCGCGTCGACGACTACCCGCACCAGTTCTCCGGCGGCATGCGCCAGCGCGTGATGATCGCCATGGCCATCGCGCTGGACCCGCGGATCCTCATCGCCGACGAGCCGACCACCGCTCTCGACGTCACCGTGCAGGCGCAGGTCATGGACCTGCTCAAGGACCTGCAGGAGGAGACGGGCATGGGGCTGATCCTCATCACCCACGACCTCGGCGTGGTCAACGAGGTGGCCGACAACGTCGCCGTCATGTACGCCGGCGAGATCGTCGAGCGCGGTACCGTCGACGACGTCTTCACCCACCCCGCCCACCCCTACACCGAGGGGCTCATGGGGTCGGTGCCCCAGGTCGAGCACAAGGGCGGACGGTTGCAGCCGATCGCCGGGCAGCCGCCGAACCTGGCGCGCATCCCGAGCGGCTGCCCGTTCCACCCGCGCTGCGCCCGCCGGCGGCTGGGTGCCGAGGCCGCACCGGGTCGCGAGTGCTCGACCGACGTCCCGCCGCTGCGGCTGGTCGTCCCGGGGCGCGAGGCGGCCTGCCACTACAGCGAGGAGGTTCTCGGTGTCCGAGCCCCGTGAGCACGGCGCCACCGCGGCGTCGTCCCTGTCGAAGCCGGCTCCCACGCCGGCCGCCCCGACGCTGGAGAAGCCCGCTCCGGCCGGGGCGCGCGGGGCGATGGGTGAGACGCTGCTCGAGGTCCAGGGGCTGCAGAAGCACTTCCCGCTGACCCAGGGCATCGTCTTCAAGCGCACGATCGGCCACGTCCGCGCCGTCGACGGGGTGAACCTGCAGCTGCGCCGCGGCGAGACCGTGGGCCTGGTCGGCGAGTCCGGCTGCGGCAAGTCGACGGTGTCGAAGCTGATCGTCGCGCTGGAGAAGCCGACCGCCGGGTCGATCCTCTACAAGGGCAAGGACGTCGCCCGCATGGGCGGCCGCGCGCTCAAGGCCTACCGGCGCGAGGTCCAGATCATCTTCCAGGACCCCTACGCCTCGCTGAACCCGCGGATGACCGTCGGTGACATCGTCGCCGAGGGCTGGGCCGTGCACGACGACGTCGCCCCGAAGAAGGGCCGGCTCAAGCGCACGCAGGAGCTGCTCGACCGCGTCGGGCTCAACCCCGACTACGTCAACCGCTACCCGCACCAGTTCTCCGGCGGCCAGCGGCAGCGCATCGGCATCGCCCGCGCGCTGGCGCTCCAGCCGGAGATCATCGTCTGCGACGAGCCGGTGTCGGCGCTCGACGTCTCGGTGCAGGCGCAGGTGGTCAACCTGCTCGAGGACCTGCAGGACGAGTTCGGCCTGTCCTACCTGTTCATCGCCCACGACCTGTCGGTGGTGCGGCACATCTCCGACCGCGTCGCGGTCATGTACCTCGGCAGCATCGTCGAGGAGGGCACCGACGAGCAGGTGTACGCCTCGCCGTCGCACCCCTACACCCAGGCGCTGCTGTCGTCGGTCCCGCTGCACGAGCCGGCGCTGCGGGGGCAGAAGGACCGGATCCTGCTGCAGGGCGACGTCCCGAGCCCCGCGGACCCGCCCTCGGGCTGCCGCTTCCGCACCCGCTGCTGGAAGGCCCAGGACGTCTGCGCCACCGAGGCGCCGGCGCTGGTCGACCGCGGCCAGGGCCACCCGAGCGCCTGCCACTTCGCCGAGGCCCGGACGGTCGTCCCCGTCGACGCGGAGTAGGCGGCGCCAGGATCAGGTGACCTGATCGTCGGGGGGCCTCCCACCCCGACCCCCCGGCGGGCGGTCCCCCCGCCGGGGGGGCGGGAGCCCCCCCCCCCCTCAAACCCCCCCCCCCCC
>NZ_JBJGZA010000058.1:0-21045 GCF_054050255.1 Geodermatophilus sp. SYSU D00700 | reverse complement strand
CCCCCCCCCCCCCCCCCCCCCCCCCCCCCCCCCCCCCCCCCCCCCCCCCCCCCCCCCCCCGCCCCCCCCCCCCCCCCCCCCCCCCCCCCCCCCCCGCGCCGATCGTCTACTGCAACCTGGTGGGCGGGCAGGACGAGCTGGTCTTCGACGGCGACTCGCTGGTCGTCGCCGCCGACGGCGAACTGCTGGCCCGGGCGCCGCAGTTCGTCGAGCACCTGCTCTGCGTCGACCTCGCCCTCGACCGTGCCCGGGTGCCCGAGCGGCGGGAGGGCCGGATCGGCCCGATGACGGTCACCCGCACCGTCGTCTCCGAGGAGCCGGTGGCCGCCTTCGAGCCGCGGCCGGGGCGGGTCGCCGAGCCGCTGTCCGACCACGAGGAGGTCTGGCGGGCGTTGGTGCTGGGCCTGCGGGACTTCATCGACAAGAACGGCTTCCCGTCGGTGGTCCTCGGTCTCTCCGGCGGCATCGACTCCGCGCTGGTGGCCGCGCTGTCGGTCGACGCGCTGGGCGCCGACCGGGTGCACGCCGTCGCGCTGCCGTCGCGGTGGTCCTCGGAGCACTCACTCGCCGACGCCGAGGACAGCGCGCGGCGGCTGGGCCTGCACTTCTCCACGGTGCCGATCGCGCCGATGGTCGACGCGTTCGAGTCGGCGGTGGAGCTGTCGGGGACGGCGGCGGAGAACCTGCAGGCCCGCATCCGCGGCACGCTGCTCATGGGCCTGTCCAACCAGCACGGGCACCTGCTGCTGACCACCGGCAACAAGAGCGAGGTCGCCGTCGGCTACTCGACGCTCTACGGCGACGCCGCGGGCGGGTTCGCACCGATCAAGGACGTGCCCAAGACGCTGGTGTGGGAGCTGGCCCGCTGGCGCAACGCGCACGCCCGCGACCGCGGCGAGACCGAACCGGTCCCGCAGAACTCCATCGACAAGCCGCCGTCGGCCGAGCTCGCGCCCGGGCAGAAGGACAGCGACTCCCTGCCCTCCTACGAGGAGCTCGACGCCGTCGTCGCCGACTACGTCGACCGCGACCTCGGCATGGCCCAGCTGCTCGAGCGCGGCCACGACCCCGAGGTGGTGGCCCGCGTCCTGCGGCTGGTCGACGTCGCCGAGTTCAAGCGCCGCCAGTCGGCACCCGGGACGAAGATCAGCCTCAAGGCCTTCGGCCGTGACCGGCGGCTGCCCATCACCAACCGCTGGCGGGAGAGCCTGCCCAGCGTCCGCGAAGGAGCCCAGGCGTGACGGAGTCGGTGCTGTACGGCGGGACGTCGACCGCCCGGGTGCGCATCCACCACCTGCAGCAGGCCAAGGAGCGCGGGGAGCGGTGGGCGATGCTCACGGCCTACGACACCTACGCCGCCGCGGTGTTCGAGGAGGCCGGCATCCCGGTGATGCTGGTCGGCGACTCGGCCGGCAACGTCGTGCTCGGCCACTCCTCGACCGTGCCGGTCACCGTCGAGGACCTGCTGCTGATGACCAAGGCGGTCACCCGGTCGACCACGCGGTCGCTGATCGTGGCCGACCTGCCCTTCGGCAGCTACGAGTCCGGGCCGCAGCAGGCGTTCGCCACCGCCGTCCGGATGATGAAGGAGGGCGGCGCGCAGGCGGTCAAGCTCGAGGGCGGGGTGCGGGTGGCGCCGCAGATCCGGCTGCTCTCCGACAACGGCATCCCGGTGATGGCGCACGTCGGCTTCACGCCGCAGAGCGAGCACGCCCTCGGCGGGTTCCGGGTGCAGGGCCGCGGCGTCGGCGCCGAGCAGCTGCTCGCCGACGCGCGCGCGGTGCAGGAGGCCGGCGCGTTCGCCGTCGTCCTGGAGATGGTGCCCGCCGCGATCGCCGCCGAGGTGACCCGGGAGCTGGCCATCCCGACGATCGGCATCGGCGCCGGACCCGACTGCGACGCGCAGGTGCTGGTGTGGCCGGACATGGCCGGCCTCAACGGCGGCCGGGTGCCGCGGTTCGTGAAGAAGTACGCCGACCTGCGCGGAGAGCTGCTGCGCGCGGCCCGGGAGTACGCCGACGAGGTGCGCGGCGGGGTCTTCCCCGGCCCGGAGCACTCCTTCGACTGACCGGTGACCGCCGACGGCACCCCCGACCGGCCCGCCGGACCCGCCCGGCGGCCGCCCGTGGTGCGCCGCGTGGCCGGGGTGCTGCTCGGCATCGTGGTGACGACGCTGCTGACCCAGCCGATCGCCGTCGCGGCGCTGTTCTCCTACGCCGCGTTCAGCGGCTGCCTGGTCGACTGCGCCGACCCGCCCGACCTGGGCGGCGGGCTGCTGTGGTCGGCGGTGACCGCGGTCGGACTGGCCATCCCGCTCGCGCTGGGCATGGCGGTGGCCGGGGTGCGGTCGCGGCGGGCGTGGCTCGCCGCCGGCGCCGTGGTCCTGGGACTGGTGGTCGCCTGGGCGGTCGCGGGGCTGCTGGGCTGAGCCCGCCGCCGGGCCCGCGCCAGGAGGAGCCCGTAGCCGAGCGCGTTGAGGCCGAACGCCAGCAGGTACGTGCCGACCTGGGTGGACGTCGCCGCCACGTCGAGGCCGAGCGGGCCGTAGACGTAGTGGGCGAGGAAGCCGCCGTCGTAGGGCGCCGCGCCGGCCCGCTCCCGCAGCGCGAGCTCGAGCGTGGTCAGCGGGCAGGCGGCGCCGGCAAGGTTCACGGCCAGCACCGCGAGCGCCACCGGCGCGTGCACGAGCACCAGCCGGGGCCACCGGAGCGCGAGCAGCGCGCCGGTGAGCATGAGCAGCACGGCGGCCCCGTGCAGGACCGCGACCGAACCCGCGAGCACCACGCCCCGATCCTCCCGGAGCGGGTGCGCCCAAGCCGCACTCCGGAGCGCGGGACACCGCACCGGCGCACACGCTCACCGGGCGCGGGACACCTTGTGCCGGCGCGCGACCGCGGCCAGCCTGGCGACGTGCGCGTGCTGGTGGTCGCCTCCCCGCTGACCGGCCACGTCCTACCGCTGGTCCCGCTGGCCCTGGCGCTGCGCGAGGCGGGTGCGGAGGTGACCGTCGCGACCGCCGGTGACGGCATCGGCGTGTGTCCGACGGAGCTGTCGCCCGCCGACGTCGCACCGCGGCTGCGGCTGGGGCCGCTGTTCGGCCGGCTCATGGCGCGCCACCCGCTGCTGGCCCGCCGCGAGCTCGCCGGGCGGGGCGGCACCCGGGCCGTCGGGCTGCTGTTCGGCACCCTCGGCGCGCGCACCGCCGACGCCGTGGTGGCCCTCGCCGACCGGCTCCGCCCCGACCTGGTGGTGCACGAGCCGCTGGCACCGGCCGGGGCCGAGGCCGCCGCCCGGCTCGGCGTGCCGGCGGTGCTGGTCGAGGGCAACCTGTTCGACGTCGGGCAACTGAGCGCCGCCGCCCTCGGCGTCTACCGGCCCGCCCGCCGGCTGGGTGACCTCCCGGCGCCGGTGGAGGTGGTGACCACGGCACCGCCGAGCCTGGTCGGCCCGCGAGAGGGCCGGCCCATGCGCTTCGTCCCGTGGACACCCGACCGCCCCGTCGGCGAGGAGTTCACCCGGCCGGGCGCGCGGCGGCGGGTGCTGGTCAGCCGCAGCACCGTCGCCTCCCCCGGCCGGGACCGCCTGATGGGCGACGTCGCCGCCGCGGCCGCGGGCACCGACCTCGACGTCGTCCTCGTCCGCGCCGACCGGTGGGTCACCCGACGTCCGCTGCCGGCCCAGGTCCGGACGGCGGACTGGCTGCCGTTCCCGCGGGTGCTGCCGGCCGCGGACGGCGTCGTCCACCACGGAGGAGCGGGCACCCTGCTCACCGCGCTGGCCGCCGGGGTGCCGCAGCTGGTCGTGCGCGGCGCCGGTGACCGCCGGACCAACGCCGACCTGGTGGCCGCGCGCGGCGCAGGCATCGCGACCGAGCCCGGCGAGGTCACCGCGGCACACCTCGAGCGGCTCGTCGGTGACCCGGCGCTGCGGAACGCCGCCCGCGAGGTCGCCGCGGAGATCGCCGCGATGCCGGCGCCGGGTGAGCTGGTGCCGGAACTGCTCTCGCTGGCCCGGCGCTGAGCGGGACGGGCGCGGGTCAGTCGCCGTCCCGCCACTCCCGGTCCTCGGCGTCGAGGCGCTCGTTGCGCTCGGCCACCGACTGCAGCGCGTTCGCGGCCTCCTCGCGGGTGGCGTAGGGCCCCAGCCGGTGCCGCTCCGCGCACCCGTCCCGGTCCTCGACGGTGTTGTGCTTCAGGCAGTAGAACCACGGTCCCTGCGCCACGGGGGCACCTCCTCGTCGACGACCGTCCCCCTGAGCGTGCCCCGGCGAGGGCCGCGGTGAACCCCCCCGGCCGCCCGGTCGTGGCGGACGACGGCGTCCCGCGTGCGCGAGGCGCCCCGCTCCGGCCGTCTCATGAGGCATCCTCTCGCCCGTGACGGTCCGAGCGCGTGACCTGGACGGTCCGGCACCCGCCCAGCGCCGGGACGGCGCCGAGACCCGAGTGGCCGCCCTGCTGCTGGCCGTGCTGCTGGTCACCGGCGGCGGCACGGGGCTGGTCAACCTGGCCCTCGACGGCGTCGTCCGCGACGGCGTCATGCGCACCGCCTACGGCGCGACGATGGCCGCCTGCCTGCTCGCCGCGGTGCCGCTGGTGGTGCGCCGGGGTGTCGGCCGCTGGCAGACCTTCGGCCTGGTGCTGCTCGGCGACCTCATCTACGCCGTCGTCGCGCTGTGCATCGAGGACCCGGTGCGCTACGCCACGCCGCTCATGCTGCTGTTCCCCGCGGTCGTGGCGGCCTGGTTCCTGCGCCCGTGGATGCTCGCGGTCAACATGGTCGCCACGCCGCTGGCGGTCCTGGTCGCGCTGTGGACCAGCTACCCCGACCCGGTCGGTCTCGCCGTCCAGGTCGCCGTGCACGCCGGCATGCTCGACCTGGTCGCGGGTTGCGTGGCCGTGCTGCGGCACCGCGAGCGGGCGCTGCTGGCGGAGACCGCGGCGCTCACCCTCCGCGATCCGCTCACCGGCCTGGCCAACCGGCGCCACCTCGTCGAGCAGGCGCCGCGCACCTGGCGGCAGGCCCGCCGCGAGGGCCTGCGGGTGGCCGCGATGGTCATCGACCTCGACCACTTCAAGCAGGTCAACGACGTGCACGGGCACGCCGTCGGCGACGCCGTCCTGCAGACCGTGGCGCGGGCGCTGTCGGCCACCGTCCGGCCCAGCGACGTCCTCGCGCGGCTGGGCGGTGAGGAGTTGGTGGTGCTCGGCCTGGTCGGCGATCCCGGGGAGGCGCAGCGGCTGGCCGAGCGGCTCCGGCAGGCCGTGGCGGGCGCGCGCACCGCGCAGGGCCACGGCGTCACCGCCTCCATCGGCGTCGCACTGACCCGGCCGGTCGACGGCGAGGACCCCGCCGCGGCGCTGTGGTGGCTGGTCGACCGCGCCGACGCCGCCATGTACGAGGCCAAGCAGGGCGGCCGCGACCGGGTGGCCGGCACCTGCCCGCCGCGGCCCCGCCCCGCGCCGTCGGGCGAGCGGTTCGGCCCGCCGACCGTCCCGGGCCCGGCGCTGCCCTCCGACGTCCGCTGAGCGTCCCCGTCCTCACCCGGTGGGGAGGGCGGTTCTCTGCTTCCCTGTCCCCATGACCCTGGTGGTCCCGGACCCGACCCGGACGGTGCCGCTGCCGCTGCGGCAGCAGGCCGACGTCCGCGACCGCTGGCTGACCGAGCGGTTGCTCGAGGTGCTGCCCGGGCTGATGGACCGCGCGGGCATCGACCTGTGGATCGTCACCGGCCGCGAGAACAACGAGGACCCGGTGCTCGCGACGCTGCTGCCGGCCGTGTGGCTGTCGGCGCGGCGGCGGACCGTCCTCGTGCTGCACCGCAGCGACGACGGCGTCACGCCGGTCGCCGTCTCCCGCTACCCGGTCGGCCAGTTCCTGCCCGGCTGGTCGCCGGAGGACGGCGGGGAGTGGGACGCCGTCCGGCGGATCGTCGAGCAGGCCGCACCGCGCCGCATCGGCATCGACGTCTCGGCCCGCTGCGCGCCGGCCGACGGGCTCACCGTCACCGAGCACCGGGCGCTGGCCGACGCCCTGGGCCCGTGGGCGGGGCGCCTGGTGTCGGCCGAGGACCTCGTCGTCGGCTGGCTGGAGACCCGGCTGCCCGAGGAGGTCGCCGCCCTCGACGCCCTCAACCGGCTGACCGACCGGGTGCTCGCCGAGGCGTTCTCCCCCGCCGCGCTGACGCCGGGCGCGACGACGGCGGGCGACCTCGCCTGGTGGCTGCACCAGCGCCTGGCCGACCTCGGCGTCCCCCCGTGGTTCCACCCGGGGGTCACCGTGCAGCGCGCCGGGATCCCGCTGCTCGACGAGGGCGGCGTGGCGCTGCCGGCGCTGCCGCGGGACGCCGTCCTGGAGCCCGGCGACCTGGTCACCTGCGACGCCGGCCTCACCAGCCTGGGCCTGGCCACCGACCTGCAGCGCAGCGGCTACCTGCTGCGGCACGGCGAGACCGCTCCCCCGCCCGGACTGCAGGCGGCGTGGACGGCCGGCACGCGGGTGCGGGCGCTGACCGCCGAGGCGCTGACCGCGGGGCGCACCGGCAACGAGGTGCTCGCCGCCGCCCGCGCCGCCGCCGACGCCGAGGGGCTCGCCGCGGAGGTGTACTCCCACCCGATCGGCGTGCACGGGCACGGGGCCGGGCCGGCGATCGGCCGGTGGGACGACCAGCGTGGCGTCCCCGGCGACGGCGACCGGGTGCTGCACACCGGCACCGTCTACGCGCTGGAACTCGCGGTGCGCGCGACGGTGCCGGAGTGGGGCGGTCAGGGGGTGCGGCTGGGCCTGGAGGAGGCCGTCGTCCTCACCCCGGCCGGGACGTCGTTCCTGGGCTCGCCGCAGCGCGAGCTCTGGACGGTGCCGGCCGGCTGACCTCAGCCCGAGGACCGGCGGCGCCGGGCGCGCATGAGCAGGTCCCCGGGCCGGGGCACCGCCCAGGCCGCCCGGCTCAGCGGGCTGGTGGTCAGCGCCTGGTCGGCGTACTCGCCGCGCACCCGGCCGGGTCCGGGCGTCGGGGTGTCGAGGATGTCGGTGCCGTCGTCGGGGCGGTCGCTGGTCTGGGCCCGCGGGCCGACCACCGACAGCAGCGCGTCGGTGAGCGCGGGGCTGACCTTCTGCCCGGTGAGAAAGCCGAACGCGGCGTCACCGACCGGCACCTCGCGGCGCGGGTGCTCGGCCAGCCGGACGACCGCCTCGGCGACGAGCTCGGGGGCGTACACCGGCGGCGGGGGCTTGGGCATGGACCCGGTCCGGCTGCGCGAGTGCTCGAAGAAGGGCGTCGCGATGCTGGCCGGCAGCACCGTGCACACGGACACCGGGGAGCCGGCGTCGGTCAGCTCCATGCGCAGCGCGTCGTAGAACAGCCGCACGGCGGCCTTGCTCGCCGAGTAGGCCGCGTGCAGCGGCAGTGCCCGGTGGCTCTCCACGGAGCCGATGCCGACCAGCACCCCGCCGCCGTCCCGCTCGAGCACCGGGACGGCGGCCTTCGCGGCGGCGACGTGGCCCAGGTAGTTGACCTCGGTGACCCGGCGGAACTCGGCCATCGTGGTGTCGGCGACGGTGGCGTAGACGCTGACCGCCGGCACGGTGACCCAGGTGTCCACCCGCCCGAAGCGCTCCTCCGCGTCCTGCGCGAGGGTGGCCACCGCGTCGTCGTCGGTGATGTCGGTGGGGACGGCGACGGCCTCCGCGGGGCGTTCCCGGAGGTCGTCGACCAGCGTGGCCAGGGCCTCCACCGACCGCGAGGCGACGACGATGCGGGTCACCCCGCGGCGGACGAACTCCAGTGCCGTCGCCCGGCCGATGCCGCTGGAGGCACCGAGGACGACGACGACCTGCTCGGACAGCGGGCGTGGGCTCATGCCGCCCGGGTACCCCGCCCGCGGCTACTCCTCCCGCGCCCGGCGCGTCTCGCGGTCGTTGGCCTGCTGGATGGCATCGACCAGCTCGTCCTTGGTCATCGACGAGCGGCCGTGGACGTCGAGCCGCTTGGCGACGTCCATGAGGTGCTCCTTGGTGGCGTTCGCGTCGACCCCGCCCTTGGTCTCGCGGTCGGTGCCGGCGCCGCCCTCGGCCTGGGGGTCACTCGGCCCCTTGTGGTCCTTGGGCTCCCAGTGGTCGCCGACCTTCTCGTGGGTGTGCTTGACCGCCGCCCACGCGACCCGGTTGGCCCGCTGCTCGTCGCCGTCGTAGGTCTCGACGGCGGAGTCGTGCGCCTTGGCGTACGTGCGCTGCGCCTTCTCGTCGGAGCGCTGCAGGGTGCTGGGGAGTTCCTCGTCCCTCGCGTCGCCGCTCTTCGTCGTCTTCGGCATGGCGCTGCACTACCCCGTTGGGACAGGCAGGACCCGCGACGGGGTGCCACTGGCGGCACCCCGTCGCGGGTCCCCCTGTCAGGAAACGGTCAGCCGCGGCGGTCGGGCTTGTGGAAGCGCCAGCCCTCGGCCTCGAGCTCCGGGATCACCCGCGCCACGGCCTCGACGGTGCCGCTGCGGTTGATGTCCGGGCCGTCGTGGAGCAGGACGACCGCGCCGGGGTTGGCCCGCACCCGGCTCTCGAGCCGCTCGGTGAGGACGTCGGCGTCCTGGGTCTCCCAGTCCTCGATCGTGACCGTCCAGCCGAGCGGCTGCATGCCCAGGTCGGCGGCGACCTGCGGGCTCTGGCCCCAGGCGCCGTACGGGGCGCGGAAGTAGGGGATCCGCGCGCCCGGCACGATCTCGCGGATGAGCGCGGAGGTGGCCTCCAGGTCGGCGCGGACGGCCTCCGGCGACCAGTTGGTCAGGTTGTCGTGGTGCATCGTGTGGTTGCAGAGGGTGTGCCCCTCGGCCACGATCTGCCGGACCAGGTCCGGGTTCTGCCGGGCGACGTCGCCCCACAGGCAGAACACCGCCTTCACGTCGTGCTCACGCAGCACCCCGAGCAGCCGCGGGGTGTCGCGCGTGTTGGGCCCGTCGTCGAACGTGAGGGCTGCGACCCGGCCCTCGAGCTTCGTGGTCGTGACGATCTCGGCGGTCGCCGGGCCGCCCTGGCCCGGGCCGGCGCCGGCGCCGTCGGCCTGCGCCGGCGCGACGCCGAGGAGCAGTGCGCCGAGGGTCAGCGGTGCGGTGGCGAGGCGCAGCGCGCGCCTGCGGGACGTGGTCATGGACTCCCCCTGGAACGTGATCGGACCGGGACGGGCGGCCGCCCCGGGGTGGCCGCTGACGCCGGGCGGTCGCCGTCGTGCGTGGCGACCGCCCGGCGGTCAGCTCCTGGCCGGTGGGGCCGCGGTCAGTCCTGCGCCGCGGCCAGGGTCTCGTGCAGCGCCCAGTAGGCGGGCTTGCGCTCGTAGTCCTCGAACATCACGGTCGCCGCGCCCTGGCCCGGCGAGAAGCTCGGCACCCAGGAGTACTTGTCGGTGAAGCCCCAGATGGTGAACGAGTTGCAGTCCTCCACCGCGAGGCACGCCTCGAGCACGCCCTGGTAGGTGTCCGCCTGGTCCTCGAGCTGGTCGGCGGTGGGGACGCCGCTCGCCGGCAGGGTGAACCGCACGTCGAGCTCGGTGATCGCGGTCTCCAGGCCCAGGTCGTCGAAGCGCTGCATGTTGGCCTGCAGCGTGGTCGGGAAGGGGTACTGCAGGTCCAGGTGCGCCTGGAAGGCGAAGCCGTGCAGCGGGACGTCGTCGGCGAGCAGCTGCTTGGCCAGGTTGTAGTAGGCGGTGCTCTTCGTGTTCCAGTCCTCGACCGCGTAGTCGTTGAGGAAGAGCTTGGCCTCCGGGTCGGCCTCGTGGGCCCAGCGGAAGGCGTCGGCGATGATGCCTGGGCCGAGCTTCTCGATGAACGGGTTGGCCGTGGCACCCGTCGAGCCGTCCCGCAGCCGCACGCCGCCGTCGTCCCACTCGTCGGCGAAGATCTCGTTGGCGACGTCCCACTGCTGGATGCGGCCGGCGTAGCGGCCGACCACGGTCTGGATGTGCTCCTTGAGGACCGCGCGGAGCTCCTCGGGGTCCTCGATCTCGTGCACCCACGCGGGCAGCTGGCTGTGCCACAACAGGGTGTGGCCGCGCACGACCTGGCCGTTGGCCTCGGCGAAGTCGACGATGGCGTCGGCCGGCCCCCAGTTGTAGACGCCCCGTTCGGGGTGGATGAAGTCCCACTTCATCTGGTTCTCGGGCGAGACGGAGCTGAACTCCGCCGCGAGGAGACGCCGGTACTGCTTGTCGTAGGTGAACGGGTCGGGGTAGCCGGCGTCCACGTGGTGCCCGCCACCGGCGGCCGCGGTGCCGATGACCAGGTCGTCGGGCGCGACCGTGCGCAGGCCGTTCTTCTTGGCCTGGCCGTAGGACTGGTCCTCGTTGGCGTGGCTCGGCGGCGCCTCCTGCGCGGGAGCCGCGGCGGCGGGCAGCACCGCCGCGGACAGGAGGACGGGCACCAGACCGAGCCCGAGGGCACCCCGGGCGACGATGCGGGACGTGTGAGCACGCATGCAGCTGGACCTTCCGAGAGGAGCTGTTCGAGGTTTCCGAAAGTTTCCGGAACGTGAGCCACGTTACGGATGGGTGTCGCGGTACGTCAAGGCGCGGTCCCGGACCGTGCGGTGGTCCCGCCCCGAGAGCGCGCGGCCCTAGGCTGGACCCTCCGAGGAGGAGGAACGGGTGTCCGAGAGTCAGGGCCGTGCCATCACGATCGCGGCCATCGCGGCGGAGGCCGGCGTCTCCCTGCCGACCGTGTCCCGGGTCCTCAACGGGCGTTCCGACGTCGCGCCGCGCACCCGCGAGCGGGTCGAGCAGCTGCTGCGCGAGCACGGGTACCAGCGCCGCGGGGGCCGCGCGCGGGACCGGGCACGGCTGGTCGACCTCGTGTTCAACGACCTCGACAGCCCCTGGGCGGTGGAGATCATCCGCGGCGTCGAGGAGGCCGCGCACGCCGAGGGGGTCGGCACCGTCGTCTCGGCCATCCACCGCCGCGCCAGCGCCACCCGCGCCTGGCTGGAGAACCTCGGAGCGCGGGCGAGCGACGGCGCCATCCTGGTGACCAGCGAGCTGGACCCCACACTGCGGTCGGAGCTGGAGGAGCTGCAGGTCCCGGCCGTGGTCATCGACCCGGCGGGGGTCGCGTCGCTCGACGTGCCGACCATCGGCGCGACGGACTGGGCCGGCGGGCTGAGCGCCACCGACCACCTGACCGGGCTGGGTCACCGCCGGATCGGGTTCGTGGGCGGCCCGGCTCCCCTGTGGTCCAGCCGCGCCCGTCTCGACGGGTACCGGGCCGGCCTGAGCGCCGTCGGCGTCGCCGTCGACCCGGCCCTGGTACTGGAGGGCGACTTCGGGTACGCGTCCGGGTTCGAGTGCGCCGGTGCGCTGCTGCGGCTCCCCGACCGGCCCACGGCGGTCTTCGCCGCCAACGACCAGATGGCGCTCGGTGTCTACGAGGCAGCCCGCAGGCAGGGTCTGCGGGTGCCCGAGGACCTCAGCGTGGTGGGGTTCGACGACCTGCCCCAGGCCCAGTGGTCCCCGCCGCCGCTGACCACCGTGCACCAGCCGCTGGCCCAGATGGGCATGCTCGCCGCCCGCACCGTGCTCCGGCTGATGCAGGGCGAGCCGGTCGAGGGACCACGGATCGAGCTCGCCACCCGGCTGGTGGTCCGGGACAGCACCGCACCTCCGCCCGGCTGACCGCCCGCGCCGGCGGTCAGTCCACGAGCCAGCGCGACCAGTGCGCCCGCTGGTCCCCGGTCAGGGGCGTCGAGGCGTCGGCGGCGTAGTCGAAGTTGACCAACACCATCTCCGCGCGCAGTGCCGGCTGCCCGTCCTGGGCGAGCTCCTGGCGCAGTCCGATGGAGCTGCGGCCCAGCCGGGTCACCGTGCCGACGACGGTCAGGTGCTCACCGGCGCGGTAGTGGATCTGCCGCAGGTAGTCGACCTCCAGCCGGGCGAGGATGATCCCCCCGCCCGGACTGGGGTCGGCCATGGCCAGCCGGGCGTCCTCGAGCAGGCCGAGCACGCGGGCGTGGTTGACGTGCCCGAAGACGTCGGTGTCCGACCAGCGCAGCTGGACCGGGTGCTCGTGCGGCCGGCTCAGGGCAGGTCCGCCGTCTCCGCGGACTGCCGGTGGGCGCCCTGGGCGTCGTCCGGGTCCGGGTGCAGGGTGCGCTCCTCGGACTCGGCCAGGATCACCTCGGCGGCCACCTCCTCCATGCCCGAGCCCTTCATCTCGGCCTCCTCGGGGAGCAGGTCGGCGCGGGTCTCGATGTTGTGCTCGGTGACGTTGGCCAGCGCCTCGGGGCTGGGTTCCTTCTGGGTGACCACGAGGCCTCCTCAGAACCGCTGCTGCTCGGTGCCGATGCCGAGCGCCCGGGCCACGTCCTGCACGTTGTCGAACTGCCGGCCCTCCGGCAGCCGGCGCAGGTCGGCCAGCACCCGGTCGGTGGCGTTCGACTCCTGCGCCCGGGCGAGGAGGGTGTCCCGGTCGGCCGGCCACACCTCCTTGCCCAGCACCTCGGCGATGGCGGCGCGGCGGTCGACGTCGGCCGGGCTGGTCCCGGCGGGCGTGCCCTCCTGGTGCGGATCGGACATGGCTGCGGCCTCCGTCACTGCGGGGTGGGGGTGGAGTCGTCGGTGTAGCGGAGGATCGCCGCCACCGGGATGTCGCCGGGCATGGCCGCGCGCGGCACGACGACGACGCCGGCCGTGCTCGCCACCGCCGCCGCCAGCAGCGCCCGCTCGGCCGGCACCGAGTGGACCTCCTGCACGCCGAGGGCGTCCATGTCGGCCTGGTCGACGCCGAGCTCGAGCGGCGAGGCGCCCACGAGCAGCTTCTCGTCGTCGGCGGGGTCGGCGAGCACGAGCGTCTCCACCTGCGCCTTGCGCAGCGCCTCGACGACGTTGGCGGTGCCGGTCACGGCCAGCCCGTGGGCGCCGGCGGAGCTGATCTTCTCCACGGCCTCGGCCTCGTCGCGGGCCTCGTGCTCGGCGACGAGCTCGGCGGCCTTGCGCTCGACCGGCTCCCGGTCGGCGCCGGCGGCCCGGCCGCCCTCGTCGATGGAGACGATCAGGTCCGACCACAGCCCGCTGGCGCGGTCGGTGAGGATCTGCCGGGCGCGCATGTCACCGGCGAGCAGGACGAAGCGGGGGTGCACGCGGCGCACGACCGAGGCGATGTGCTCGGCGACGTCGTCGGCGTTGTGCACCCACTTGTTCTCGGCGTTGTGCTGGTACCGGTGGTGGGCCCAGCCGCCGCCCTGGAACTTGCGGATCTGGAAGGTGTCGCCCTTCACCGTCTCCTCCTCCTCGGCGTGGCCGGGGAGGGTGGCGAGGGTGAGGTCGGCACCGGTGCGGTCGGTGAGGACCACGACGTGCGGCACGCGGCCGGGCAGCGCGCGCAGCACCGGCAGCAGGTCCGGCTGCGGCGACCACTCGGCGAGCTCCTGGCGCGGCACGTCGCCGAGCTGGGAGTCGAAGACCACCCTGCCGTCGGAGGCGACGATCACCGCGCGGCCGCGGATCGTGCCGGCCTCGCCGCCGTCGTTGCCCTCGAGCAGTCGGCTGCGCACCGCCTCGACGACGGCCTCCGGCGCGCCCTGCTCGGTGAGCTTCTCGGCGACCGCCCGGACGCGGAGGTCCAGCTCGGTGTCGGCGTTCTCCGTCACGTGGGTGACGTCAGCGGTGACAGTGGCGAAGGGACCTGGGGCCTCGAAGACCGGTGCCAGGAAGGACACGTCCATGGGTGGGGACCACTTCCTCAGTGCGGGATCGGTGTGCGGAACGGCGTCCTCGGCGGGACGCGCACTGCTCGCCGCCTACCCACCGGCCCGACCGCCACACACGGTGTCGGATCCGGCAGGCAGGGGTAGGCGCCTCCCCATGACCGAGCACGACCAGCTGCCGCTGCCCGACTACGACCACCTGCCGGTGGAGGGACTGATCTCGCGCATCCGCACGCTGGACGCGACCGGCCTGCAGACGCTGCTCGACTACGAGCGGGCCCACGCGAACCGACTGCAGGTCGTCATGGCCATGGAGAACCGCCTGGAGTCCCTGCACGAGGGCGCGCAGCCCTCGGGCGGTGACCCGGCGTCCGCGGCCGCGGACGACCCGGTGCACGCCTCGGCCGGCTCCAAGGTGTCGCAGGCGACCTCCGGTCCACCGATGAACCCGCCGTCGCAGGGCGACCCGACCAACCCGGCCCAGCCCCGCTCGACCGGCTGAGCCCTGACCCGTGCACTTCCGCGGGAGTGCACGGGTCAGCCGCTGAATGCGCCGACCATGTCCATGACGGCGGGACCGAGCAGCACGATGAACAGCGTCGGCAGGATGCAGACGATCAGCGGGAAGATCACCTTGACCGGGATCTGCATCGCCTTCTCCTCGGCCCGCTGCCGGCGCTTGAGCCGCATCTCGGCGGCCTGGGTGCGCAGCACGTCGGCGATCGAGACACCGTAGGCGTCGGCCTGGACCACCGCGCGGATGAACCGGCGCAGGTCGGGGACCGCCGTCCGCTCGGCCAGCGCCAGGTAGGCCTCCCGCCGCGGCTGGCCGACGCCGATGTCCTGCAGCGTGCGGATCAGCTCCTCGGCCAGCGGGCCGCGGCCGTTGCGCCCGGCCCGCGACATCGCCGCCTCGAAGCCGAGCCCGGCCTCCACCGCGATGGTCATCTGGTCGAGGGTGTCGGCGAGCTCGAGGCCGATCGCCTGCTGCCGCTCCTGCCCGCGGCTGTAGAGCAGCAGCTCGGGGACGACGTAGGCCACCCCGGTCGCGACGACGGCCATCAGCACGGTGAGCGGGCCGGGCCGGGCGGTCGCCACCACCAGGCCCAGCGCCGCGGCGACCGCGGCGAGCACCAGCTTGGCGGCCACCAGCCGGGGCACCGGCCACTCGGCGGGACGGCCGGCGGCGGCGGCCAGCCGGTCGAGCCGGGCCACCGTGCCGGCCGGGGTGAGCGCCCTGGCCAGCCGCGGCAGCAGCCGCGGGCGCGACCGGCCGGCGGCGGCCCCGGGCAGGTCCAGGCCCCGGGTCAGGTTGGCGCGGGCACGGGCGGCGGCGTCCTGCGGCCGGGCCAGCAGGGCCCAGCCCAGCAGCGGGACGGCGAGGGCGACGGCCAGCGCGGCCGCGAGCACGGGAGGCGGGAGGGTGCTCATCAGAACCGGATCGTCACGGTCTTCTTGAGCCACACCGCGCCCACGGTGAGCAACGCGGCGGCGACCCCGATCATCACGTAGCCGGCGAGACTCTCGGTGAAGCCGGACAGGTACGCCGGGTTGCTCACCGCCAGGAACGCGACGATGCCGAACGGCAGGGCCATCAGCACGACCGCCGACAGCTTGCCCTCGGCCGACAGCGCCTTGACCTGGCGGCGGATCGCGTTGCGCTCGCGGATCGTGTGCCCGACGGTGTCGAGCACCTCGGCCAGGTTGCCGCCCACCTCGCGGTGGATGGCGATGGCCTGTGCGATCCAGCGGAAGTCGTCACTGGCGGTCCGCTCGGCCACCTCTTCGAGGGCGTCGCCGAGGTCGCGGCCCACCCGGGTCTCGTTGACGATGCGGGCGAACTCCTCCGACGTGGGGGACGCCGCCTCGGTGGCCACCGAGTCCACCGCGCGCAGCAGGCTGTGGCCGGCCCGCAGGCTCGAGGCCATCAGCTGCAGCGAGTCGTCGAGCTGGTCGGCGAAGGCCGCCTGGCGCCGCCGGCGCCGCAGGCCGAGCCCCACCTTGGCGCTCAGCGGAGCCAGCGCCGCGAGCGGCACGGCGAGCAGCACCCCGCCGGCAAGGAAGCCGAGGGCGCCGAGGACGAGGCCGGCCAGGCCCACCAGCAGGACGACGTCGGCCAGCGCCATCGCCACCCCGGCCCGCTCCAGCGCCGCGGTGCCGGCCGCCACCCGGCCGCGGCGGGCCAGCGCGCGCTCGACCGCGGCCCCGGCGACCGCCGACGCCCCCGCCAGCGCCGACGCCGGGGGCGCGACCGTGGGGTCGAGGCGGGACAGCGGCACCCGCCGCGGCCCGGCCGGCAGGACGGCCAGCGCCAGGACCAGCAGCGCGGCGGTGACCGCGAGCAGCCCGGCGGCGAACAGCAGCGGGGACATCAGGCCCACCCCCGGCGCGGCTCGACGGTGCCGAAGACCCGCGGGGAGACCCGGATGCCGAGCTCCTCGAAGCGGTCGGTGAACCGCGGCCGGACGCCGGTGGGCACCGGCCGGCCGAGGAACCGGCCGGCGGCGTCGACGCCGGCGGAGTAGTCGAAGAGGAACGCGTCCTGCAGGGTCACCGTCTCCCCCTCCATGCCCTGGACCTCGGTGACGTGGGTGACCCGACGGGTGCCGTCGCGCAGCCGGGTCAGCTGGACGACGACGTCGACGGCGGAGGCGATCTGCTCCCGGATCGCCCGCAGCGGCAGGTCCATGCCGGCCATGAGCACGAGGGTCTCCAGCCGGGCGATCGCGTCCCGCGGCGAGTTGGCGTGCACGGTCGACAGCGAGCCGTCGTGACCGGTGTTCATCGCCTGCAGCATGTCGAGGCTCTCCCCGCCGCGGCACTCACCGACCACGATCCGGTCGGGCCGCATCCGCAGCGAGTTGCGGACCAGGTCGCGGATGGTGATGGCGCCCCGGCCCTCGATGTTCGGCGGCCGCGACTCCAGCCGGACGACGTGCTCCTGCTGCAGCTGCAGCTCCACGGCGTCCTCGATGGTGACGATCCGCTCGCCCTCGGGGATGAACGAGGAGAGGACGTTGAGCAGCGTGGTCTTCCCGGTGCCCGTGCCGCCCGAGACGATGATGTTCAGCCGGGCCTCGACGCAGGCGTGCAGCAGCTCGGCCATCTCCGGCGAGAGGGTCCCGAAGCCGATGAGGTCCTCGACGCCGAAGGGGTCCTTGGCGAACTTGCGGATGGTCAGCGTCGAGCCGGAGAAGGCCAGCGGCGGGATGATCGCGTTGACGCGGGACCCGTCGGCGAGGCGGGCGTCGACCATCGGCGAGGACTCGTCGATCCGGCGGCCCACCTTCGAGACGATCCGGTCGATCACCCGGCGCAGGTGCTCCTCGGAGGTGAAGCGCGCCCCGGAGCGGACCAGCTTGCCGCCCTGCTCGACGTAGACCGCGTCGGGGCCGTTGCACATGATCTCGGTGACACTCGGGTCGTCGAGCAGCCGCTGCAGCGGGCCGTAGCCGAGCACGTCGTCGGCCAGCTCCGCGGTCAGCCGCGCCCGCTCCTCGGCCGAGAGCGGGACCCGCTCCTCCTCGACCACCTCGTCGAGCTCGCCGAGCACGATCGTGCGCAGCTGGTCCTCCGACAGCGACGGGTCGTTCATCCGGCTGCCCATGCGCTCGAACAGCGCCTTGGCCACCCGGTCCTTGAGCCGGGTGAGCGCGTCGGTGGGCGGCGCCGCGACCGGGGCGGCCGGCCGGGACACCGGCCGCGGCGGCGGGACGGCGGAGGGGGCGGCCGGGGCCTCGGGCGCCGAGTGCCGTCCCTGCGCCGCGGCCAGCCGGGAGGCGAGGTTCACGACGCCGCCCGGTGCTTGGCGCGGTACCGGCCCGGGCGCACGATCGGCGTCGCGGCGAACCGGGCGACCAGCCGGCGCAGCTCCTTGGCGGCGGGGTCCCGGCGGCCGGCGGCGAGGATCGGCACGCCCTGGTTGGTCGACGCCGGCACCGCGGCCGAGCGCGGGACGACGACGTCCACCCCGGTGCCGATCGCGGTCTCCACGTCGCGCACCGACAGGCCGCCCTTGGCCTCGGCGAAGTTCATCACCACGTGCCGGCCGGCGGGGATCATGCACAGCTCGCCCAGCACGTCGAGCTCCTTGCGCAGCCCGCGGACGCCGGGGACGTCCATGCTGCTGAGCATGACGACGTCGGTGGCCCGGTCCAGCGCCGCGAGGGTCTGCTCCGACAGGCCCGGCGCGGTGTCGACGACGACGTAGCGGAACTCGCGGGCCAGCGATGCGAGCAGGCGGGTGACGTCGGCGGCGGTCACGCTGTCGCCCGCGGCCGGCGAGTCCGCGCCGCAGACGGCGTAGAGGCCGCTGGGGTGCTGGGTGAGGAAGGTCTTGAGGACCATCGTGTCCTCGGCCGCCGGGCCGTGGGCGACGTCGGGCAGCGCGTACTCGGGCACCAGGCCCAGCGCCGAGGCGACGTCGCCGAACTGCACGTCGAGGTCGACGAGCACGGTCGACTGGGGCGCGGTCTCGGTGAGCCCGATCGCCAGGTTGGAGGCCACGGTCGTCTTGCCGACGCCGCCCTTGGGCGAGGCCACGGTGATGACCCGGCCGGTGTAGCGGGCGGTCTCCTCGACCGGCCGCAGCACCCGCCGCCGTCCGGCTGCGGCCGACCCGGCCCGCTCGACCGCGGCGCGGATCTCGGCGGGGTCGGCGGTCGGCGCCAGCAGGTCGCGGATGCCGGCGCGCATGGCCTCCTGCCAGGTCTCCGGCGTCGGGTCGGCGACCAGGACGACGCTGATGCCCGGGCACTGCACGTCCAGGCGCGCGGCCAGGCCGAACGCCTCCTGCAACACCGCGTCTGGTCCGATCAGCAGGACGTCGGGCAGCTCGCCGTCGACCAGCTGCTCGAACAGCCGCGCGGGGTCGGCGGGCAGCCGGCCCGGCGGCAGCACGTGCACGTCGCCGTCGGCCGCCTCCTTGACGCGCAGGACGAGCTCCTCGCCCGCCGCGCCCAGCACCACTCGACTCACTTGGACTCCCCGTAGACGTTGCCCAGGGCGGAGAGGTCGCCGTACACGTTGCCCTGGGTGACGATCTTCGTGCCGCTGCGGTCGGCGCCCTCGGGCTCCAGCGCGAGCCACACGGTCCCGTGCTCCATGCCGAAGACGACCAGCTCGGCGTCGCGCGCCGGGACGGCCACGGTCACCAGCAGGCTGCCGGTCGGCGCCGCCCCGCCCGACGACGCGGTGTCGGTGGTGTCGTCGGGCACCGGCGCCGGGGCGCCCTGGACCTGGGTCACCAGCGCGCCGTGCAGGGTCGCGTGCGTGGTGCCGACGGTCTTGCCGGCCTCGTTCTCCAGGGTCATGGAGACGTAGACGCCGATCTCGTCGCCGGCCGCCAGCCGGCCGCCCACGGCCCGCTGCGGCTCGAGCAGGACGCTGACCTCCGAGGTCCCCGGGGGCGCGGCCACGGTGCCGGGCACGGCGAGGTCCTCGGGGGCGGCGAAGCGGGTGGCCAGCAGTTGCTCGCCCGGCTGCAGGTCGGCGGTGGCCACCTGCCCGGCGAGCTGGTCGAGGTCGGTGACCCCGCCCTCGACGGCGGCCTTGGCCGGGAGCCGCTCGGTGCGGACCAGGTCGGGGAGGTCCTCGGCCGGCGTCCCCTCGGGGACCGGCTGGTCCACCACCAGGACGTCCACGGTCCGCACCCCGGCGAGGGCACGGGCGTCGGCGCCGCGCACGTAGGCCAGCAGCACCACCGCGCCGGTCCCGGCGAGGAGCAGTGCCACGAGGGCGGCGAGCAGTCGTCGTCTCACGAGGAGCCCCTATCGGACGAGTCGGAGGACCCAGGCACCCATCTGCGGGGCCTCGGAGTCGTAGTGGAAGGCCTCGCCGAGCTCGACGAAGCGGGTGAAGTAGCCGGTGACGCAGCGGTCGCTGCCGCCGCACGGCTTCGGGTCGGTGCTGAACTGGCCGCCCAGGTGGAACCCGGTCAGCCGGAAGGCGGCGTAGCCGTAGACCCGGTACCAGGCGTTGCTGCCGGTGCCGCCGTACTCGTCGAAGATCGGCAGCAGCACGGTCCGCCCCAGCCAGGCGGAGAAGTCCTGGGGCGAGCACCCCGACGGCGGCGTGTTGCCCGTCGAGGAGTACGAGCGCTCGTCGACGGCGCTGGAGGCGCGGCACCGGCCCGGGTCGCTGACCAGGTAGCCGAAGCCGCCGGGCACGAAGTTGTCCGACGGCCCGGTGCAGTCCTCGGGCGTGTCCGAGGACTTGGTCAGGTAGATGGTGCGCGCCGTGGTGCCCGAGGGCAGCCCGCCGCCGGTCTGCTGGCTGAACTCGCACCAGCTGAAGGTCAGCGGCAGGACGGCGGTGCCGCGGCTGGGACCGCCCCACGCCACGGTGGCGGTGGCCGAGACCTCGGTCGCGTCGTGGCCGATCACGGGAGCGAACCAGTGCTCCTGCGGCGCCCGCCCGGCGACGGTGACCCGGTTCGGGTTCGACGCCAGGACCGGCGGATCGGCGGTGGCGTCGCCGAGGTTGGCGTCGACCATGGCCTGGGCGGTGGCCTGCATGTCGCCGCAGGCGCCCTTGGCGCAGTCGGCCGCGACGGCGAGCGCGGCGGCGTCGGCGGCGACCTGGAGCCGGGCCCGCTCCGCGTAGAGGGCGCCGACGTCGACGGCGATGGCGGTGAAGCCGAGCATCGGCACGAGGAGCAGCACCAGGAGCACCGCCGAGGCGCCGTGCTCGCCGGCCATGCGCCGGCGGAGGAGGGAGCGCCGGGGGGCAGGTGAGGTGCTGGAACGGCCCCTCCGCAGGGCCCCGCTGCGAGCCTGCGAGTGGCGGGGGGCGGAGGGGTCCTTCGTCAGCCGTTGCACCGCATGACCCCCGTCCCGGTCAGGTCGATGCTCGCGCCGAAGAAGTCGGTGAGGAACGGCATCGGGTAGTCGACGGTCACGCGCACGTTCGCCGTCCCCGTGGGAGGGCACGCGGCCGGCGTGACGGTGATCTGGCCGTTGGTGATGGCAGGGTCGAGGGTCGGGGCGGCGGCGCGGACGGCGTTGCGGGCCGCGGCCGGGTCGTTCTGCAGGGCCATGGCCCGCGCGCCCTCACGGGCGGCGGCGGTCAGGGTGCCCTGCACCTGGAACGCGTGCCCGAACTCGGCGATGCCGAGCACCAGGACGAGCAGCACCGGCAGGATCAGCGCGAACTCCACGACACTCGCGCCGCGCTCGTCGCGCACTCGACTGCGCACCGGTCCCCCACCTCCTCCGCTGGTCGTCGTCGCCGTGCTCGGGGACCGAGTACGGCGCGGGGGGGGGGGGGGGGGGGGGGGGGGGGGGGGGGGGGGGGGGGGGGGGGGGGGGGGGGGGGGGGGGGGGGGGGGGCGGGCGCGGGGGGGCCGGCGGGCGGCCGCGGCCGGGGGGGGGGGGG
>NZ_JBJGZA010000057.1:0-21554 GCF_054050255.1 Geodermatophilus sp. SYSU D00700 | reverse complement strand
CTAAGCCTCTCAGCGCCGATGGTACTGCCCTGGAGACGGGGTGGGAGAGTAGGACGCCGCCGGACAACCATTCCCCGTGAAGGGCCCTCACCACCCGGTGAGGGCCCTTCCGGCATTCCACGGGCAGGTGGGCGTCCGCCATCCGGTCGTGGTTCCGTCACTGGGACTGGGTGCGGCGCCGATCGACGCCCGGCTCATCACGGACTCCTCGACGAGGACCCGGTGCCGCGACCGCCGATACGGTGACGTGGTGGACGACGCCGTCGAGCCCTTCGCCGTCGACGTGCCGGCCGAGGCGGTCGACGACCTGCGGCGCCGGCTGCGTGGCACGCGATGGCCGGAGCCGGAGACGGTCGACGACTGGTCGCAGGGCGTGCCGCTCGGGTGGCTCCAGGAGGTCTGCCACTACTGGGCCGAGGAGTACGACTGGCCGGCCCGGCAGGCACGGCTCAACGCCCATCCGCAGGCCAGGACGGTCGTCGACGGCCTGCCGGTCCACCTGCTGCACGTCCGGTCGCCGCACCCGGACGCCCTGCCGCTCGTGCTCACCCACGGCTGGCCCGGGTCGGTCGTCGAGTTCCTCGACGTCCTCGGCCCGCTCACCGACCCCGGCGACCCGCGGGACGCGTTCTCCGTCGTCGTCCCCTCGTTGCCGGGGTTCGGCTGGAGCGGGAAGCCGGACACCCCGGGCTGGGGGCCGGCGCGCACGGCCGACGCCTGGGCCGAGGTGATGCGCCGGCTCGGGTACGAGCGGTTCGGCGCCCAGGGCGGGGACATCGGCTCGTTCGTCTCGGCCAACCTCGGCGCCCGCCACCCCGACCGGGTGGTCGGCGTGCACCTGAACATGGTGGTGACCGGTCCGCCGGAGGGGCAGATGGAGTTCACCGTGCGCGAGCAGCGGGCGCTCGAGCGGGAACGGGCGTTCCGGGCCCAGGCCGCGGCGTACAGCCAGCAGCAGCGCACCCGCCCGCAGACCCTCGGCTACGGCCTCACCGACTCCCCCGCGGGGCAGGCCGGGTGGATCCTGGAGAAGTTCCACGCCTGGACCGACTGCGACGGCGACCCGGTCGGGGCCATCGGCCTGGACCGCCTGCTCGACGACGTCTCGGTCTACTGGTTCACCGCGACGGCGACGTCTTCGGCGCGGATGTACTGGGAGATGGCGCGCGCGCCGGCGGAGCGGGCACCGCAGGTGGCCGTGCCGGCCGGCGTCTCGGTGTTCCCGCACGAGATCTTCCAGCCGCCCCGCGAGTGGGTGCAGCGGCAGCTGACCGACCTGCGCTCCTGGCAGGAGCACGACAGCGGCGGGCACTTCGCGGCGATGGAGCGGCCGGAGGCGCTGGTGGCCGACGTCCGGGAGTTCTTCCGGCCGCTGCGGTAACCGGCGCGACACATCCGGCGGTTAGCGTCCGGATCCCCACCCCCGGAGGCCCCCGCGTGCACCTCACCCCGCACGAGCAGGAACGGCTGCTGCTGTCCTACGCCGCCGAGCTGGCCCGGCGGCGGCGCGCGCGGGGACTGCGGCTGAACCTGCCGGAGGCGACGGCGATCGTCACCGACCACGTCCTCGAGGGGGCGCGCGACGGCGTCCTCGTCGCGGAGCTGGTGCAGTCGGGGCGCACGGTCCTCACCCGCGACGACGTGATGGACGGCGTCCCCGAGCTGCTCGAGGAGGTGCAGGTGGAGGCGACCTTCCCGGACGGGACCAAGCTGGTGACCGTCCACCAGCCCATCCCGTGATCCCCGGTGAGGTGGTCCCGGCCGAGGGCACGATCGAGACGCTGCCCGGCGCCCCGCGGATCGAGGTCGTTGTCACCAACACCGGCGACCGGCCGGTGCAGGTGGGGTCGCACTTCCACTTCGCCCAGGCCAACCGGGCGCTCGAGTTCGACCGCGCGGCCGCGCACGGGCACCGGCTCGACGTCGCCGCGGGCACCGCCGTCCGCTTCGAGCCCGGGATCACCCGCACGGTGACCCTCGTGCCCCTGGCCGGCGCCCGCGTCGTCCCCGGCCTGACCGGCCAGGGCGGGATCGGCTGATGGTCCGGCTGTCCCGCGAGCGCTACGCCCAGCTGTACGGGCCCACCACCGGCGACCGCGTCCGGCTGGCCGACACCGACCTGCTCGTCGAGGTCGAGGAGGACCGCTGCGGCGGGCCCGGCCGGGCCGGGGAGGAGGCGGTGTTCGGCGGCGGCAAGGTCATCCGCGAGTCGATGGGCCAGGGGCGCGCCACCCGGGCGGAGGGCGCGCCCGACCTGGTGATCACCGGCGCGGTCGTCCTCGACCACTGGGGCGTGGTCAAAGCCGACGTCGGCGTCCGCGACGGCCGGATCGTGGCGCTGGGCAAGGCCGGCAACCCCGACACCATGGACGGCGTCCACCCGGACCTGGTCATCGGCCCGGGCACCGAGGTGCTCGCCGGCAACGGCCGGATCCTCACCGCCGGCGGCATCGACTGCCACGTGCACTTCATCTGCCCGCAGATCGTGCCGACCGCGCTCGGCTCCGGTGTCACCACGCTCATCGGGGGCGGCACCGGACCGGCCGAGGGGTCGAAGGCCACCACGATCACCCCGGGCGACTGGTACCTGGCCCGCGTGCTGGAGGCGATGGACCCGTGGCCGGTCAACGTCGCGCTGCTGGGCAAGGGCAACACCGTCTCGCAGGAGTCGATGGAGGAGCAGCTCCGCGGCGGCGCCAGCGGGTTCAAGCTGCACGAGGACTGGGGGTCCACGCCCGCGGCGATCGACGCCTGCCTGACCGTGGCCGGGCGGCACGGCGTCCCCGTGGCGCTGCACTCGGACACCCTCAACGAGGCCGGCTTCGTCGAGGACACGCTCGCCGCGATCGCCGGGCGGAGCATCCACGCGTACCACACCGAGGGCGCCGGGGGCGGGCACGCGCCGGACATCATCACCGTCGCCGGGCACCCGAACGTGCTGCCGAGCAGCACCAACCCGACCCGGCCGCACACGGTGAACACCCTCGACGAGCACCTCGACATGCTGATGGTCTGCCACCACCTGGACCCGAGCGTCCCCGAGGACCTCGCCTTCGCCGAGAGCCGGATCCGGCCGACGACGATCGCCGCCGAGGACCTGCTGCACGACCTCGGCGCCATCTCGATGATCGGCTCCGACGCACAGGCCATGGGCCGCGCGGGCGAGGTCGTGCTGCGGACCTGGCAGACGGCGCACGTCATGAAGCGCAAGCGGGGGTCACTGGCCGGGGACGGCGCCGCGGACAACCTGCGCGCCCGCCGGTACGTCGCCAAGTACACGATCTGCCCCGCGGTGGCGCACGGCATCGACGGCGAGGTCGGGTCGGTGGAACCCGGCAAGCTCGCCGACCTGGTGCTGTGGGACCCGCGGTTCTTCGGCGTCCGCCCGCACGCGGTGCTCAAGGGCGGCGTCATCGCCTGGGCGCAGATGGGCGACGCCAACGCGTCCATCCCGACGCCGCAGCCGCAGCTGCCGCGGCCGATGTTCGGCGCGTACGGCCGGGTGCCGGCGCGCACGTCGCTGCACTTCGTCGCGTCGGCGGCGCTGGAGGCGGGGCTCGGCGACCGGCTCGCCGTCGACCGGCGGCTGGCCGCGGTCACCGACACCACCCGGCTCGGCAAGGCCGACATGCCCGAGAACACCGCCCTGCCCGAGATCCGCGTCGACCCGGACACCTTCACCGTGGCCGTCGACGGCGAGGTGTGGGAGCCCGAGCCGGTGCGCGAGCTGCCGATGGCGCAGCGGTACTTCCTGTTCTGAAGGGCACCTCTTCCCGTGTCTGCAGCGCTGCTGACCCTGGCCGACTCGCGGCTGCCCGCGGGCGGGCACGCGCACTCCGGCGGGGTGGAGCAGGCCATCACGGCCGGGCTGGTGCACGACCCGGCGTCGCTGATGACGTTCCTCCGGCGTCGGCTGCACACGGCGGGTGCCGTGGCGGCCGGCTTCGCGGCCGAGGCGTCGACACTGTCGTCCTCCGGACGACACCGCGGCGGTGACCTGGTCACCCTCGATGCCGAGGCGGACGCGCGGACGCCGTCGCCGGCGCTGCGGGCGGCGTCGCGGCAGCAGGGTCGGGGGTTGGTGCGGGTGGGCCGCCGCGCGTGGCCCTCGCCGGTCTGGGACGCGCTCCCCGGCGCGCCGCACCACCCGGTCGCACTGGGCGCCGCCGCGGCCGCCGGCGGTCTCACCTCCCGGGACGCCGCGGCCGCGGCCGCCTACCTGTCGGTCAGCGGCCCGGCGACGGCGGCGCAGCGGCTGCTGGCCATGGACCCGCTCACCGTCGCCGCCGTCACCGCGCGGCTGGCGCCCGAGATCGACGCCGTCACCGACGCGGCGGTCCGGGAGGGCCTCCCCGCGGACACCGACCCGCTCCTCGACCTGCTGGCCGAGGTGCACGCCACGAGAGGGGACCGCTTCTTTGCCTCCTGACCACGACCTGCAGGACTACGTCGACGCGCCTGCGGCGCACCGGCACGGCGGGCCGCTGCGCGTCGGGCTCGGCGGGCCGGTCGGCTCGGGCAAGACGGCGCTGGCCGCGGCGCTGTGCCGCACGCTCGGCGCGGAGTACGACCTCGCCGTCGTCACCAACGACATCTACACGACCGAGGACGCCGACTTCCTGCGACGCCAGGCCGTCCTGCCCGACGACCGGATCGAGGCGGTGCAGACCGGCTGCTGCCCGCACACCGCCATCCGCGACGACATCACCGCCAACCTCGACGCCGTCGAGCTGCTCGAGGCCCGACACCCCGGCCTGGAGCTCGTGTTCGTCGAGTCCGGCGGGGACAACCTGACGGCGAGCTTCAGCTACGGGCTGGTCGACGTGCAGGTGTTCGTCGTCGACGTCGCCGGCGGGGACAAGGTGCCGCGCAAGGGCGGGCCCGGGGTCACCGCGTCGGACCTGCTGGTGGTCAACAAGACCGACCTGGCGCCGCTGGTGGGCGCCGACCTCGACGTCATGCGACGGGACTCGGCCGCGGTGCGCGGGGAGAAGCCGACGCTGCTGATCTCGCTGCGCGAGGACCCGGCCGCCACCGAGGTGGCCGAGTGGGTGCGCGGGCAGGTGCGGGCCCGCCGGCCGCAGCCGGTGTGAGGACCCGGGTCGAGGTCGTCGCGCGGCGCGGCCCGGGCGGCCGCACGGTGCTGCCGGTGGTCCGCGCGAGCGGTCAGCTGGCGGTGCGCCGGACCGGTCCGTCCTCGGTGCACCTGGTGGCGACGGCGTTCGGTCCGCTGGGCGGGGACGACGCCGAGGTCCGGCTGGTGGTCGAGGAGGGCGCCACGCTGACGGTGCGCTCGGTGGCCGCCGCCGTGGCGCTGCCCGCCCGCGACGGCGACCGGCCCTCGGTGCAGCGCGTGGTCGCCGAGGTGGCCGGGGAGCTGGACCTCCGGCCCGAGCCGACCGTCGTCGCCGCCCGGGCGCACCACCGGTCCGGGCTGACCGCGACGCTGGCGCCGGGCGCCGTCCTCACCGCCACCGAGCAGGTGCTGCTGGGCCGCACGGGAGAGGAGCCCGGCTGCTGGACCGGCACGACGCGGGTGGTCGTCGACGGCCGGCCCCTGCTGCACACGACCGTCGGGCTCGGTCCCGGCGCGCCCGCCTGGCTGCCGCCGGTGGCCCCGCGCGCCTACGCCTCCACGGTGCACGTGGGGCAGGCTGCAGGGGTGTCGACCGGGGAGGACGCCGTCCGGCTGCCGCTGGAGAACGGCTGGGTGGCCACCGCGTGGGGAGCCGAGTTGCACGCCGTGGTCCGCGCGGTGGAGGCCGTGGCATGAGCCTCGTCGTCCGGGCCCGGCGGGTGGTGCTGCCCGACGGAGAGCGCGCCGCGGCCGTGCACACCGCCGACGGCGTCGTCACCGCGGTGACCGGCTTCGACGACGTCCCGGCCGGGGCGGTCACCCTCGCCGACGACGAGGTGCTGCTGCCCGGGCTGGTCGACAGCCACGTGCACGTCAACGAGCCCGGCCGCACCGAGTGGGAGGGCTTCGCCTCGGCCACCCGCGCCGCGGCCGCCGGCGGCGTCACCACGGTCGTGGACATGCCGCTGAACTCGGTGCCGGCGACCACCACGCCCGAGGCGCTGCGGGTCAAGCGGGAGGCGGCGGCCGGGCAGGTCGCCGTCGACGTGGCCTTCTGGGGCGGCGCGGTCCCCGGCAACGTCGGCGACCTGCGTCTGCTGCACGACGCCGGCGTCGTCGGGTTCAAGTGCTTCCTGCTCGACTCCGGGGTGCCGGAGTTCCCGCCGCTGGACGACGCCGGGCTGCGCGCGGCGCTGGCCGAACTGGCGACCTTCGACGGGCTGCTCGTCGCCCACGCCGAGGACGAGCAGGTCATCGAGGCGGCACCGGAGCCGGCGGGGACGAGCTACGTGGCGTTCCTCGCCTCCCGCCCCCCGGCGGCGGAGGAGACGGCGATCGGGCGGCTGGTGGCGGCGACGCGGGACACCGGCGCGCGCAGCCACGTCGTCCACCTGGCCGACGGCGACGCCCTGCCGCTGCTGCGGACCGCGCGTGCCTCCGGTGTGCGGATCACCGTGGAGACCTGCCCGCACTACCTGACCTTCGCCGCCGAGGAGGTGCCCGACGGCGACACCGCGTTCAAGTGCTGCCCGCCGATCCGGGAGTCGGCGCACCGGGCGGCGCTGTGGGACGCGCTGCGGGCCGGGGACGTCGACCTGGTCGTCAGCGACCACTCGCCGTGCACGCCCGAGCTCAAGCGGCTCGACGTCGGCGACTTCGGGCTGGCCTGGGGCGGGATCGCCGGGCTGCAGGTGGCGCTGCCGGCGGTGTGGACCGGCGCGCGGGCCCGCGGGATCGGGCTGGCGGAGGTGGCGCGCTGGATGTCGGCGGCGCCGGCGCGGCTGGCCGGGCTGCCGGGGAAGGGCGCGATCGCCGTCGGGAGGGACGCCGACCTGGTGGCCTTCGCGCCGGACGAGCGGTTCACCGTGGGCCGGCTCGAGCACCGCAACCCGGTGACGCCCTACGCGGGCCGGGAGCTCACCGGCGTCGTCCGGCGGACCTGGCTGCGCGGCCGCGAGGCCGACGGCAGCCCCCTCGGCCGGCTGCTCGACCGAGGGGGCAGGTGAGGTCAGCTGCCTTGTTCGCCTTCTTCCCGGGCGGCCTGGTCCATGATCTTCGGGTCGTCGGTGGAGCCCCCGGCGGGGTCGGCGTTGCCCAGCGCGGTCTCGGCGGGCATCTGCTGGATGTGGTCGCGGGCGCGCTCGCGCAGGTCGTCGGTGGGTTCGGACACGGGTCCTCCTGGGGTTCTCGCGGGACAGCGGCCCCCTACCCCCGCCGTGCGAGAGTGACCCCCGTGACCGACCCGTTCGACCTGCCCGACCTCGCCGTCCGGTCGCAGGGCGGTGCCGTGGTGGCCGCCAACGACGAGTTCTTCGCCGGCAAGGAGAACCTGATCCGCCCCGAGCCCGCGGCCGCCCGCGACGACTTCGGCGCGCGCGGCAAGGAGTACGACGGCTGGGAGACCCGCCGCCGCCGCGAGCCCGGGCACGACTGGGCGGTCGTGCGGCTCGGCATGCCGGGCGTGGTGCACGCCGTCGTCGTCGACACCGCGTTCTTCCTCGGCAACTACCCGCCGCACGCCGCGCTGGAGGGCGCCTCGGTCGACGGCCACCCGCCGGCCGCGGCCCTCGCCGACGCCGACTGGGTCCCGCTGCTGCCGCGCTCGCCGCTGGCCGGCGGCACCGCCAACCGCTTTCCCGTCGAGCCGGGGCCGCGGGTGACGCACGTGCGGCTGTCGATCCACCCCGACGGCGGCGTGGCCCGGCTGCGGGTGCACGGCGAGGTCGTGCCCGACCCGCGGCTGCTCGACGCCGGCCCGTGCGACCTGGCCGCCCTGGAGAACGGCGGGCGGATCAGCGGGGTGAGCAACGCCTTCTACGGCAGCCCGCACCAGCTGATCGGCCGCGGCGTCGCCCGGTCGATGGGGGAGGGCTGGGAGAACGCCCGCCGCCGCGACGACGGCAACGACTGGGTGGACCTGACGCTGGCCTGCGAGGGCGTGGTGACCCTCGCCGAGCTCGACACCTCGTGGTTCCTCGGCAACGCGCCGGGTGCGGCGTCGCTGACCGGCACCACCGCCGACGGCCGCGAGGTGGAGCTGCTGCCCCGCACGCCGCTGCAGCCCGACACCCGCCACCGCTTCGTGCTGCCCGGCGACGCCGGCGTCACCCGGGTGCGGATGGACGTCTTCCCCGACGGCGGCATGGCCCGGCTGCGGCTGTGGGGCCGCCCGACCGACGCCGGCCGCGCCGCCCTCGGCCGCCGCTGGGAGGAGACCGCCTGAGCGTGCCCGACTCGATCGAGCTGAGCGAGCACGAACTCCGCGCGATCGCGGCCTGGTCGGCTGCCTGTGCGGCGAGGGTCCGGCACGTGCTCGGCGCGGCCGCCCACGCTGCGCGGGCCGGGGGACTCGAGGCCGTCCTCCGCGCCTGAGCCCCGGACGAGCGGAGCGTGTGCGCGCCGGCCGCATCCTGGGAACCGGAGTGCCGCGTCAGCGCACACGCTGGTGTGCGGGCGGCCGGCGCTCGGCGGGTCGAGCCGGGTAGGTCCGGGCCATGGCGACGATCGCGATCACCGGCTCCACCGACGGCATCGGCCGCGCGGCCGCGCGGCGGCTGCTGGCCGACGGGCACACCGTCGTCCTGCACGCCCGCAGCGAGGCGCGCGGCGCACCGGTCGCCGTGGAGCTCGGCCGGCTCGGCGACGTCCGGCTGGTCACCGGCGACCTGGCCGACCTCGACCAGGTGCGCGCGCTCGCCCACCGGCTCGGGGACCTCGACGTGCTCGTCCACAACGCCGGCGTCTGGCCGCCGGAGGGGGCGCCGCCGAGCCGGCAGGGCCACGAGCTCGCGTTCGCGGTCAACGCGCTCGCCCCCCACCTGCTCACCGCGCTGGTGCGCGACCGGGTGCGTGAGCGCCTGGTCTTCCTCGGCAGCGGGATGGTCGGCTCGGGTCGCGTCGACCCCGGCGACCTCGGCAGCCCGCGGCCGTCGCGGCGCGCCTACGCCGACTCGAAGGCGCTCGACGTCGTCCTGGCGCTGGGCTGGGCCCGCCGCCTGCCGCAGCTGCGCGTGGGCGCGGTCGACCCGGGCTGGGTGCGCACCAAGCTGGCCTCCCCGGGCGCACCGGGCGACGTCGAGGACGGCGGCGCGCGGGTGGCGCGGGCGGCGGCCGGCGACTGGCCCGGCGGCTACACCGCGGGGAACCGCCCGGCGCGGACGCCGGGCGCGCTGGAGGACCCGGAGCTGCAGGACCGGGTGCTCGCCGCGATGGACCGCCTGGCCGGGCTCCCGGGCTGAGGCCGTGCGCCGGCGCCGCGTTCCCGGCCGGGAGATGCGGCGCCGGCGCACCCGCTCACGTGCCGGTGAGGTGCTCCGGGCGCACGGGGACCCGCCGCAGCGGCAGGCCGGTCGCCTCGCGGATCGCGGCCAGCACCGCGGGGCCGGAGGAGATGTTGGGCGCCTCCCCGACGCCGCGCAGGCCGTAGGGGGCGTGCGGGTCGGCGTACTCCAGGACCTCGATCCGCATCGGCGGCATGTCGAGCACGGTCGGGATGAGGTAGTCGGTGAACGACGGGTTCTGCACCCGGCCGTCGCGGACGAGGACCTCCTCCATCACCGCCAGCCCCAGTCCCTGCGCGGTGCCGCCCTGGATCTGCCCGACGACGGCCTGCGGGTTGATCGCCTTGCCGACGTCCTGTGTGCAGGCCATCTCCACGACCTTGACCAGCCCGAGCTCGCTGTCGACGTCGACGACGGCCCGGTGTGCGGAGAACGCGTACTGCACGTGCGCGAAGCCCTGCCCGGTCTCCGGGTCGAGGGCCTCGGTGGGCCGGTGCCGCCACTCCACGGTCTCCTCGACCGCGCCGTCGCCGAGGACGTCGGCCAGCGGCAGCTTGACGCCCTCCGCGTCGGAGACCACCGCGCCGTCGAACAGCCGCAGGTCGGGCAGCGGCCGGCCGGCGACCTGCGCGGCCCGCTCGAACACCCTCCGGCGGACCGCCTCGCAGGCCGCCTTGACCGCGCCGCCGGTGACGTAGGTCTGCCGCGACGCGGAGCTCGAGCCGGCCGAGCCGACGGCGGTGTCGGCGGGGTGCACCACGACGGCGTCCACGCCGAGCTCCGTGCGCGCGATCTGCTGCTCGACGGTGACCAGGCCCTGGCCCACCTCGGCGGCCGCGGTGTGCACGGTGGCCACGGCCTCGCCGCCGACCACCTCGAGCCGCACCCGGGCGGTCGAGTAGTCGTCGAAGCCCTCGGAGAACGCGACGTTCTTGTAGGCGACGGCGTACCCGACGCCGCGTCGCACGCCCTCGCCGTGGGTGGTGTTGGAGACCCCGCCGGGCATGTCGCGCAGGTCGACGTCGTCGCCGGTCGCCGGCTCCGGGGGCAGCGGCATCGCCGTCAGCCGGCGCAGCAGCTCGGCCACCGGCGCCGGGCTGTCGACGACCTGGCCGGTGGGGGTCTCCGAGCCCTGCTCCATCGCGTTGCGGCAGCGCAGCTCGACCGGGTCCATGCCCAGCTCGGCGGCGAGGGCGTCCATCTGCGACTCGTACGCGAAGGCGGTCTGCACCGACCCGAACCCGCGCATGGCGCCGCACGGCGGGTTGTTGGTGTAGGCGCCGTAGCAGTCGACGTGCACGTTCGGGACGACGTAGGGACCGATGCCCATCGTCCCGGCGTTGCCCACGACCGCCGGGGTGCTCGAGGCGTACGCGCCCCCGTCGAGGAAGATCTCGGCCTTCACGTAGACCAGGTCGCCGTCGCGGGTGGCGCCGTGCTCGTAGCGCATGGTCGCCGGGTGCCGGTGCACGTGCCCGAAGAAGGACTCCTCGCGGTTGTAGGACATCTTCACCGGCTTGCCCGTGTGCAGCGCCAGCAGGCAGGCGTGCACGTGCATGGAGAGGTCCTCGCGGCCGCCGAAGGCCCCGCCGACGCCGGCGAGGGTCAGCCGCACCTTCTCGGGCGGCATGCCCAGCGCCGCGCAGATCTGCCGCTGGTCGACGTGCAGCCACTGGGTGGCCACGTACAGGTCGACGCCGCCGTCGTCGGCCGGGACGGCGAGGCCGGACTCGGGACCGAGGAACGCCTGGTCCTGCATGCCGACCTCGTACTCGCCGACCACGACGACGTCGGCGGTGGCCGCGGGGTCGCCCTTGCGGACCTTGAGGTGGCGCACCAGGTTGCCGTGCGGGTGCAGGTGGGCGCTCTCCCGGCTGAGCTCGGTGACCTCGGCGGGGGAGTCGTGCACCTGGTTCCAGGTGGGGTGGCCGAGGGCGGTGCGCGCGTCGGTGACCGGCTCCCACACCTCGTAGTCGACGAGGACCCGCGCCGCGGCCCGCCGGGCGGTGTCGGGGTGGTCGGCGGCGACCAGCGCCACGGGCTCCCCCTGGTAGCGGACGACGTCGAGGGCGAGGACCGGCTGGTCGGCGAGCTCGAGGCCGTACACCTTCTCGCCGGGCACGTCGTCGGAGGTCAGGACGGCGTGCACGCCCGGGACGGCCAGCGCGGGGCTGACGTCGATCGAGCGGATGCGGGCGTAGGGGTGCGGGCTGCGCAGCGTGACGCCCCACAGCATGTCGTCCATCCACAGGTCGCTGCCGTAGGCGAACTCGCCGCGGACCTTGAGGACGCCGTCGGGGCGCTGGGCGTCGTCGCCGACCCCGCCGCTGCCCTTGCCGGTCAGGTGCGCGGGCGCTCCGCTCGGGGCGCGGGTGGGCGTGCTCACCGGGCCTCCCCCGCCATGCGGTCGGCGGCCAGCCGGACGGCGTCGAGGATCTTCTCGTAGCCGGTGCACCGGCACAGGTTGCCGGCGAGCGCCTCGCGGATCTCGGCGTCGGCCGGCGTGCGGCCCTCGGCCAGCGAGCGGCTGACCAGGTCGTCGGTGGCGACCAGCAGCCCCGGCGTGCAGAAGCCGCACTGGACGGCGCCGGCCTCGAGGAACGCCTCCTGCACCGGGTGCAGCTCGCCGGGCGGGGCCAGTCCCTCCACCGTGCCGACCTCGCGGCCCTGCGCCTGGCCGGCGGCGACCAGGCAGGCGCAGACCGGCACGCCGTCGAGGTAGACGGTGCACGAGCCGCACTCGCCCTGCTCGCAGGCGTTCTTCGACCCGGGCAGGCCCATCCGTTCGCGCAGGACGTAGAGCAGGCTCTCGCCCTCCCACACGTCGTCGACCTGCTGCGGTGTGCCGTTGACGGTGCAGCTCAGGCGCACGTCGGGTCTCCCTTCCGGTAGTCGGCCCAGGCCCACGTCAGCGCGCGGCGGGCCATGACCGAGAGCGCGTGGACGCGGTAGCGGGCGGTGCCGCGCACGTCGTCGATGGGGGCGGCGGCCTCCGCGACCAGCTCGCCGAAGCGGCCCGCCGTCGCGGACGGGAGCTCGGCGCGGGACTCCCACAACCCGTCCAGCTCGCCGGCGAGGAACTCCTCGGCGGCGGGTGCGCGCCGCGGCGTGGGCGCGGCCGACCCGATGCCGGTGCCCACGGCGCGCCGGTCGGGGTGCAGCGCCAGCCCGAACGCGGCGACGGCGATGACCATCGCGTTGCGGGTGCCGATCTTGCTGTACTGCTGCGGCCCGCGGGGCGGGGTGATCCGGACGGCGGCGATGAGCTCGTCGTCGGCCAGCGCGGAGCGCTTGACGCCCCGGTAGAACTCCGTCACCGGGATGCGGCGGGTGCCGCGGACCGACGCGACCTCGACCTCGGCGCCGGCGGCCAGCAACGCGGGGTGGGCATCCCCGGCCGGGGAGGCGGTGGCCAGGTTGCCGCCGACGGTGCCCCGGTTGCGGATCTGCGGCGAGCCGATGGTGCGGGCGGCCATCGCCAGCCCGGGCAGCCGGTCGCCGAGCTCGGTGATGACCCGGGCGTAGGGGACGCCGGCGCCCAGCCGGACCGCGCCGTCGTCGGTCTCCCACCGCTGCAGCTCGGGGACCCGGGTGAGGTCGAGCAGCAGCGGCGGGCGCAGCCGGCCGAAGTTGATCGCGACCATGACGTCGGTTCCCCCGGCGATGGGGACGGCGTCGCGGTGGGCGGCCTTGGCCTCCAGCGCCTCCTCCCACGTCGCGGGCTGCAGGAACTGCATGGTCACTCCTCGTCGGTGTGCGGGGACGGCCACGGTAGTCGCGGTTGGTGTCGACCGGGTTGCACGACGTCGTGTGCCGCGGCTCGCCGTCCTCCGTGCGAGGTGGGCAGGATGCCGCGGGTGGAGACCGCCGACCTGCTGGTGCACGACGCCGAACTGCTGGCCACCGTCGACGACGAGCGGCGCGAGATCGCCGGCGGGTGGGTCGCGGTCACCGGTGGGGTGGTGAGCGGGGTGGGCGGGCCCGGCGACCCGCGGCCGGCCGCGGCCCGCACGGTCGACGCGCGCGGCTGCCTGGTGACGCCCGGGCTGGTCAACACCCACCACCACCTGTACCAGAACCTCACCCGGTCCTTCGCGCCCGCACTGACCGGCGGGCTGTTCGAGTGGCTGGTGACGCTCTACCCGCTGTGGGCGCGGCTGGACGAGGAGGCCGCGTACGTGTCGGCCTACGTCGGGCTCACCGAGCTGGCGCTCGCCGGTTGCACCACCTCGACCGACCACCTCTACGTGCACCCGCGCGGGGCCGGGGACCTGATCGGCGCCGAGGTGCGGGCGGCGCAGGACCTCGGGGTGCGGTCGCACGTCACCCGCGGGTCGATGTCGCTGTCGGTCAAGGACGGCGGGCTGCCGCCGGACTCCGTCGTCCAGGACGACGACGAGATCCTGGCCGAGTCGGAGCGCCTGGTGCAGGCCCACCACGACCGTTCGCCGCACGCGCTGACCCGGCTGGCGCTGGCGCCGTGCTCGCCGTTCAGCGTGTCGACGTCGCTGATGACGCGGACGGCGGAGCTGGCCGAGCGGCTCGACGTCCGGCTGCACACCCACCTGGCCGAGACGCGGGACGAGGATGCGTTCTGCCTGGAGCGCTTCGGCCGCCGCCCGGTCGACTACCTGGCCGACGTGGGCTGGATGACCGACCGGGTGTGGCTGGCGCACGTGGTCTGGCCCTCGCCCGCCGAGGTGGCGCGGCTCGGCGCGGCGCGGGTCGGGGCGGCGCACTGCCCGTCGTCGAACATGGTGCTGGGCAGCGGGCTGGCGCCGGTGGCCGAGCTGCGGGCGGCCGGGGCGCCGGTCGGGCTGGGCGTGGACGGGTCGTCGTCGGCCGACGCGGCGTCGCTGTGGCTGGAGGCCCGGACGGCGATGCTGCAGGGCAAGCTGCGGCACGGCGCCGCGTCGTTCTCCGCCCGTGACGCGCTGGAGATCGCCACCCGCGGCGGCGCGGCCTGCCTCGGGCGCACCGGCGAGATCGGGCAGCTGTCGGTGGGGGCGTGCGGCGACCTCGCCGTCTGGCCGCTGACCGGGCCGGCGTTCGCCGGGGCGCTGTCGGACCCGGTCGAGGCGTGGCTGCGCTGCGGCCCGGTGGCCGCGCGGCACACCGTCGTCGGCGGGCGGTTCGTGGTCGAGGACGGCGTGCCGGTGCACCCCGGTCTCGACGAGCAGCTCGCCGTCCACCGCACGGTGTCCCAGCGCATCCAGGCGGCCCTGGGCGAGGCATAGGAAGCCATCCGCACGTATCGACGGCGGGCAGGTGCGGAGAGCTTCCCATGCCTCGTCAGAGGGCGGCGGCGAGGGCCTCGAGGTCGTCGACGGTGCCGTCCACGTGCGGCGACACCCGCAGCACCCAGCCGGTCAGCTCCGCCGGCGCGCGGCCGGGCTCGATCGCCGTGGTGACGATGCCGTGCTCGGTGAGCAGCCGGGCGCGGGTGGCGACGACGTCGACGCCCTCCGGCGGGCGCAGCGTGGTGGTCGCCGTCGGCTCGTCGAGCGGCTCCACCACCTCCCAGCCCGCGGCGCCGTCGAGCACCTGCCGCCCGGCCCGGCCCAGCGCCGCCAGTCGCTCGCGCACCCGGTGCGGTCCGGCGGCCAGGTGTTCCCCGACGGCCAGGACCAGCCCGACCCGCCCGGCCACGTGCGCCTCGCCGCTCTCCAGCGCCCGCAGCGGCGGGAGGTCGGCCGGGGCGGGCAGCACCGGTACGAGCTGCGCGGTCACCGCCGGCCGCACGCACAGCAGGCCGACCCCGCGCGGGCCGGCCAGCCACTTGCGGGAGGTCGAGTAGACGACGTCGGCGCCGAGGTCGACGTCGACGTGGCCCAGCGACTGCGCCGCGTCGAGCACCAGCGGCACCCCGTGCGCCCGGCACAGCCGTGCCACCTCGGCGGCCGGCTGGACGACGCCGCGGTGGCTGGCGACGTGGGTGAGGTGCACCAACCGCGGCGGGTCGACGGCCAGCGTCCGCTCCAGCGCCTCGAGGTCGACGCGCCCGTCACCGTCGGCGGCCAGGTGCTCGAGCGTCAGGCCGGCCGCGCGCAGCATCGCCGCGTTGGGCGCGTACTCGCCGGGCAGCAGGGCCACCCGGGCGCCGGGCTCCAGCGGCCACGCGGCCAGCAGCGCCGCGAGCGCGGCCTGCGCCGACTCGACGAAGACGACGTCGGCCGCGGCCATGCCGACCAGCCCGCCGATGACGCTGCGGCCCTGCTGGAGGAGGTCCCCGGCGGTCGCCTCGGCCACGTAGCCGCCGAGCTCGGCCTCGTGCCGCGCGTGGTGGGCGACCGCCTCGAGCACCCGGTTGCTCTGCCGGCTGCACGCCGCGGTGTCGAGGTGGCGGCCGGCCGGCCGGGGCCGCGCGGTCCGCCAGGCGTCGGCGAGGTCGGCGTGCGGCAGGCGGAGGTCGAGCGCGGTCACACCCCCGACGCTAGGACAGCTGCCCGCGGGCGATGGAGGAGCCCGAGTGCGCCGGGTCGCCGTCGAGCGGCTCCACCGAGACGTCGACCACCGGGTACTCGCCGAGGTCGAGGCCGGCGGGCAGCTCGAACTCGTCGGTGCCCGGGCGGACGACGCCGAGCGGGACCAGCCCGGTCACCGACTCGGTGAGCAGCCAGGCCTCGTAGTAGCCCTCGGACGGCGCGTCGGCGGCGAGCTCGACCCGCAGCACGCGCGTGCCGTCCTCGCGCTCGACCACCGAGGCGCTGCCGGTGGCGCCGCTGTCCTCGAGCGGGTCGAGCACCGCCGCGGCCACCGCGACGCCGTCGTCCTCGCGGCCGGCGAGCGCGACCGCACCCGCGCCGACGCCGAGTCCCACGACGAGCGCCGCGGCCGCGGCCAGCAGCAGGCGGGACCGGCGGGGCCGCAGCGGCACCACCGGCGCGACCGGTCCCGGCTCCGGATCGGCCGGACCGGCGGCCAGCGGCACGGGCGGGACGTCGGGCACCGGCCCGGCGGGCGGCGCCGACGCCGCGACGACGTCCGGGCGCGGCGCGGTCGCGACGCCGGTGGCCGCGGCGATGCCGGCTCACACCGCCGGCGGCGGGGCCACGGGCGGGCCGGGGTCGGCGAGCTCGGGGACCGCGAGCACGTCGACGGCGCGGCGCAACCGGCCCAGCTCGCGGGTGCAGTCGGGGCAGCCGGCCAGGTGCGCCGTGGCGCCGTCGGCGAGGGGCTCGCGGAGGGCGGCCAGCGCGAGGTCCTCAGGCGTGCAGTGCGGCACCGTCCACCTCCAACCGGTCGCGCAGGCGCTCGAGGGTGCGCCGGATGTGGCTCTTGACCGTCCCCAGCGGCAGGCCGGTCCGCTCGGCGATCTGCGTGTGGGTGAGGTCGGCGAAGAACGCCAGCTCGATGATGCCGCGCTGGGGCTGGCCCAGGCGGTCGAGCTCGCCGAGCAGCAGCACGCGGTCGGCGACGGTCGCGTCGACCGGGGCCGGGCCGGCGGCGGGTGACCGCGCCTCGGCCACGGCCGCCTCGGCGGCGCGCCGCTGCCGGTCGCGGCGAGCCCAGGTGTCGGCGATCTTGTGGCGGCAGACGCCGGTCAGCCAGGCCGGCAGCGGTCCCTGCTCGGGCCGGTAGCCGGCGCGACCGGTCCAGGCGGAGACGAACACCTGCTGGGTGACGTCCTCGGCGTCGGGGCCGGGACCGAAGGCGCGCACCGCCATGCCGTGCACCCGGGCCGCCCAGCGCTCGTAGGCCCAGGCCAGCGCCTGTTCGTCGCCCGCGGCGAACCGGCGGGCGACCTCGTCGTCGTCGGGCTCGGCCGCGCCGTACGGCGCCGGCTCCGCCTCGGTGCTCACCCGCCCGACCCTAGGCGACCGGCGGGCGGATCGGGGTGGCCTCCCTGCAGGGTCCCGCTGCGAGCGTGCGAGCAGTGGGGGGCAGGGAGGTCCTTCAACCGTCACGGCGCGGGCTCCGCCACGACGACGACGTTGTCGCGGTACCCGCCGACCTCGGGGAGGAACGGTCCGCCACAGGTGACCAGCGTCAGCCGCGGCGGTCCGTCGCGGCGGAAGAGGACGTCGACCGGCAGCGCCTGCTTGTCCAGCACCTCCCGGGAGACCACCCGCCAGCGGGTGACGGCGCCGGCGGCGTCGGTCACGACCACCTCGTCGCCGGGCTCGGTCCCGCGCAGCGCCGCCATCGCCCCGAGGCCCTGCTCGGCGTCGTCGACGTGCCCGGCGACCACCGCCGAACCGGGCGCACCGGGCACCGGGCCGAAGCGGTACCAGCCGGCCCGGCCGACGTCGTCGGGGAGGGCCATCTGCCCGTCGGGCGCGGTGCCCACCGGGTCGACCGGGACGTCGAGCCCGCGCGCCGGGACGGTGACCCGCGCGGGCGGCACGACCTCCGGCGCGGGGCGCGGAGCGGCGTCCCGGACGGTCACGGCAGGGGCCGGCGGAGCGGGCGCCCCCGCGGGGGTCTCCGCGGGGGCGCCGAGCGCCTGCTCGACCGGCGCGCCCGCCGCCGCCGGAGGCCGGGTCAGCGCCCACGCGGTGGGCGCGCCCACCGCGAGGGCCAGGCCCAGGGCCACGCCGGCGGCAGCGGGTCGCACGTCGGTCCCTCCCGTCAGGCGCGGCTGCCGGCCAGCCGGCGGGCCGCCACGGCGGCACCGGCCAGGCCGAGCGCGGACAGGCCGAGCAGCGGCAGGGGCAGGCCGTCGTCGGCGAGGCCGGCGCTGCCGCCGGGGACACCGGACGGCGCCGAGTGGCCGCCGGAGACCGTCTGGACGGCCAGCTCGTAGCCGGCCTCCTGCGAGCCCCAGGCGTAGACGACGGTGGTGGCGCCCTCGGTGACCTCGAGGTCGGCCGGGCCGAGCGCGACGGTGTCGGTGCCGGCCAGGACGACGTCGGCGCTGACCGTGCCCGCCGGGACGGTGAGCGCCGCCTCGTCCGGGTTGGTCAGGTTCGGGGCGACCACCTGGCCGCCGGCGCGGACGTCGACCGCCGGCGCGGCCGCGGTGTGCCGCACGACGACCCGGCCCTGGCCCGCGGGCACCTCGGAGGTGTCGTTGACGAACGGCGTCAGCGCGGGCTGGCCCTCCGCGGTCAGGTGCGCGACGACGGTGGCGTTCGCCCCCGCGGGCACCGAGACGCCGTTCGCCGACAGCAGCGGCGAGCCGGACCCGTCGGGCGCGTCGGCCGGGAAGAGCGCGAGGTCGTAGGACCCGGCCGGCAGCGACAGCGGGTCGGTGAGGGTGCCCGGCTGGAAGTCGTCGATCAGCCGCTCGCCGTTGGCGTACACGTCGACCGGGGTGTCCGGTACGCCGTGCAGCACGGAGACGGTGGCGGTGTCGTCCGCCGAGGCGGGTGCGACGCCGAGCGCGAGCAGCGCGCCGGCTCCGGCGACGGTGGCGAGGCCGAGGGTGCGGGTCCGGGTCACGGGTTCCTCCGGTGTCGGGGAGTGCTGACACCCCCTCTTCCGGCGTCCCCGCAGGTCCGGATGCAGCCCTGCCGCGAGCCCGCGCTCAGCACCCGATCGTGTGAACGGATCGGGGGCGCGGGAGGATGCGACGGTGACCGCGCCGCGGGACCGGGACGACCGGGGGCGGGCCCGCAACGCCCGCCCGCGCGACGCGCTGGGCCGGCCGCTGCCCCGTGGTGCCGAGGGCGTCGAGCGCGCGCCGGAGGGTGTGCCGCGGACGCCGGACGAGGCGATCGCCGAGGCCCAGCGGCTGCTCGACGCCGGCCGTCCCTTCCACGCCCACGAGGTGCTCGAGGACGCCTGGAAGGCCGCGCCCGACGCCGAGCGGCAGCTGTGGCGCGGGCTGGCGCAGCTCGCCGTCGGGCTCACCCACGCCGCGCGGGGCAACGCCCCCGGCGCGGCGCGGCTCGTCGAGCGGGGGGCGGTCAACGTCGCGCCCTACGCCCCGGCACCGCCGCACGGTCTCGACGTCGGCGGGCTGCTGGCCTGGGCTCGCGGGCCGGTCTCGGCGGACCGGCCGTTCCGGCTGCGCGGCGCTGGTCCGGCCCGCTGACGCGCGGCAGACTGCGGTCCGGGAGGCGGCGATGAAGAGCTTCGAGGCGGCCACGCGCATCGACGCGGGCCCGGACGAGGTGTGGCGTCACCTGGTCGACGTCGGCACCTGGCGGGACTGGGACTCCGGCGTCGACCGGGTCGAGGGCCGGGTCGCGCTCGGCGAGCGGCTGACGCTGTACGCCACCATGATCCGCAGCCGGCCCTTCTCGGTCACCGTGACCGAGCTGCGGCCGGGGGAGGCGATGCGCTGGCGCGGCGGGCTGCCGTTCGGCCTGGCGGTCATCGAGCGCACCTACCAGCTGTCCCGGCAGGACGACGGCGGCACGGTGCTCACCGTCCGCGAGGACCAGACCGGCCCGCTGGCCTGGGTGACCGAGCGCTCGACGCCGGACCTCAACCCGTCGTTCCGCCAGTTCTGCGCCGGCCTCAAGGCCCGCGCCGAGGGATCGGCCCAGCGCTCGGGCTGACCGGGCACCTTCCGCGGAAGTGCCCGGGGAGGCCCGGGCGTCGTGACCTCGGCCACAGGGCGCCGGTCCGCCGGTGCCACGATGGGACGGTGAGCACCGACACGTCGCCCGCCACCGCCACCGGCGACAGCTCGCCGGACGACCCGGCCGCCGCGCCCCGCGGGCCGGTGACCTCGGCGTCCTACTCGATCACCGTCCGGCTGACGGCCGACGGCGACCCGGCGTCGATCGGCCGGATCGCCACCGCGGTGGGCACGGCCGGCGGGGCGGTGACCGCCATCGACGTCGTCGACTCCCGGTCCGACGGGCTGACCGTCGACGTCACCTGCTCGGCCGCCGACGCCGCCCACTCCGAGGAGATGGTGGACGCGCTGCGCGCCGTGCCGGGCGTGGCCGTGCGCAAGGTGAGCGATCGCACCTTCCTGCTGCACCTGGGCGGCAAGCTCGAGGTGGCCTCGAAGGTCCCGCTCAAGACCCGCGACGACCTGTCGATGGCCTACACGCCCGGGGTCGCGCGGGTGTGCCTGGCGCTGGCCGAGCACCCCGAGGACGTGCGCCGGCTGACCATCAAGGGCAACACGGTCGCCGTCGTCACCGACGGCTCGGCCGTCCTCGGGCTGGGCGACCTCGGGCCCGGCGCGGCCCTGCCGGTGATGGAGGGCAAGGCCGCCCTGTTCAAGCGGTTCGCCGACATCGACGCCTGGCCGATCTGCCTGGACACCAACGACGTCGACGAGATCGTGCGCGCCGTCGAGCTCATCGCCCCCGGCTTCGGCGGCATCAACCTGGAGGACATCGCCGCGCCGCGCTGCTTCGAGGTGGAGGCCCGGCTGCGGGAGCGGCTCGACATCCCGGTCTTCCACGACGACCAGCACGGGACGGCGATCGTCGCGCTGGCCGCGCTGCGCAACGCCCTGCGCGTGGTGGACAAGCGGCTGACCGACGTGCGGATCGTCGTCGCCGGGGCCGGCGCGGCGGGGACGGCGATCGTGCACCTGCTGCTGGAGGCCGGTGCCCGGCACGTGCTGGTGTGGGACCGCGAGGGCATCCTCTCGCCCGACGACGAGCGGCTGACCCCGGCCAAGCAGGCCCTGGCCGCGCGGACCAACCCCGGCCGGGTGCGCGGCGAGCTGCCCGACGCCCTCGCCGGTGCCGACGTCTTCATCGGGGTCAGCGCGGGCAACGTGCTGCCGGTTGAGGCGCTGGCCGCGATGGCCGAGCGGGCGGTGGTCTTCCCCATGGCCAACCCGACGCCGGAGGTCGACCCGGTGCGGGCGCGGCACCACGCGGCGGTGGTCGCCTCGGGCCGCTCCGACCTGCCCAACCAGATCAACAACGTGCTGGCCTTCCCCGGGGTGTTCCGCGGCCTGCTCGACGCCCGCGCCACCGAGATCAGCACGGGCATGCTGCTGGCCGCGGCCGAGGCGCTGTCGGCGCTGGTGCGCGACGACCAGCTCAACGCCAACTACGTCATCCCGAGCGTCTTCGACCCGGCCGTCACACCGGCGGTCGCCGCCGCCGTGGCCGACCAGGCGCGCACCGAACCGGGCGCCACCGCCCCGGTCACCGACCGCACCAGCCTCACCGGCTGATCCCCCGCCCGGGGGGGGGGGGGGGGGGGGGGGGGGGGGGGGGGGGGGGGGGGGGGGGGGGGGGGGGGGGGGGGGGCGGGCGGCGGGGGGGGGGGGGGGGGGGGGGGGGGGGGGGGGGGGGGGGGGGCGGGGGGGGGGGGGGGGGGGGGGGGGGGGG
>NZ_JBJGZA010000056.1:0-21640 GCF_054050255.1 Geodermatophilus sp. SYSU D00700 | reverse complement strand
ACCCCGTCGGCCGCGGCGCCCGCCGTCCCCCCGCCGCCGCCCCGGCCGGCCGACTCGCCCCGCGAGTGGCTGGCCGCGCGCGGGATGCTCGACGACGCCCCGGCCGTCCCCGCGCCCGCCGACCGGGCGCCGCTGGGCCGCCGCCGCACCGACCTGCCGGTCGACCTGCCCGTCCCCGTGACCACCGAGCGGCCCACCGTGCAGCGGCCCGCCGTGCACGCCGTCGCGGCCGGCCACGCCGGTGCGAGCACCCCGTCGCCCGGCCGGGCCGCGGACATCCCGGACGACCCCGGCGCCGCCCGGCTCGCGCGGATCCTCGCCGAGAGCGGCGTGACCCCCGGCGGCCGCCGCCGGCGCTACCGCGAGTAGGCCACCGCGCAGCGGCCGGTCACGCCGGGCCGCGGGAGAGCGCGCCGCCGTCGAGCACCAGCGTCTGGCCGGTGACCCAGCCCGCGCCGAGCAGGTAGGCCGCGGCCTCGCCCACGTCCTCGGGCTCACCGAGGCGGCCGACGGGGTAGGCGCGGGCGGCCTCCGCCTCGCGGCCCTCGTACAGCGCGCCGGCGAACCGGGTCTTCACGACGGCCGGGGCCACCGCGTTGACCGTCACCGTGGGGCCGAGCTCGACGGCGAGCTGGGTCACCAGGTTGACCAGCGCCGCCTTGCTCACCCCGTAGCCGGCGATGTTCGGGGAGGCCTTGAGCCCGGCCACCGAGGCCACCACGAGCACCGAGCCGCCGTGCTCGCCCATCCACGCCCGCCAGGCCTCCTGCACCAGGCCCAGCGTGCCGACGACGTTGGTGTCGAGGATCTTGCGGAAGGCGTCGAGGTCGAGGTCCACCAGCGGGCCGTAGACCGGGTTGATGCCGACGTTGCCGACCAGGTGGTCGAGGCTGCCGAAGCGCTCGACCGCGGTGCGCACGGCCTCGGCGCGGTGCGCGGCGTCGCCGGCATTGCCCGGCACCCCCACCGCCACCTCGGGGCCGCCGAGCGCGGCGACCGCCTCCTCCAGCGCCTCGGCCTTGCGGGCGGTGAGCACCACCCGGGCCCCCCGGTCGACCAGGCTGCGGGCGATCGCCAGCCCGATGCCGCGGCTGCCGCCGGTGACCAGCGCGGTGCGTCCCTCGAACGTGCCCACCGAACCCCCTCGTGTCCGCCGGCCACCGCGTCGGCGCCGGTGCCGCGCACACCGTAAGGACCGGCCCGTCCACCGCCCGCGCCACCCCCGGAGGCGGAGTGACCCACTCCACAGGCCCGGCGCGTTGCAGGCGACGGCGGGCCGTCACACACTCGCCATCAGCGCGTCGCCCGCGTGACACACCCGGTCGCAGCAGGCCTCCCGCCGGCACCACCCCGCACGACCCCGCACACCCGGGACGACGACGTCGGCCCGGCCACCGAGTCCGGTACCCGCCAGGGACTGGAACGAGAGGTGACCGCGATGCCTGCTGCCCGCAGGACCCCCCGCGCTGCCGGGCTCCCGCCCGCCGACAGCGCTCCCGCCCGGCTCCGCGTCGGGGTCATCGGGGCCGGCCGTGTCGGGTCGGTCCTGGGCGCCGCCCTCGCCACCGCCGGCCACGACGTGGTCGCCGCCTCCGGTGTGTCCACCGCCTCCGCCGAGCGCGCGGCCCGGCTGCTGCCAGGTGTCCCGCTGCTGCCCGCCGACGAGGTCGTCGCCTCCTCCGACCTCGTCGTCCTCGCCGTCCCCGACGACACGCTGGCCGGCCTGGTCGCGGGTCTGGCCGGTACGGGCCACTGGCGGGCCGGCCAGATCGCCTTCCACACCTCCGGCGCGCACGGCCTGTCGGTGCTCGGGCCCGCGGAGCAGGCCGGCGTCCTGCCGCTCGCGCTGCACCCGGCCATGACCTTCACCGGCGCCCCCGAGGACGCCGACCGGCTCACCGGCGCGCCGTTCGGCGTCACCAGCCGGCCCCTGCACCGGGCGGTCGCCGAGACCCTGGTGCTCGAGATGGGCGGCGAGCCGTTCTTCGTCGCCGAGGCCGACCGGCGGCTCTACCACGCCGCGCTGGTCACCGGCGCGAACCACCTGGTCACCCTGGTCGCCGAGGCGGCCGACCTGCTGCGCAGCGCCGGCGTCGACAGCCCCGCCCGCGTGCTCGCCCCGCTGCTCACCGCCGCGCTGGACAACGGGCTGCGGCGCGGCGACCGCGGGCTCACCGGCCCGGTCAGCCGCGGCGACGTCGGTACCGTCGCCGACCACCTCGAGACGCTCACCGACCGGGCCCCGGCGTCGGTGGCCGCCTACGTGGCGATGGCCCAGCGGACCACCGAGCGCGCGCTGGCGGCCGGCCGGCTCAAGCGGCACGAGGGTGCGCCCCTGCTCGACCTGCTCTACGAGGCCGCGGACCCGGCGGGCTCCCGGTGACCTCTCCTCCGGCCGTCGCCGGGACCGCCGCGGAGCTGCGCGAGGTGGTCGCCGGCCTGCCCGGCCCGGTCGCCCTGGTGCCCACCATGGGCGCGCTGCACGAGGGGCACCGGACGCTGGTGCGCGCCGCCCGGGAGCGGGCCGGCAGCGTCGTCGTCTCGGTGTTCGTCAACCCGACCCAGTTCGGGCCCGGCGAGGACCTCGACCGCTACCCCCGCACCTGGGACGCCGACCTCGCCGCGCTCACCGAGGAGCGCGCCGACGTCGTCTTCCACCCGCCGGTCGGGGAGGTCTACCCGTCCGGTGCGCTCGGCGTCACCGTCGACCCCGGCCCGCTCGGCGGCGTGCTCGAGGGCGCGGTGCGGCCCGGGCACTTCGCCGGCGTGCTGACCGTCGTCGCCAAGCTGTTCGGCCTGGCCCGGCCCGACCTGGCGTTCTTCGGCGAGAAGGACTACCAGCAGCTCACGCTCGTGCGCGCGATGGTGCGCGAGCTCGCACTGCCGGTGGAGGTCGTCGGCGTCCCCACCGCCCGCGAGAACGACGGCCTGGCGCTGTCGAGCCGCAACCGCTACCTCGCGCCCGACGAGCGGGCCCGCGCCGCGACGGTGCACCGGGCGCTGTGCGCCGGCGCGGACGCCGGGCCGCGGGGCGCGGGCGCCGTCCTCGCCGCCGCGCGGGAGGTCCTCGCCACCGCGCCCGAGCTGGTGCCCGACTACCTCGAGCTCACCGACCCCGACCTCGGCCGCGCCCCCACGGCCGGCCCCGCCCGCCTGCTGGTCGCCGTCCGCGCCGGCAGCACCCGACTCCTCGACAACACCGCCGTCCGACTGGGAGGCCCCCGATGATGCGCACGATGCTCAAGTCCAAGATCCACCGGGCGACGGTGACCCAGGCCGACCTGCACTACGTGGGCTCGGTGACCGTCGACGAGGACCTGCTCGACGCCGCCGACCTGCTGCCCGGCGAGCAGGTGGCGATCGTCGACGTGACCAACGGCGCCCGGCTGGAGACCTACGTCATCCCCGGCGAGCGGGGCAGCGGCGTCATCGGCATCAACGGCGCCGCCGCGCACCTGGTGCACCCCGGCGACCTGGTCATCCTGATCAGCTACGGCCTCATGGACGAGACCGAGGCCAAGGCGTACATCCCGAAGGTCGTGCACGTCGACGGCGCCAACCGCGTCGTCGAGCTCGGCGGCGACCCCTCCGCCCCGGTGCCCGGCGCCACCGACCAGCGGCGCAGCGACCTGGGCGTGCCGGTCCGGTGACCACGCTGGCGGCCGACCCGGTGGTCGGGCTGCCCACCCGGCTGGCCGCGCCGGCGCCCGGGTGGGAGCTGTCGGCCGACGTCTGCGTCGTCGGCTCCGGCGTCGCCGGGCTGTGCGTCGCGCTGCACGCCCGTGCCGCGGGCCTGTCGGTCGCCGTGGTCACCAAGGTCCGGGTCGACGACGGCTCGACCCGCTGGGCGCAGGGTGGCATCGCCGCGGTCCTCGACCCGGCCGACACCCCGGAGGCGCACGCCCGCGACACCGAGGTGGCCGGCGTCGGGCTGTGCGAGCCCGCCGCGGTGCACGCGCTGGTGACCGAGGGCCCGGCGCGGCTGCACCAGCTCATCGACTGGGGCGCCGGCTTCGACCGCGACCCCTCCGGCCGGCTCCTGCTCACTCGCGAGGGCGGGCACTCCGCCGACCGGATCGTGCACGCCGGCGGCGACGCCACCGGGGCCGAGGTCATGCGGGCGCTGTGCGAGGCCGTGCACGCCGACCCCGGCATCACCCTCGTCGAGCACGCGATGGTGCTCGACCTGCTCACCGACGCCACCGGGCGGGCGGCGGGGGTCACCCTGCACGTCCTCGGCGAGGGCACCGAGGACGGCGTCGGCGCGGTGCGCTCGCGCGCCGTCGTGCTCGCCACCGGCGGGATGGGGCAGGTCTACGCCGCCACCACCAACCCGCCGGTGTCCACCGGTGACGGCGTGGCGCTGGGCCTGCGGGCGGGGGCCGTCGCCACCGACCTGGAGTTCGTGCAGTTCCACCCGACGTCGCTGTACCTGGGCCCGGGCGTGCGCGGCCAGCAGCCGCTGGTCAGCGAGGCGCTGCGCGGCGAGGGCGCGGTGCTGCGCGACGGCGCGGGGGAGCGGTTCATGCTCGGCGTCCACCCGCTGGCCGAGCTCGCCCCGCGCGACGTGGTCGCCAAGGCGATCACCCGGGTGCAGCTGCGCGACGGGGTGGACCACGTCTGGCTCGACGCCCGCGGCATCGACGGCCTGGCGCAGCGGTTCCCGACGATCGTCGCCCGCTGCCGGGCGGGCGACGTCGACCCGGTCACCGAGCTGGTGCCGGTCACGCCCGCGGCGCACTACGCCTCCGGCGGGCTGGTCACCGACCTGTCCGGGCGCACCACCGTCGCGGGCCTCTACGCGTGCGGGGAGGTGGCCTGCACCGGCGTGCACGGGGCCAACCGGCTGGCGTCGAACTCGCTGCTCGAGGGGCTGGTCTTCGCCGCCCGTATCGGCGCGGACCTGGCCCGCTCGCTGCCGCCGTCGGCCCCCGCGGTCGACGCGGCGCCGGCGACCGGCGGGCTGCTCGACCCGGCCGGCCGCCGCGTGGTCACCGACACGATGTCGGGCCGCGTCGCGGCGCTGCGCTCGGGCGCCGGGCTGGCCGAGGCCACGCACACGCTGGCCGGGCTGGCCGCCTCGCTGGCCGGCGGGCCCGGTGCGGCGCCCGGCGTGGACAGCTGGGAGGCCACCGGGCTGCTCACCGTCGCGAGCGCGCTGACCGCGGCGGCCACCGCGCGGGAGGAGACCCGCGGCTGCCACTGGCGCGAGGACCACCCCGACAGCGAGGACCGGTGGCGGGTGCACCTCGACGTCCGCCTCGGCGGGGACGGACGGCTGTCGCTGACCCGCCGCCCGGTGGGCGCGCCGGTGGTGTCCCCGTGGTGAGCGGACAGGGGCGTGAGCATCGCAGCGAGGAACGAGCGAGGAGCGGAGCGCCCCGCGGGAGCGAACGGGAGGCATGGTGAGCGGAGACCCGCGCTCGCTCGAGGGCACGGGCCTGTCGGAGGCGTGGGTCGAGGAGCTGGTCGAGCGCACGCTGGCCGAGGACCTCGCCGGGGGCGCGGTGCTGCCGAGCGAGCCGGACCTCGCCGTCGCCCTGGACGTCACCAGCGCCGCCACCGTCCCCCCGGCGCAGTACGGCACCGCCGACCTGGTCGCCCGCGCCGACGGCGTCGTCGCCGGCCTGCCGGTCGCGGCCCGGGTGTTCACCAGGCTCGCCCCCGGCGCCACGCTCACCGCCGGGGCCGCCGACGGCGACCGGGTGACCCGGGGCGACGTGCTGCTGACCGTGCGCGGGCCGGTGCGGGCGCTGCTGGCCGCCGAGCGGAGCGCGCTGAACATCGCCAGCCGCGCCAGCGGCATCGCCACCGCGACCCGGGCCTGGGTGGACGCCGTCGAGGGCACCGGGGCGGTCGTCCTCGACACCCGCAAGACCACGCCCGGCCTGCGCCCGCTGGAGAAGTACGCCGTGCGCTGCGGCGGCGGGTCGAACAAGCGCATGGGCCTCTACGACGTCGCGATGGTGAAGGACAACCACGTCGCCGCCGCCGGCTCGGTGGCCGCCGCGGTGGCCGCCGTCCGCGAGCGGGCGCCGCGGGTGCCGGTGCAGGTGGAGGCCGACACCCCGGCCCAGGCGGCCGAGGCGGTCGAGGCCGGCGCCGATTTCCTGCTGCTGGACAACATGCCCCCCGCGCGGCTGCGCGAGGTGGTCGCGCTGGTCGGGGGCCGCGCGGAGCTCGAGGCCACCGGCGGACTGACCCTCGCCGTCGCCCGCGAGGTCGCCGCGACCGGGGTGGACTTCCTGTCGGTGGGCGCGCTCACGCACTCCTCGCCGATCCTCGACCTCGCCCTCGACCTGCGGAGCTGACCGGCCGTGCTGCTCACCGTCGACGTCGGCAACAGCCAGACCGTGCTGGCCACCTTCGACGGCGCCCGCCGGGTCGGCTGCTGGCGGGTGACCACCCACCCGCGGGCCACCTCCGACGAGCTGCGGATGCTCTGGCGCGGCCTGCTGCGCGACACCGAGGTCACCGGCGTCGCCGCCTGCTCGACGGTGCCGGCCCTGCTGCCGGCGCTGCGCGGGCTGCTGGAGTCCCTCGAGGTGCCGGTCGTGCTCATCGGCCCCGGCGTGCGCACCGGCGTCCCGCTGCACGTGGACAACCCGCGCGAGGTCGGCGCCGACCGCGTGGTCACCGCGCTGGCCGCCCACGAGCTGTTCGGCACCGCGCCCGACGGGCGCTCCCGGCCGGTCGTCGTCGTCGACTTCGGCACCTCGACCAACGTGGACGCCGTCGGACCGGACGGGCAGTTCCTCGGCGGCGCGCTGGCGCCGGGCCTCGAGGTCAGCCTGGAGGCGCTCGCCTCCCGCGCCGCTCAGCTGCGCTCGGTCGAGCTGACCGTCCCGGCGCAGGCCATCGGCAAGAACACGGTCGCCGCGCTGCAGTCGGGGGTCGTGCTCGGCTTCGCCGGGCTGGTCGACGGGCTGGTCGACCGGATCGGCGCCGAGCTGGAGGCGCAGTTCGGCCGCGCGCCGGTCGTCGTCGCCACCGGCGGGCTGGCGCCCCTGGTGGCCGACAGCTGCCGGTCCATCGGCGCCCGGGAGCCCGACCTCACGGTGCACGGGCTGCGGCTGGCCTTCGCGCGCCAGCAGGCGGCCGGCCGCCGGTAGCCGCCGGGGTGGTGCGGCGCACGCCCGTAGGCTCGGGCGCCGTGAGCGACCTGCCTCCCGGCCCCCCGGACGACGAGCTCCCCGAGCAGCTGCGCGTGCGGCGCGCCAAGCTCGACCGGCTGCGCGAGGCCGGCACCGACCCCTACCCGGTCACGGTGGGGCGCACGACGTCGCTGGCCGACGTCCGCGCCGAGCACCCCGACCTCGAGCCCGACACGATGACCGGTGAGCGGGTCGGCGTCACCGGCCGGGTCATCTTCAGCCGCAACACCGGCAAGCTCTGCTTCGCGACGCTGCGCGAGGGCGACGCCGAGCTGCAGGTCATGCTCTCCCGCGACCGGGTCGGGGAGGAGGCGCTCGACGCCTGGAAGGCCGACGTCGACCTCGGCGACCACGTCGTCGTCGAGGGCGAGGTCGGGACGTCGCGGCGGGGCGAGCTGTCGGTGTTCGCCGACTCCTGGCGGCTGGCCGCCAAGGCGCTGCGGCCGCTGCCGGTGGCGCACAAGCCGATGAGCGAGGAGCTGCGGGTCCGCCGCCGCTACGTCGACCTCATCGTCCGCGACGAGGCGCGCCGGACCGTCCGCCAGCGGGCCGCGGTGGTGGCGGCGCTGCGGGCCGGCCTCACCGCCCGCGGGTTCCTCGAGGTCGAGACGCCGATGCTGCAGACGGTCCACGGCGGTGCCGCGGCCCGGCCGTTCCGCACCCACATGAACGCCTTCGACCTCGACCTGTACCTGCGGATCGCACCGGAGCTGTTCCTCAAGCGGTGCATCGTGGGCGGGCTGGAGAAGGTCTTCGAGATCAATCGCAACTTCCGCAACGAGGGCGCCGACAGCTCGCACTCGCCGGAGTTCGCGATGCTCGAGTTCTACGAGGCCTGGACCGACTACGCCGGCGTCGCGCGCACCACCCGGGAGCTGGTCCAGGAGAGCTGCGCGGCGCTGTTCGGCGACCACACCGCCCGCCACCACGACGGCACCGAGATCGACCTGTCGGGGGAGTGGCCGCAGGTGCCGCTGTACTCCCTGGTGTCCGACGCCGTCGGCGAGGAGGTCACCCCGGAGACGCCGGTCGAGCACCTGCGGGCCCTCGCGGAGCGGCACGACGTCGGCGTGGACCCGGCGTGGCTCCCCGGCAAGGTGGTGGAGGAGCTGTTCGAGGCGCTGGTGCAGGACTCCCTGCAGGCGCCGACCTTCGTCGTCGACTACCCCGTGGACACCTCGCCGCTGACCCGCGCGCACCGCACGACGCCGGGCCTGGCCGAGAAGTGGGACCTCTACATCGGGGGCGTCGAGCGCGGGACCGGCTACTCCGAGCTCGTCGACCCCGTGGTGCAGCGCGAGCGGTTCACCCAGCAGGCGCTGCTGGCCGCCGCGGGCGACCCGGAGGCGATGGTCCTCGACGAGGACTTCCTCGAGGCCCTCGAGTACGGCATGCCGCCCAGCGGCGGGGTCGGGATGGGCATCGACCGGCTGATGATGACGCTCACCGGTCTCGGTATCCGGGAGACGATCCTGTTCCCTTTGGTGCGGCCGATTTCCTGAACCGCGCGTCCCGATCGGACACTTTCTCCCCGAATTGGGCGAACCGCGGTGTGCAATTCGTCCTATTGTGCCGTCGTGTGGTGGAATGGCCGCGTTGTCCGCGAGGACGGCGACCAATCGTCCGGCCACGGGGGCCGAGAAGGAGTGAGGTAGAAGGAATGGCACGCAAGGTCCAGGTGATCCTCAGCGACGACCTCGACGAGGACGTCCCCGCCGACGAGACGGTGAGCTTCTCCCTCGACGGCACGAACTACGAGATCGACCTGTCGGAGAAGAACGCCAAGGAACTGCGTGACGCGTTCTCCCGTTACGTGCAGGCCGCCCGCAAGGTCGGTCGCGGGAGCGGCGGCCGGGCCTCCGGTGGCGGCCGTTCCCGCGCCACCGGCGGCGGTCGCATGGACCGCGAGCAAGCCGGCGCCATCCGCGAGTGGGCCCGCAAGAACGGCCACGAGGTCAGCGACCGCGGCCGCATCCCCGCCAGCGTCGTCGAGGCCTACGAAGCGGCCCACTGAGGAAGGACCCCCTCGCCCCCCACCCCTCGCTCCGCTCGGGGTGGGCCCCTGCGAGGGGGCCGTTCCAGCACGTCACCCCGCTCGGGGTGGGCCCCTGCGAGGGGCTGATCCAGCAGGTCACCGACGGCCCGGCACCCACTCGGGTGCCGGGCCGTCGGCGTCCCTGCCGCGACGCGCCGTCCGCTGTCGGCGTAAACCGGATCGGAACACCGTCCGTGCACCATCGGTTGACCCGGACAGCCACCCACCGCCCGCCGGTCGAGGCCGACAGGACGGCGTGGTCCGTGACTACAGTGGAAAGACCGGTGCCCCAGCGCGCCGACGGACGTCGGGTGCTCCTCTCCACGAGCGGGGAGGGCAGTGCCGGACCAGCCGGTCAGAGGAGAAGCAGCGCATGTTCGAACGGTTCACCGACCGAGCCCGACGGGTGGTCGTCCTGGCGCAGGAAGAGGCCAGGATGCTCAACCACAACTACATCGGCACCGAGCACATCCTCCTGGGCCTCATCCACGAGGGTGAGGGCGTCGCTGCCAAGGCCCTCGAGTCCCTCGGCATCTCGCTCGAGGGCGTCCGCCAGCAGGTCGAGGAGATCATCGGCCAGGGCCAGCAGGCCCCGTCCGGGCACATCCCCTTCACGCCGCGGGCGAAGAAGGTCCTCGAGCTGTCCCTGCGCGAGGCCCTGCAGCTCGGTCACAACTACATCGGCACCGAGCACATCCTGCTCGGCCTGATCCGCGAGGGCGAGGGCGTCGCCGCGCAGGTCCTGGTCAAGCTGGGTGCCGACCTCAACCGCGTCCGCCAGCAGGTCATCCAGCTGCTCTCGGGCTACCAGGGCAAGGAGCCGGCCGCGGCCGGCGGCCCCTCCGAGGGCACCCCGTCGACGTCGCTGGTGCTCGACCAGTTCGGCCGCAACCTGACGCAGGCCGCCCGCGACTCCAAGCTCGACCCGGTCATCGGCCGGTCGAAGGAGATCGAGCGGGTCATGCAGGTCCTCTCGCGGCGGACCAAGAACAACCCCGTCCTCATCGGCGAGCCCGGCGTCGGCAAGACCGCCGTCGTCGAGGGCCTCGCGCAGGCCATCGTCAAGGGCGAGGTCCCCGAGACGCTGAAGGACAAGCAGCTCTACACCCTCGACCTCGGCGCGCTGGTCGCCGGGTCGCGCTACCGCGGTGACTTCGAGGAGCGCCTGAAGAAGGTGCTCAAGGAGATCCGCACCCGCGGCGACATCATCCTGTTCATCGACGAGATCCACACCCTCGTCGGTGCCGGTGCCGCCGAGGGCGCGATCGACGCCGCCAGCATCCTCAAGCCGATGCTGGCCCGTGGTGAGCTGCAGACGATCGGTGCCACCACGCTCGACGAGTACCGCAAGCACCTGGAGAAGGACGCCGCCCTCGAGCGCCGCTTCCAGCCGATCCAGGTGGGCGAGCCGACGCTCACCCACACGATCGAGATCCTCAAGGGCCTGCGCGACCGCTACGAGGCGCACCACCGGATCAGCATCACCGACGGCGCACTCGTCGCCGCCGCCACGCTGGCCGACCGGTACATCTCCGACCGCTTCCTGCCGGACAAGGCGATCGACCTGATCGACGAGGCTGGTGCCCGGATGCGGATCAAGCGGATGACCGCGCCGCCGGACCTGCGCGAGTTCGACGAGCGGATCGCCGGCATCCGGCGCGAGAAGGAGTCCGCGATCGACGCGCAGGACTTCGAGAAGGCCGCCTCGCTGCGCGACAAGGAGAAGCAGCTCCTGGGCGAGAAGGCCGAGCGCGAGAAGGCGTGGAAGGCCGGTGACATGGACGTCGTCGCCGAGGTCGACGACGAGCAGATCGCCGAGGTGCTGGCCAACTGGACCGGGATCCCCGTCTTCAAGCTCACCGAGGAGGAGACCACGCGTCTGCTCCGCATGGAGGAGGAGCTCCACAAGCGGATCATCGGCCAGGAAGAGGCCATCAAGAGCGTCAGCCAGGCGATCCGGCGCACCCGCGCGGGCCTCAAGGACCCGCGTCGCCCCGGTGGCTCGTTCATCTTCGCCGGCCCCTCGGGTGTCGGTAAGACCGAGCTGGCCAAGGCGCTCGCGCAGTTCCTCTTCGGTGAGGACGACGCTCTCATCCAGATCGACATGGGCGAGTTCCACGACCGGTTCACCGTGTCGCGTCTGGTCGGTGCGCCTCCCGGCTACGTCGGTTACGACGAGGGCGGCCAGCTGACCGAGAAGGTGCGGCGCAAGCCGTTCTCGGTGGTCCTCTTCGACGAGATCGAGAAGGCGCACGCGGACGTGTTCAACACGCTCCTGCAGGTGCTGGAGGACGGCCGGCTCACCGACGGTCAGGGCCGGATCGTGGACTTCAAGAACACGATCCTGATCCTCACGACCAACCTCGGGACGCGCGACATCTCCAAGGCGGTGGGGCTGGGCTTCCAGGTCGGCAACGACACCCAGTCCAACTACGAGCGGATGAAGAACAAGGTCAACGAGGAGCTCAAGCAGCACTTCCGGCCGGAGTTCCTCAACCGCATCGACGACATCGTCGTGTTCCACCAGCTGACCGAGGACGAGATCATCGAGATCGTCGACCTCATGGTCGCCCGTGTGGAGAGCCAGCTGGCGAACAAGGACATGTCGCTGGAGATCACGCAGGACGCCAAGAAGCTGCTGGCGGCCCGCGGGTTCGACCCGGTGCTGGGCGCCCGGCCGCTGCGCCGGACCATCCAGCGCGAGATCGAGGACGCGCTGTCGGAGAAGATCCTCTACGGCGAGCTGACCGCTGGTCAGATCATCGTGGTGGACGTCGAGGGCGAGGGCCCGACCGCGAAGTTCACCTTCCGCGGCGAGGCCAAGCCGATCGACGTGCCCGACACGCCCCCGGTGGCGCTCACCGTCGGCGACGACGAGGACGGCCAGGGCGGCCCCACGTCCCTGGAGAAGAAGTAGTCCCACACCGCACCACCGACGAGGGCCGTCTCCCGCACCGCGGGGGGCGGCCCTCGCCGCGTCCGGAGTCGGCGCCACGATCAGGTGACCTGATCGTGGCGCGTCCTCCCGCACGGTGGGACGTGAGGGAGGACGCGCTGCGGTGAGGGAGGACGGCGGGCGGCGGGGTCAGGCGGGGAGGGTGGACCGGCCACGGTGCCGGGAGCGGTGACCGTCTCCCGCGCGATCGGCCACCTGCCCGCCACGGACCACCCCGCGACGACGTCGCCGGCCGGTGTGGTCTCCGTCTCCCGGCGATCCGGTCAGCGGGCGGCGGCGACCGGGCCGAGGTCCACGGCGCGGTGCACCCAGGTGCCGGTGACGACCATCCCGACCCGCTCGTAGAGGCCGAGGGCACCGGTGCGGGAGTCGGTGGACAGCTCGCAGCGCGTGGCGCCGTGCCGGCGGGCGTTGGCGAAGGCGTCCGCGAGGAGGGCCCGGGCCAGCCCGAGCCCGCGCCGGTCCCGGCGCACCGCGAGCTTGTCGACGTAGCCGTCCGGGCCACCGGCGACCAGGAAGCAGGCACCGACCACATCGCCGTGCGGGTCCGCGACGACCCGCAGGTGCCACGGCTCGAAACCGGGGCGGCGCACGGTCGTCGCGGCGAAGTCCTCGAACGACCGCCGGTCCCGCTGCGACCACTCGAGGAAGGCGTCCTCGACCACCGTCCAGGCGGCCCGGTGGTCCGCCTCGCCGGCCGCCGTCCGGATGGAGTACCCGTCCGGCAGGGGCTGGGCCTCGATCCGCGTGTCCTCGGGGAGCTCCAGCAGCCACGAGGTCCACCGGACGTCGTAGCCGAGGTGCGCCAGCAGGACGTCCGCGGGGGAGCCCTGGGGCACGGACATGCCGAGGACCGGGGCGCCGCGTTCGCGTGCCAGCCGCCGGGTCCAGGCCGCCAGCGCCGTGCCGATGCCCCGTCCGCGGTACTGCGGGTGCACGGCGGCATCACCACGTCCCTCGCCCGAGACCTCGGCGTAGGCGACCAGTCGGCTGCCGTCGAAGACGCCGAGCGTGCTGACGGGTACGTCGAAGCTGGGACGCTGCCAGTCCCCGACGATGTCGGCCTCCTCGATCTCGACGGTGCCGATGTCGTGCAGCTCCTGGGCGGCCATCACCTCGTAGACCGCACGGGCGTCTCCCGCGGTCAGGGGTCGGGCGGTGAGCTCCCCGGGCAGCTGCACGGGCCCAGTGAACCGCGCCGCGGGGCCGTCGCACGACCGGTTTCGGTGGCGCGAGGTGTCGCGGGCCGGTCAGTGGGGGAGTCGGAACCTCCCGTGGGCGGACTGCTCGACCAGCCCGTCGGCCAGCAGCGAGTCCAGGCAGCGGGCGCGCTGCACGGCGTCGTCCCACGCGGCGTCGAGGACCTCGGCCGGCACCGGGCCGTCCGCGGCCCGCAGGACGTCGAGCAGCCGGCCGCGCACCTGCCGGTCGGTCCCGGCGAAGCGCTGCACCCGCCGCGGCGGCCCGTCGGCGGCCGGAGAGCCCGCCAGCCGCCAGGCGCAGCGCTCGCGCACCGGGCAGACGGCGCAGCGCGGCGTCCGGGCGACGCAGACCAGCGCGCCGAGTTCCATGGCCGCCACCGAGAACCGGCAGGCCCGCTCCCGGTCGGCCGGCGCCAGCGCCGCGACGTCGGCGAGGTCGGACGCCCGCGCGGTGCCCGCCTCGGCGCGGCCGTGCACCAGCCGGGCCACGACCCGGCGCACGTTGGTGTCCACGACCGGCTGGGGCTGGCCGTGGCCGAAGCAGGCCACCGCCCGGGCCGTGTAGGTCCCCACGCCCGGCAGGGCCTCCAGGGCCGCCACGTCGGCCGGGACGGTCCCTCCGTGCCGCTCGGTCAGGGCGACGGCGGTCTCGCGCAGCCGCAGCGCCCGGCGCGGGTAGCCGAGCTTGCCCCAGGCGCGGATGACCTCCGCCGGTGAGGCGTCGGCCAGGTCCGCCGGCGTGGGCCAGCGCGCCATCCACGCCGTCCACACCGGCTCGACCCGCGCCACCGGTGTCTGCTGCAGCATCACCTCGCTGACCAGCACCGCCCACGGGTCCACACCGGGACGCCGCCACGGCAGGTCCCGGGCGGCGGTGTCGTACCAGTCGACGAGGGCGTCCCCGAGTCCGGCCGTGCTGCTCACGGGGGTCCAGTGTGCCCGGCCCGGTCGGCGGCGTGCCCCGTGCGGCGGCGGGACGAGGGGGCACTACCGTCCGTCTCGTGCTGCACCCGGTCGGACCGCTGCCGTCCGCCGTCTACTGGCGACGGCGCCTGCTGGTGCTGGCCGTGCTGCTCGCCGTGCTCGGCGGTGGCGGCTGGCTCGGCGTCTCGCTGCTGACCGGCTCCGGGGACAGCGCCGCGGCGGCCGGCTCGTCGTCCTCCCCGGCCGGCACCCCCGCGCTCGACCGGGTGGTCCCCTCGCTGGCCAGCGTCCGGACGCCGACCCCGGCGCCCAGCACCACGCCGCCGCCACCGCAGCAGCCCGCCCCGCCGGCGCAGCAGGCCGACGCGCCGTGCGGGGACGACGTCATCGCCCTCGAGGTCCGCACGCCCGGCACGGTGCCCGCCGGGTCCGCCCCGGTGCTCGAGCTCGTCGTCACCAACACCGCGCCCGTGCCGTGCACCCGGGTGCTGGACAAGCAGCTGCAGGAGATGGTGCTGCTCGACGGCGCCGGCGCCCGGCTGTGGGGCAGCAACGACTGCCGGCCCGAGACCAGCAGCGACACCCGCACGCTCACACCCGGCGAGCAGGTCGTCTTCCCGCTGACCTGGAGCGGCCTGACCAGCGAGCCGACCTGCACCGCGGCACGCGTGCCGGTGGGGCCGGGGACCTACGTGGTGCGCGCGCGGCTGGACACCAAGACCAGCCCGGACGCCCCCCTGCAGGTCACCTGACCTGCGGCCCTGCGGGGTCCTCCGTTCAGCTGTAGCGGTCGAGGATCGAGGTCTCGGCCAGCCGGGACAGCCCCTCGCGGATGCCGCGGGCCCGGGCCTCGCCGACGCCGTCGACGGCCAGCAGGTCCTCGATGGTGGCCGCCAGCAGCTTCTGCAGCCCGCCGAAGTGCTCGACCAGCCGGTCGATGATCGCGGCCGGCAGGCGCGGCACCCGGGCCAGCAGCCGGTAGCCGCGCGGGCTGACGGGGGAGTCCAGCGCGTCGGCCGAGGTGGGCAGGCCGTAGCAGCGGGCGACCGCGGAGAGGTCCAGCAGCTCGGTGGCCGACAGCGTGCGCAGCTCGGCCAGCACGTCCTCGATGGTCCGCGGGCGGCGGGCGGCACCGCCGGGCATGTAGTCGCGCACCAGCAGTGCGCGGTCCTCCTCCACGCCGGCGAGCATCTCGTCGAGCTGCAGCGCGAGCAGCCGGCCGTCGGTGCCCAGCTCGACGACGAAACCCTCGATCTCGTCGGCGATCCGGCGGACCATCTCCAGCCGCTGGCTGACGCTCATCGCGTCGCGGACGGTGACCAGGTCCTCGATCTCCAGCGCCGACAGGGTGCTGGCGACCTCGTCGAGCCGCAGCTTGTAGCGCTCCAGCGCCGCCAGGGCCTGGTTAGCGCGAGCGAGGATCGTCGTCGGGTGCTCGAGGGTGTACCGCCGGCCGGCGACGTAGACGCTGATGATGTGCATCGACTGGCTCACCGAGATCACCGGGAAGCCGGTCTGCACGGCGACCCGCTCGGCGGTCCGGTGGCGGGTGCCCGACTCCTCGGTGGGGACCGTCGGGTCGGGCATGAGGTGCACGCCCGCCCGCACGATGCGCAGGCCGTCGGAGGAGAGGATGACCGCGCCGTCCATCTTGGCCAGCTCGCGCAGCCGGGTGGCCGACAGCGCGACGTCGAGGGCGAACCCGCCGGTGCAGATGGACTCCACGACCCGGTCGTAGCCCAGCACGATGAGCGCACCGGTGCGGCCGGCCAGGATCCGCTCCAGCCCATCGCGCAGCGCCGTGCCCGGGGCGATGCGGCCGAGGAGTTCGCGCAGGGCGACCTCGGAGTCCACAGCGGGGGGCACGGGCGCTCCTGACGTCGTCGCGGTTCGACCGCCGAGTCTACGGGTCCCGCGTCGCGGCGGGTCGGGAGCGGGGTGCGGGCGCCCGGACGCCGAGCGGCGCAGCCGGCCTCATCCGGGGAACAGCCCGGCCAGCGCCGCACCGAGGTCGGGGACCTCCATCAGCCGCATCCCCTTGGGGGCCGTCCCGGCGTCCGGCGGCACGAGCGCCAGCCGGTACCCCTGGCGGGCCGCCTCGGCCAGCCGCCGGCCGGTGCCGCCGACCCGGCGGATCTCGCCGGACAGGCCCACCTCGCCCAGCGCCACCATCCCCTCGGGCAGCGGGGTGTCCTTCGACGCCGACGCGATGGCCAGCGCCAGTGCGAGGTCGGCCGCCGGCTCGGCGATCTTCACCCCGCCGACCGAGGCGGCGAACACGTCGGCGTCGGCCAGCCGCACCCCGCCGCGGCGCTCGACGACGGCGTTGACCATCGCGACCCGCTGGGAGTCCAGCCCGCTCACCGCCCGGCGGGGCGAGCCGCCGCCGGCGCTGGTGGCCACCAGCGCCTGCACCTCGGCCAGCAGCGGCCGGCTGCCCTCCATCGTCACCGTGACGCAGCTGCCGGGCACCGACGCGGTGCGGCGGGAGACGAACAGGTGCGACGGGTCGGGGACGCCGACGACGCCGCGGTCGCCGATCTCGAAGCAGCCGATCTCGTCGGCCGGGCCGAAGCGGTTCTTCGTGGCCCGGACCAGGCGCAGCGTGGAGTGCCGCTCGCCGTCGAAGGAGACGACCACGTCGACCAGGTGCTCGAGCGCCCGCGGGCCGGCGATCGCGCCGTCCTTGGTGACGTGCCCGACCAGGATCGTCGTCATCCCGCGCGACTTGGCGACGGCGGTCAGCGCCGTGGCGACCGCGCGGACCTGGGAGGCGCCGCCGTCGGTGCCGTCGACGGCGGGGGAGCGGACGGTCTGCACGCTGTCGAGCACCAGCAGCGAGGGGGCGACCTGCTCCACGTGCGCGAGGACGGCCGACAGCTCGGTCTCGGCGGCCAGGTAGAGCCGCTCGTGCAGCGCGTCGATCCGCTCGGCGCGCAACCGCACCTGCGCCGCGGACTCCTCGCCGGACACCACCAGCGTGGGGCCGCCTGACTCCGCGACCCGGTGGGCGACCTCGAGCAGCAGCGTGGACTTGCCCACCCCGGGCTCGCCGGCGACCAGCACCACCGCGCCGGGGACCAGGCCACCGCCGAGGACGCGGTCGAACTCGGGGATGCCGGTGGGCACCGCTCGGGCGCCGGTGAGCGCGACCTGGGCGATCGGCCGGGCCGGCGCGGTGACCGGGCCGGCGGCGACCGCCCGCAGCGCGGGCGCCGTGGCGCCGACCTCCTGGAGCGTGCCCCAGGCCTGGCACTCCGGGCAGCGGCCGACCCACTTCGCCGACGCGTAGCCGCACTCGGTGCAGCGGTGGGCGGGACGGGCGGGCTTCACTCCGGAGGGGGGCACCCCGTCACGGTAGGTGGGGGGACCGACAGTCCCGCCTCACTCCGTCTGGGTGTCCTCCTCGCTCTCCGGGTTCTCGGCCTCGCCGGCCTCGCCCTCGTGGAAGTCGAAGGCCTCACCGCGCTCGAGCTCCTCCTCGGGCTGGCCCACGAGCGCCTCGATCTCGATCTCCCCGGCCTGCTCGAAGGTCAGCGTCAGGGGCAGCGTCTGCCCCGGCGTCAGCGGCTCGGCGAGGTCCTGCAGCGTGATGGTCGCGTCGCCGTCCTGGCCGATGTAGAGCGCCGTGTCGGCGGGGATCTCCAGCGACAGGTCCGAGCCGCCCGTGGCGCCGGTCGTACCGGGCGCCGGCGCGGTGGTGGGCTGGTTGCCCGCCGGGGACGACGGCGACGGGGTCGGGCCGGTGCCGGAGACCCGGATGCCCGAGAAGCCCTCGCCCTCGATCCCGGTGAGGGTCTCGTCCTCGTTCGAGGCGTTGACGATGGTCATAACCAGCACCGCGTCGTCGCCCTCCTCGTAGGCGTTCTCGTCGGGGTAGGCGATCAGCACCTGGCGCAGGAGGACGTCCTCGACCTGGGCCTGCGGCCCGACCTTGTCGCGGTCCTGGGTGCCGGTCTGCGAGACCTGCCCGGCGCTGCACGCACCGAGCGCGACGGGGCTGATCACGAGAGCACCCGTCAGGGCAGCGCGCAGCGCGCGGTTCACGGCGGTCGACCTCCAGCGAGAGACGTGCCGGCCACCGTGGGTCTCGATGGCCCGAGTCGCGCCGAGCGTAACGGTCCACCCACCATGTCCGCCGGGAGGTGAGGCCGATGCGGGGCCCGGGACCGGGCGCCGGCGCGGAGGAGCACGACCCCGCGCTCGCCGACTTCCCCGAGCGGTCGCCCGCGACGCGACGATGGCTGTTCGCCGACCAGCTCGGCCCCCACTTCCTCGACCGGCCCGACCAGCCGGTGCTGCTGGTCGAGTCGAAGGCCGTGTTCGCCCAGCGCCGCTTCCACCGGCAGAAGGCGCACCTGGTGCTCTCCGCGCTGCGCCACCGGGCCGCCGAGCTGGGGGAGCAGGCGCACCTGCACCGGGTCGCCACCTACGCCGAGGCGCTGGACCGCTACGACGAGCCGCTGAGCGTCTGCGCGCCCACCACCTGGAGCGGCCGCGACCTCGTCCTCGCGCGCCCCGGCGTCGAGGTGCTGGCCGCCCGCGGGTTCGTCAGCTCGCAGGGCGAGTTCGCGCGGTGGGCGCAGGGGCGCGGCCGTCGCCGCCTGGTCATGGAGGACTTCTACCGCGATGCCCGCCGCCGCCTCGACGTCCTCATGGACGGCGCCGAGCCGCTGGGCGGGACGTGGAACCTCGACGCCCAGAACCGCGAGCCCCCGCCGCGGGACGGCCGCTCGCCGGCGCCGGAGCCGTGGTGGCCCGCCGAGGACGAGATCGACGAGCAGGTGCGCGCCGACCTCGACCGCTGGGAGGCCGACGGCGAGGTCTCCTTCGTCGGTGACGACGGCCCTCGGCTGTTCCCGGTCACCCGCGAGGAGGCGCTCACCCGGCTGCACGACTTCCTCGCCGCGCGGCTGGGCGCCTTCGGCCCGCACGAGGACGCGATGCTCGCCGACGAGCGCTGGCTGGCCCACTCGCTGCTCTCCCCGGCGATGAACCTCGGCCTGCTCGACCCGCTGGAGGTCGTGCGCGCCGCCGAGGCCACCGCGCGCGCCCGCGCCGCCGACGGCGACCCGCTGCCGCTGAACTCCGTGGAGGGCTTCGTCCGGCAGGTCATGGGCTGGCGCGACTACACCTGGCACACCTACTGGCACTTCGGCCGCCACTACCGGCACGCCAACGCGCTGCGGGCGCTCGAGCCGGTGCCCGAGTGGATGGCCGAGCTCGACGACTCCGCCGTCGACGCCGCCTGCCTGTCCGGCGTGCTGGGCGACCTGCGCCGCGACGGCTGGGTGCACCACATCCCCCGGCTGATGGTGCTGGGCAACTACGCGCTGCAGCGCGGCATCGACCCGCGGGAGCTGACCGACTGGTTCCACCGGACCTTCGTCGACGGCTACGACTGGGTGATGGTGGCCAACGTCGTCGGCATGAGCCAGCACGCCGACGGCGGGGCGCTGGCCACCAAGCCCTACGCCGCCGGGGGTGCCTACATCGACCGGATGAGCGACTACTGCGGCCGCTGCCCCTACGACCCCCGGCAGCGCCTCGGTGACGACGCCTGCCCCTACACCGCCGGCTACTGGGCCTTCCTCGACCGCAACCGCGAGCGGCTGGCCGGCAACCAGCGGATGCGCCGTCCGCTGCAGGGCCTCGACCGGCTGCGCGACCTGTCGCTGGTCGTCGAGCAGGAGACCGCCCGCGGCACCAGCGCCCCCTGACAGAGGCCCCTGATCGGGGGACGGCGGTCCAGTTCCGCGGCGTCCCTGCCGATGCCCTCTCCGTACACGGAGACACGGCAGGGAGGCGCGGATGGCGGTCGGACCGGCGTTCGACGACGTCCTCGCGGCGGCCCGGGCGGGCGCGGCGTGGGGGTTCGAGGTCCTGTACCGGGACCTCTCGCCGGTGGTCACCGGTTACCTGCGGCTGCACGGCGCGCTGGAGCCCGACGACCTGGCCAGCGAGACCTTCCTCGCCGTCTTCCGCGGCCTGGGCGGCTTCCGCGGGGACGAGGAGGCGCTGCGCTCGTGGGTGTTCACCATCGCCCACCGGCGGCTGGTCGACGACTGGCGCCGGCGCAGCCGCCGTCCGCACCTGGCCGACGACGCCGGCGACCTGCTGCCCGAGACCTCCGGCGGGGACGTGGAGGACGACGTCCTGACGCGGCTGGGCACCGAGGCCGTGCACCGGCTGTGCGCGGGACTGCCCGCCGACCAGCGCTCGGTGCTGCTGCTGCGGGTGCTCGCCGACCTCACCGTCGAGCAGGTGGCCGCGGTCATGGGCCGCTCGGTGGGCTCGGTCAAGGCGCTGCAGCGGCGCGGCCTGCGCCGGCTGCGCGCGGAGCTCGAGCCGGCCGGCACCACCCCTGCGGGTGAGATCGAGGATGCACGCGCACCCCTCCCGGCCCGTCCGGCGATGACGGGGGCGAGATGACCACGCCAGCCGACGCCCGTGCCGACGAGCAGGCCCTGGCCGCGTTCTCCGACGCGGTCCGGGCCTGCGCCACCGCACCCGGGCGGCCGAACGCGGCCCTGGCCGAGCTGCTGGCGACCGGTCTGCTCACCGACCAGTCGGAACCGTCCACGCGGACGGCCGGGCACCCCGCCCGGGCCTCACGGAAGAGACCCCGCATGCTGCTGACCACCCTCACCGCCAAGCTCGCCGCGGCCGGCATCGCCGCCAAGGCGGCCGCCGCCACCGGCGTCGTCGCCGTCGCCCTGACCGGTGCGGCCACCACCGGCACCTTCTCCACCGCGGAGCCCCCCGCGTCCGTCGAGAGCGGCGATCCGGCCGCCGTCGACCCGCTCGACCCCGCCGAGGGCGGTGCCGCCGAGGGGACCGTGGACGACGGCGAGGACGGCCAGGGGCCAGTGGCCGAGGCGCCCGTCGAGGAGCCGGTGGTCGAGGAGCCCGTGGTCGAGGAGCCCGTGGTCGAGGAGCCCGTGACCGAGGCGCCCGTCGAGGGGCCGGTCGCCGAGGAGCCCGTCGTCGAGGCGCCGGTGGCCGCCCCGGAGCGGACCGAGGAGGAGTGGGCGACGGAGGGTCCGGCCGCCGGGCAGTCCCACGGCGACTGGGTGAGCGAGGGTGCCCGCAACGGCTGGGTGACCGGTGAGCGGGTCAGCGGGCAGGCCCACCAGCGCAACGCCGAGCGCAAGGCCGCCCGCGAGCAGGCCGCGCAGCCGCCGGTGATCGCGCCCGCCGCGCCCGTGGTGGAGGAGGCGGCCCCCGCGCCCGCCCCGGCGCCGGCCCCCGTCGCCCCCGGAAACGGGAACGGGAACGGCAACGGCAACGGCCGGAAGTGACGCCCTCGGCGGGGGGGGGGGGGCGGGCGGGGGGGGGGGGGCGGGGGGGGGGGGGGGGGCGGGCGCGG
>NZ_JBJGZA010000055.1:0-23814 GCF_054050255.1 Geodermatophilus sp. SYSU D00700 | reverse complement strand
CCCCCCCCCCCCCCCCCCCCCCCCCCCCCCCCCCCCCCCCCCCCCCCCCCCCCCCCCCCCCCCCCCCCCCCCCCCCCCCCCCCCCCCCCCCCCCCCCCCCCCCCCCCCCCCCCCCCCCCCCCCCCGGCGGTGGGGGAGGACGCCGCACGCGGTTGTCCCCGCACACGCGACGGAGGGCCGGTCCAGCACTCGCCGGACCGGCCCTCCCGCCGTTCACCCTGGACGTCGGACGTGCCGGCGGGGCACCGTCGTCCCCTGGCCGACCGGCAGAGGAGGGGATGTGCTCCCGGACGTCCTGCACGATCCGTCCCCGGAGGAAGCCGACGACGACCTCGCGCTCTTCGGGCGTCTGGTGGGCGCCTGGCGGCTGCACTGGTCGGGCCGCGAACCCGACGGCACCTGGGCGACGGCGGTCGGCGAACTGCACGTCGGACGGGTGCTCGGTGGCCGGGCGGTGCAGGACGTGTGGATCGTGCCCGGCAGAGGAGAGCCCGGCGCCGGCGTCCCGCCGCGGGCGTTCCACGGGACGACGGTCCGCTTCCCCGATCCCCACGCGCCGGGCACCTGGCGCTCGACGTGGATGGACCCCGTGAACGGCCGGGTCCGGCGCTTCGTCGGCCGGCCGACCGACGACGGCGGGGTCGTCCTGCTGAGCGACGAGGAGGACCCGTGGCTGCGGTGGCGCTTCACCGACGTCGGCCCGGACTCCTTCACCTGGTCGGCCGAGACGTCCCGCGACCGCGGGAGCACGTGGGTGCACGACGAGCTGATGACGGCCGAGCGCACGGCCTGAACAGCGACGGAGGGCCGGTCCAGCTGCTGCTGGACCGGCCCTCCGGGTGTCTGAGGGGGTGTGCTAGACCCCGGCCGCGACCGCGGCGGGCTCCGCGGCGATCAGCCGGGCCCGCTCCTCCTCGCTCATGCCGCCCCACACGCCGTAGGGCTCGCGGACGCTGAGCGCGTGCTTGAGGCAGGCCTCGACGACCGGGCACTTGCCGCAGACGGCCTTCGCGGCGGCCTGGCGACGGGCCCGCGCGGGGCCGCGCTCGCCGTCCGGGTGGAAGAACAGGGCCGTGCTCTCTCCACGGCAGGCGCCGTGCAGCTGCCAGTCCCAGACCTCGGCCACGGGTGTCGGCAGTCGGCGGATGTCGGCCATCTCGTCCTCCTCGGCTCAGTGCGAGCCGGAGGGGGCGGTCCGGCTGCACGTGGGCCGGTGCCCGAGGGTCGGTGGGGCCAAACACATCGGGATCGAGCATTTTCCCGGCCTCCGTCTCCCCCCGCAGGGTGAGCACGGCTGTCGCCGCTCCCGGCCCGCGGTCAAGGTGACTGCAGGCCCTGCCGTTACGCGGGTCGAGTGACCCGGGCGCCCCGCCCGGTCGGGGGAGACGAGGAGCAACGCGTGATCGACGACAGGATGCGTGGACCCGGGCACGGGGCCACGACCGTGTGGGTGTACGACGAGCGCCGCCGTGTCCGCGACGACGTCGCCGCCCGCCTGGTGGCCCTGCCGTTCGTGGGCCGGGTCGAGGTCGTCGGTGACGCCGTCGCGCTGGTCCAGCGGCTGGCCACCCGCCAGCCCGACGTGCTGCTGGTCGGCACGCAGCGCGCCGTCGACACCGGCCTGACCGTGGCCACCCAGGTGCTGCGGACCCACCCCGGCGTCCCGGTGCTCGTGCTCGGCGCGCCCGACGACGCCGAGACGGTGCGTGCCGCGGTCGCCGTCGGGGCGCGGGGCTACCTGCGCTGGGACGCCAGCGCCCTGGAGATGGGCCTGGGCCTGTCCCGGGTGGGGCTGCGCGCCGACGGCCGGCCGCCGCAGCCGGTGGGCGCCCCGGTGCCGCTGGCCTCGGTCGGCGCGCCCGCCCCGGCGTGGGCCACGCCGCTCAACGGCGCCGGCCCGCGCGCGGTGAGCTCGACGGTCCGGGAGGCCGCGCCCGCGGTCACGCTGTCGATGCGCGAGATGCAGGTCCTCACCGGCATGAGCCAGGGCAAGAGCAACGCCCAGATCGGCCGTGAGCTCTACCTGTCCGAGGACACGATCAAGACCCACGCCCGCCGGCTGTTCCGCAAGCTCGGCGCCAAGGACCGCGCCGAGGCGGTGGCCACCGGCTTCCGCCGGGGCATGATGAGCTGACGCACGACGAGCACGCGCCGAGGGGCCCCTCCGACCGCCGGAGGAGCCCCTCGGTGCGTTTCTCACCCGGTCTCAGTCGTCGCGGGCGTGCCGGCCGCCGGGGGAGTCCCCGGGCTCCTCGCGCTCGGCCACCGCGGCCACCCCGTCGGCGTAGCCGCTGGCGTAGTCCCAGCTGACGTAGTCGTCGGGATCGGGGTCGAAGGGCGGCTCGTGCCGGCCGGTCTGACCCTCCTCCAGCAGCTGGCGCAGGTTGGCCTGCATCAGCGCCCAGTCGACGTGGTGCTCCTCGTCGCAGTCGGGGCAGTCGACGACGATGCCCTTGATGCCGGTCCGTTCGAGCAGGGTCCGGAACACCTCGAGCTCGGCCAGGTCGTCGAGGACGCCGGCCCGCTCCTCCATGGTCAGCGGCGGCGGGTCCGACGGCGTGCGGCCGGAGTCCGGGGCGTCGTCGAAGGGGCTCACGGTGCCTCCTCCCTCGTGCTGGCGGCGCTGTGGCTCACGCACGGTCGCGCGGGGCTCGCGCGCCCGGAGGACACGGTAGCCGCCCCCGGCGGTGGTTCCCACGCCGAGCACCTCCGGCGGCGTCCCGGCGCCCGAGCGGCCCGGCCTACGATCGGGGAGGTCCCCGCGCGCCCGGCCGGGGGCCGAGCCGACGGAGAGGGTGGCGGCCACCATGCAGCCCGACGACCACGCAGCTGACGGGTACCGCCCCGAGGTGCCGGCGGCCTTCGCCCCGCTCGGACTGACCTACGACGACGTCCTGCTCGTCCCTGGTGAGTCCGACGTCGTCCCGGCCGAGGTGGACACCAGCAGCCGGGTGACCCGCGGGATCCGGCTGGCCGTCCCGCTGCTGTCGAGCGCGATGGACACGGTCACCGAGGCCCGCATGGCGATCGCCATGGCCCGCGTCGGCGGCATGGGCGTGCTGCACCGCAACCTCGCCGCCGAGGAGCAGGCCGGCCAGGTCGACCTGGTCAAGCGGTCCGAGGCCGGCATGGTGACCAACCCGGTGACCTGCTCGCCGGACAACACCCTCGCCGAGGTCGACGCGCTGTCGGCCCGCTACCGCATCTCCGGCGCCCCGGTGGTCGACGACGCCGGCGTCCTGGTCGGCATCGTCACCAACCGCGACATGCGGTTCGAGACCGACCAGCACCGGCTCGTGCGCGACGTCATGACGCCGATGCCCCTGGTCACCGCCCCCGTCGGCGTCGATGCCGACACCGCGCTGCGCCTGCTGTCCCGGCACAAGATCGAGAAGCTGCCGATCGTCGACGACGCCGGGCGGCTGCGCGGCCTCATCACGGTCAAGGACTTCGTCAAGCGCGACCAGTACCCGAACTCCACCAAGGACGCCGACGGCCGGCTGGTCGTGGGCGCCGCGCTCGGCGTCGGCGAGGACGCCTACGAGCGGGCCGGCCTGCTGGTCGACGCCGGGGTCGACGTGCTCGTCGTCGACACCGCCCACGGCCACCAGCGCGCCGTGCTCGACATGGTCGCCCGCGTGCAGAAGGACTTCGGCGGCGACGGCGGCGTGCAGGTCGTCGGCGGGAACGTCGCCACCCGGGCCGGTGCGCAGGCGCTGGTCGACGCCGGTGCCGACGCGGTCAAGGTCGGCGTCGGCCCCGGCTCGATCTGCACCACCCGCGTCGTCGCCGGTGTCGGCGTCCCGCAGCTGACCGCCGTCCACGAGGCCGCCCAGGCGTGCAAGCCGGCCGGTGTCCCGGTCATCGCCGACGGCGGGCTGCAGTACTCCGGCGACATCGCCAAGGCGCTGGTCGCCGGCGCCGACACGGTGATGATCGGCGGACTGTTCGCCGGGGTCGAGGAGGCTCCCGGCGAGCTGGTGTTCATGAACGGCAAGCAGTTCAAGACCTACCGCGGCATGGGCTCGCTGGGCGCGATGCAGAAGCGCGGCAACCAGTCGTTCAGCCGCGACCGCTACTTCGCCGACGACGTCCTCTCCGACGACAAGCTCGTCCCCGAGGGCATCGAGGGGCAGGTGCCCTACCGTGGGCTGCTCGCCACCGTGGCCCACCAGCTCGTCGGCGGGCTGCGCGCGTCGATGGGCTACGCCGGCGCGGCCACCGTCGCCGAGCTGCAGGAGCGCGGCCGGCTGATCCGGATCACCGCGGCCGGCCTGACCGAGAGCCACCCGCACGACATCCAGATGACCGTCGAGGCGCCGAACTACCGGGGGCGGTGAGCATGCCTCCCCGCGACACCGTCGAGATCGGCCTCAACCGCTTCGCCCGGCGGGCCTACGACCTCGACGAGGTCTCGATCGTCCCGTCCCGCCGCACCCGCGACGTCGACGACGTCTCCACGGCCTGGCAGATCGACGCCTTCCGCTTCGACATCCCGCTGGTCACCAGCCCCAGCGACGCTGTCGTCAGTCCGGCCACGGCGATCGCCGTCGGGCAGGCCGGCGGTCTCGGCGTGCTCAACGCCGAGGGGTTGTGGACCCGCTACGACGACCCGCTGCCGGTCTACCGGCAGCTGCGCGACGCCGCCGCCGAGGCGCCGCCGCCGGTGTCGCTGCTGCAGCAGGTCTACGCCGAGCCGGTGAAGCCGGACCTGATCAGCGCCCGGATCAAGGAGATGCGCGACGCCGGGGTGACCACGGCGGTGCGGGTCTCGCCGCAGCACACCGAGCAGCTCGCCCCGACCGTGCTCGCCGCGGGGGTCGACCTGCTGGTCATCCAGGGCACGATCGTCTCCGCCGAGCACGTGACCACCCAGGGTGCGGCGCTCAACCTCAAGTCCTTCATCGCCGACCTCGACGTCCCGGTCATCGTCGGCGGGGCGGCCAACTACACGACGGCGCTGCACCTGATGCGCACCGGCGCGGCCGGCGTCATCGTCGGTGTGGGCGCCGACAGCTTCTCCACCGGCGACGCCGTCATGGGCATCCGGGTGCCGCTGGCCAGCGCGATCGCCGACGCCGCGGCCGCCCGCCGCGACTACCTCGACGAGACCGGCGGCCGGTACGTGCACGTCATCGCCAACGGCCGGATCGAGACCAGCGGCGCGATCGCCCGGGCCCTGGCCTGCGGCGCGGACGCCGTGCAGCTCGGGGAGCCGCTGCGCGCGGCGCGGGAGGCCCCGGCCGCGGGCGTGTGGTGGGACTCGGTGGCCGCCCACCCGCGACTGCCCCGGGGCGGGACGTCCGCGCCGGTCCCGGCCGCGGGCTCGCTGCAGCAGCTGCTCCTGGGCCCGGCCGAGACCTCCGACGGCCGCACCAACCTCTTCGGGGCGCTGCGCCGCACGATGGCCAAGACCGGCTACCGCGACCTCAAGGAGTTCCAGCGGGTCGACCTGGTGATCGGCGGTCGGCCGGACTGATGGACTTCCCGACCGTCCTCGTCGTCGACTTCGGCGCGCAGTACGCCCAGCTGATCGCGCGGCGCATCCGCGAGGCCGGCGTGTACTCGGAGATCGTCCCGTCCTCGGTCCCCGTCAAGGAGATCCTGGAGCGGGAGCCCGCGGCGATCGTGCTCTCGGGCGGGCCCTCCAGCGTGTACGCCGAGGGTGCGCCGCAGGTCGACCCCGCGCTGTTCGAGGGCGGGGTCCCGGCGTTCGGCATCTGCTACGGGTTCCAGGCGATGGCGCAGTCCCTCGGCGGGACCGTCGCGCACACCGGCGACCGGGAGTACGGCCGCACGCCGCTGACGGTCACCACCGGCGGCCGACTGTTCGGCGACCTGCCGGTCGAGCAGCCGGTGTGGATGAGCCACGGCGACGCCGTCAGCACCCCGCCACCGGGCTTCACCGTCACCGCCACCTCCACCGGCGCGCCGGTGGCCGCCTTCGAGGACGTCGACCGGCGGCTGGCCGGCGTCCAGTTCCACCCCGAGGTGCGGCACACCGCGCACGGGCAGACGGTGCTCGAGCACTTCCTGTTCGACATCGCCGGCCTCGAGCCGACCTGGACGACGGCGAACGTCGTCGAGGAGCAGGTCGAGCGGATCCGCGAGCAGGTCGGCGAGGGCCGGGCGCTGTGCGCGCTGTCGGGCGGTGTCGACTCCGCGGTCGCCGCGGCGCTCGTCCAGCGGGCCATCGGCGACCGGCTCACCTGCGTGTACGTCGACCACGGGCTGATGCGCGAGGGCGAGACCGAGCAGATCGAGCGCGACTTCGTGGCCGCGACCGGGGTGGACCTGCGGGTCGTCGACGCCCGCGAGCAGTTCCTCGCCGCACTCGCCGGCACCAGCGACCCCGAGGAGAAGCGCAAGACCATCGGCCGGGAGTTCATCCGGGTCTTCGAGCAGGCCGCCCTCGACGTCGTCGGTGACGCGGAGCAGCACGGGGAGAGCGTGGACTTCCTCGTGCAGGGGACGCTGTACCCCGACGTCGTCGAGTCCGGCGGTGGCACCGGGACGGCGAACATCAAGAGCCACCACAACGTCGGCGGGCTGCCCGAGGACCTCCAGTTCACCCTGGTCGAGCCGCTGCGGACGCTGTTCAAGGACGAGGTCCGTGCCGTCGGCGCCGAGCTCGGCCTGCCCGAGGCCATGGTGTGGCGCCAGCCGTTCCCCGGCCCGGGCCTGGGCATCCGCATCGTCGGCGAGGTGACCCGGGAGCGGCTCGACGTCCTGCGGAGGGCCGACGCGATCGTGCGCGCCGAGCTCACCGCCGCCGGCCTGGACCGCGAGATCTGGCAGTGCCCCGTGGTGCTGCTGGCCGACGTCCGCTCGGTCGGTGTCCAGGGCGACGGGCGCACCTACGGCCACCCGGTCGTGCTGCGCCCGGTGTCCAGCGAGGACGCGATGACCGCCGACTGGACCCGGCTGCCCTACGACCTGCTGGCGCGGATCTCCACGCGCATCACGAACGAGGTGCCCGAGGTCAACCGGGTCGTCCTCGACGTCACGAGCAAGCCGCCGGGCACCATCGAGTGGGAGTGACGGACGAGGGCCCGGGGAGCCGAACGCTCCCCGGGCCCTCGTCCCGTCCGCCCCCGTCCGTGTCAGCGCCTGCGGCGCGCCTTCCGCAGCTCGCTCACCAGCAGGGCCACGCCGCCGCCCACCAGCAGCAGCCACAGCAGGCCGCCGTCGGCGAGGAAGCCGAGCGGCACGGTCACCCCGGCGAGGAAGACCAGCGCCAGGACGACGAAGGCGACGCCGGGCACCAGGGCCACCAGGTCGGGACGGCGCCTGCGCGGCGGCTCGGGGACCGCGAGGGCCGGCGTGTGCTGCCAGGCGTCGGCGAGCGCGCGCTCCTGCCAGGCGGTCGGGGTGGTGGGGAACTCGCTGTAGTCAGGCACGGGACACCTCCAGGTCGCCGACCCCGTGGTCGATGGTGAGGACGAGCTCGGGGTCGCCGTCGCCGTCCTCCGCGCGGAAGTAGCCGCCGTCGTCGGCGGTCTCCCCGAACAGGTCCGCCTCGCCGATGCCCTGCTCCAGGACGATCCGGACGTCGGCGTCCTCGGGAACCGTGATCTCGAGGTCACCGACGCCGTGCTCGACGCGGACCTCCTGCCCGTCGAGGTCGTCGGCGTCGACCCGGGCGAGGTCGAGCTCCATGTCGCCGGCACCGAGCTGGTAGACGTCCCGGATGGCCTCGACCGACTCGGGGTCGTACTCGCGGTTGCCGACGCCGCCCCGGCCGTCGCTCCAGGCCGACACCGACGAGGTGAACAGCAGCGCCAGCGTGAGCACCGAGCCGAGGGCGATCAGCCCGCCGCGCGGCGCCCGGCCCCGGGCGAACGCGGAGGCGACCAGTCCCAGCCCCACCACCAGCAGCGTCCCGGCGAGGAACCCGCGGGGGCCGAGGTCGAGGCCGGTGTAGCGGGTGACGAGCACCATCAGCCCGACGACGATCAGCAGCCCGGCCACGGTGATCCCGGCGACGGGGGAGCGGGGCCCCGGTGGCCCGGCGGGCGTCCCGTCGGCGGCGCGGCGGGGGCCGGCCGGCATGAGCAGCCACAGCAGCAGGTAGACGGCGATGCCGGTACCGCCGGCGAGGGTGAGGGCGACGAACCCGACCCGCCACAGCAGCGGGTCCACGCCGCTGTACTCGGCCAGTCCGCCGGCGACGCCGCCGGCGACCTTGTCGGTGCGGCTCCGCCGGAGGGCCGGCCGGGGCGGGGGTGGGTCGACGAGGGGTGCCTCGGGAGGGAAGGGAGCGGTCATGGCACAGAGCGTGCCGAGCCGGGAGCCCGCGCGGCATCGGGGAAGGCCCCCATCCGACCCTGGTCCTGCCCGTCCGGGGTCTTCCCGGTACCGGGAGGTGGCCGCGCGGTGCGACGATTCCACCGTGACCAGGACCGTGCCGACCCCCGCGGGCGGGCTGACGGCCGGTGCGACCGCCACGGCCGCCCCGCCGGCGCCGAGCCCCGGCGCGCCCCCCGCCGTGCCCGCGCCGCCCCAGCGGCCCCCGCTGGTCCGGCCCCGCTCGGGCCGGATGCTGGCCGGCGTGGCGGCGGGGACGGCGGCGCACCTGCGCGCCGACCCGCTGCTCGTCCGGGCGCTGTTCGTCGCGCTCGCGGTGACCGGCGTCGGCCTGGTGGTCTATCCGGTGCTGTGGTTCTTCATGCCGCTGGGCGAGGTGGGCCCGGACGCGGCCGCGGAGCCCAGCCGCCGGCAGACCATCGGGATGGTGCTGCTCGGCCTCGGCGCGCTGGTGCTGGTCACCAACCTCGCCACCTGGGGCAACAGCGAGCTCATCGCCCCGCTGCTGCTGGTCGGCGGCGGTCTCGCCGTCATCTGGCGGCAGCTCGACACCGACCGCACCCTCGCCCGGCCCGGCGTCCGCTGGGTGCTGGCCGGCGGCGCGACCCTCGCCGCGCTCGGCCTCCTGCTCCTGCTGGCCACCACCGGCCAGCTCGCCGCCGCCCGCAACGGTTTCGTCGCGACGCTGGTCATCCTCGTGGGCGTCGTGCTGGCCACCGCGCCGTTCTGGCGCCGGCTGCTGGACTCCCGCGAGGAGGAGCGCACCGCCCGGATCCGCTCCGAGGAGCGGGCCGCCGTCGCCGCGCACCTGCACGACTCGGTGCTGCAGACCCTCGCGCTCATCCAGCGCAACGCCGGCGACCAGCAGGCCGTCGCCCGGCTGGCCCGCAGCCAGGAGCGCGAGCTGCGCAGCTGGCTCTACGAGCCCGCGGTCGCGGCCGGCGGCACCTGGGCGGGTCTGGTGTCGGACATGGTCGCCGAGGTCGAGGGTGACCACGCGCTCACCGTCGACCCGGTCGTCGTCGGCGACGCCCCGGTCGACGACGCCCTGGCTGCGCTGGGCGCGGCGACCCGCGAGGCGCTGCTCAACGCGGCCAAGCACGCCGGCGTCGCCTCGGCCGACCTCTACACCGAGGTGACGCAGGAGCAGGTGTCGGTGTTCGTCCGCGACCGCGGTGCCGGCTTCGACCCGGCCACGGTGCCCGCCGACCGGCGCGGGCTGCGCGACTCGGTGACCGGCCGGGTGATCCGGCTCGGCGGCACGGCCACGGTCCGCTCCGCGCCCGGCGAGGGCACCGAGGTCGAGCTCGTGCTGCCGCGCGAGGCCGCGGCGTGAGCGTCCCCACCGTCTACCTGGTCGACGACCACGCGATGGTCCGCGCCGGGGTGCGCCACGAGCTCGGCGACGCGGTCACCGTCGTCGGGGAGGCCGCCGACGCCGACGCCGCGATCGCCGGCATCCGGGCCGCCGTCCCCGACGTCGTGCTGCTCGACGTCCACCTGCCCGGCGGCGGGGGGCGCGCGGTGCTCGAGGCGCTGCGGGCCGAGTTGCCGGAGGTGCGGTGGCTGGCGCTGTCGGTGTCCGACGCCGCCGAGGACGTCATCGCGGTCATCCGGGCCGGCGCCCGCGGGTACGTCACGAAGACCATCTCCGGCCCCGAGCTGCGCGCCGCGGTGCAGCGGGTGGCCGAGGGCGACGTCGTCTTCAGCCCGCGGCTGGCCGGCTTCGTCCTGGACGCCTTCGCCGCGACCTCGCCGTCGGCCCCGCAGCCGGAGGACCCCGCCACCGACCCCGGGCTCGACCTGCTCAGTGCCCGCGAGCGCGAGGTCATGCAGCTGCTGGCCCGCGGCTACACCTACCGCGAGATCGGCTCGCGCCTGTTCATCTCGGTGAAGACGGTGGAGTCGCACGCGTCGAACGTGCTGCGCAAGCTGCAGCTGTCCAACCGCAACGAGCTCACCCGCTGGGCGGCCACCAACCGGTTGCTCTGACCCGCCGTTCCCTCACGCCGTGTGGACGACGTGGAACGCCTCGGCGAGGCGGCCCTCGGGGAGGCCGAAGCGGCGGGCGGTCTGGGTCATCCAGCCGGTGAGGAAACCCTCGAGGTCCTCGACGTGGCTGACCTGCGACACGTGGCTCTTGAGCGCCGCGAACTTCAGCTCGACGACGTCGGTGACGTCGACGGCGTGGTCGGCCCGCGGGCTGGCGCCGAGCCACACCTCCGACACCGTCCACGCCTCGAGCCCCTCCTCGGCGAGCAGCTCGGGGAAGGCGAACGGGTTGCGGGCGTCGGGGTACACCGCGCGCAGCGTCGACTCGCCCACCGTCATGTGGTCGGGGTGGCTGGCGCCGATCCGCTCCCAGAACCGCTCCGGCGAGCTGGTCAGCACCCGCTGCGGGCGGACCTGGCGGATGACCCGGGAGATGTCGCGGCGCAGGTCGAGGGTCAGCTCCAGCCGGCCGTCGGGGTAGCCGAGGAACCGGACGTCGGTGACGCCCACGGCGGCCGCGGCGGCGCGCTGCTCCTCCTGGCGCAGCGGGCCCATCCGGTCGCGCGGCGTCTCGTCGAACCCGCCGGCGTCGCCGTCGGTGACGATGCAGTAGGTGACCTCGGTGCCGGCGGCGGTCCAGGTGGCGACCGTCCCGGCGCTGCCGAAGTCGACGTCGTCGGGGTGGGCGAGCACGCACAGGACGCGCTCGACGTGCGCGGCGGGCTCCGGAGGCGGGGGCGCGGTCACCCGGCGGAGCCTAGTGAAGGACCCTCCTGCCCCCCGCCACTCGCCCGCTCGCGGCGGGCCCCTGCAGGAGGGCCGTTCCATCACCTCACCAGACCCGCCAGCTTGTCCGGGTTGAGCACCACGAGGACCTGCTGGACCAGCCCGTCGGTCACGACCAGCGACACCGCGACGTACGGCCCGGCGTCGGTCCACGCCGCCACCCCGGGCCGGCCGTTGACCTCGGCGACGTCCAGCCGCAGGCCGGGCAGCGACGCCCCTCCGGGGATGACGGCGGTGAGGAACCGGGCCACCTTGTCCGCTCCCGCGATCGGCCGCAGCGCCGCCCTCGTCCGGCCGCCGCCGTCGGTGACCAGCACCGCGCCGGGGGCCAGCGCGGCCAGCAGCGCGTCGACGTCGCCGCCGAGGCACGCGGCCAGGAAGCGCTCGGTGACCTCGCGGTGCGCCTGCCGGTCGGCGTCGAACCGGGGTCGTCGGGCGGCCACGTGCTCCCGGGCGCGGCGCCCGAGCTGCCGGACGGCGGCCTCGGAGCGGCCGAGCACGGCGGCCACCTCACCGGCCGGCATCCCGAACGCCTCGCGCAGCACGAACACGGCCCGCTCGGCCGGGGACAGGCTCTCCAGGACGACGAGCAGGGCCAGCGACACCTCCTCGCCCAGCACCGCCTCGTCGGCCGGGTCACCGGCCTGCCGGGTGAGGAGCGGCTCGGGCAGCCACGGGCCGACGTAGGTCTCCCGGCGCGCGCGGGCGGAGTCCAGCCGGTCCAGCGCCAGCCGGGTCACCACCCGCACGAGGTAGGCGCGCGGGTCGCCGACGTCGTCCCGCCCGGCGGCAGACCAGCGCAGCCAGGCGTCCTGGACGACGTCCTCGGCGTCGGCGACGCTGCCCAGCATCTGGTAGGCGACGGTGAACAGCAGCCGCCGGTGCGCGGCGAAGGCCGGCAGCGGGTCGGTCATGCGCGGGCCGGGATCTCGCAGCGGTCCCGGAACCCCTGGCTGTGCAGGCCGAGGGCGCTGTTGGTGCGGGACCGGCTGTTCTCCACGGCGACCATCGTCGTCAGCTCGACCAGGGCGGCGTCGTCGAGGTCGCGGCGCAGCGCGGCGACCATCTCGTCGGTGACGCCCATCGGCGTGGTGCTCATGGCCTCGGCGTACTGCACCACCCGCCGCTCGAGGTCGGTGAGCACCCCGTCGTCGTCGCGCCAGGTCGGGACGGCGCGCAGCTTGGCCGGGTCCACGCCCTCCTGGCTGGTCACCCACCAGCCGAAGTCGACGCACCAGGAGCAGCCGACGGTCACCGCCGCCGACATGACGGCGAGCGCCTTGAGGGTGGGGTCGAGCCGGTCCCACCGGGACAGGGCCTGCTCGTGGCGGAGCTGGGTGACCAGCAGCCGCGGGTGGTGTCCCATCGCGGCCGCGGGGGTGAGCGTCGCGCCGAACCTGCGGCGCGAGTACCAGTCGACGGCGCGCGTGACCAGGGTGCGCGGCGGGTCGAGCGGGATGCGGGCGGTGCCGGTCTCGGTCATGGCGGCGTCCTCTCCGTCGGGGGTCGTCATGGAGACGACGCAGCCGTCCGCGGTGTGACACGCGGTCCGGGGTTCCGCCGGGCCCGGGTCGCGCGGACCCTGGCGGTCCACGGGGGCGGGTGCACGACGGGCCGCGCCGGCCCGTCGGGGGAGGAGCAGACGTGGACCCTGCACTGTCCCGGGCACTGGACCGGGTCGCGGACGGCCTCGCCGCGATGGGCGCCGGCAACCCCGGTCCCTACGCGGCCTGCTGGGCGGACTCGCCCGACGTGACGCTGTTCGGCGCCTGGGGGCCGATCGAGAGGGGCCACCACGCCGTCACCAAGACCGTGGACTGGGTGGGCAGCCGCTTCAGCGACGGCCGGCTCGTGCCGCGCTACGACGTGGTCGACGTCAGCGGGGACCTCGCCTACACGGTCGGCTCCGAGCAGGGGACCGTCCGCGTCGACGGCGGGGAACCGCGGGACATGACGATCCGGGTGACGCACGTGTACCGGCGGATCGAGGGCGACTGGTGGCTGGTCCACCGGCACGCCGACTTCCCGTCCGCCGACCAGCGGCCCTGATCGGGTCCCTCACAGCCGGCCGCGGCCCTGGCGCAGCAGCAGCATCCCGAGCGCCGCGCCGTCGGGGCCGAGGGCGTCCTGGAAGCGGGAGAGCACCTGCTTCTCGCGGGACAGGGACAGCCGGGTGCCGCCGGTGGCGCGGCGCAGCTCACCGATCTCCTGGGACACGGCCAGCCGGTGCTGCACGAGCCGGATCAGCTCGGCGTCGCAGGCGTCGATCTCGCCACGCAGCTCGGCGATGCGGCCGTCGGCGTCGGCGGGGGTGCGGGTGGCGCTCATCTCGGTCTCCTGGCGGGGCGGTGTCTGCCGTCGGACCCCGAGAACGAGAAACGCCCCGGGCTCCTCGGGCCCGGGGCGTTCGTTGCGGCGGCTGCTCAGCCGGCGGCGACGGACACCGGAACCCGGTGCCCGTAGTAAAAGCTGGAGGTGGCGAGCAGCACGTCGGGAGTGTGCCACAGCGCCACGGGCGACCGCCACGGCGGACGGGACCGTCGCCCGTCCGAACTACAGTGGTGTGTCTATGAGCAGCGTGCAGCAGGCCCTCCCCGGAACCGCCGCGCTCCAGCGTTCCGCTCCCGGCTCGGCCGGCCGGGAACTGGACCGCATGCTGGCCGGGCTCAACGGCCCCCAGCGTCAGGCCGTCGTCCACGAGGGCGGTCCGCTGCTCATCGTCGCCGGCGCCGGCTCGGGCAAGACCCGCGTGCTCACCCACCGCATCGCCTACCTGCTGGGTGCCCGCGGGGTGCAGCCCGGCGAGGTCCTGGCGATCACCTTCACCAACAAGGCCGCCGGCGAGATGAAGGAGCGGGTGGCGCAGCTGGTGGGGCCGCGCGCCCGCGCCATGTGGGTGTCGACGTTCCACTCCATGTGCGTGCGCGTCCTGCGCGCCGAGGCCGCCAAGCTGGGCCTGAAGTCGTCGTTCACGATCTACGACCAGGGCGACTCCGTGCGGCTGATGACGATGGTCGCCCGCGACCTCGACCTCGACGCCAAGCGCTACCCCGGCCGCAGTCTCGCCGCCCAGGTGTCGAACCTGAAGAACGAGCTGGTCGACGAGGAGTCGTTCAGCCCCCAGACGGCGCCGGAGAAGGTGCTCAAGGAGGCCTACACGCTCTACCAGCGGCGGCTGCGCGAGGCGCACGCGCTGGACTTCGACGACCTGATCATGACGACGGTCAACCTGCTGCAGGCCTTCCCCGACGTCGCCGAGCACTACCGCCGTCGCTTCCGGCACGTACTGGTCGACGAGTACCAGGACACCAACCACGCGCAGTACGTGCTGGTCCGCGAGCTGGTGGGCACCGGTGAGGGGCCGGTTCCGCCGGCCGAGCTGTGCGTCGTCGGCGACGCCGACCAGTCGATCTACGCCTTCCGCGGCGCGACGATCCGCAACATCGACGAGTTCGAGCGCGACTACCCGCAGGCCACGACGATCCTGCTGGAGCAGAACTACCGCTCGACCCAGCGGATCCTCAAGGCGGCCAACACCGTCATCGCGAAGAACACCGGCCGCCGCGCCAAGAACCTGTGGACCGACGCCGGCGACGGCGAGCTGATCGAGGGCTACGTCGCGGAGAACGAGCACGACGAGGCCGCGTGGGTGGCCGAGCAGATCGACGCGCTGGTCGACGCCGGCAAGGCCCGGCCCGCCGACATCGCCGTCTTCTACCGGACCAACAACGCCTCCCGGGTGTTCGAGGAGGTGTTCATCCGCGTCGGCATGCCCTACAAGGTCGTCGGTGGGGTGCGCTTCTACGAGCGCAAGGAGGTCCGCGACGCGCTGGCCTACCTCCGGGTGGTCGCCAACCCGGCCGACGTCGTCAGCCTCCGCCGGGTGATCAACACCCCCAAGCGCGGCATCGGCGACAAGGCCGAGTCCTGCATCGAGCAGTTCGCCGACCGGGAGCGGATCGCCTTCCCCACGGCGCTGCGCCGCTGCCCGGAGATCACCACGCTCGCGCCGCGCTCGCTCAAGGCGCTGCAGGACTTCGTCGCGCTGCTGGAGGAGTTCGAGCAGCTGGTCGAGACCGGCTCGGGCCCCGCGGCGCTGCTGGAGAGCATCCTCGACCGCACCGGCTACCTCGCCGAGCTGGAGGCGAGCACCGACCCGCAGGACGAGGGCCGCGTCGACAACCTCAACGAGCTCATCTCGGTGGCCGCGGAGTTCGAGGCGGCCAACCCCGGCGGCACGGTCACCGACTTCCTCGAGCAGGTGTCGCTGGTCGCCGACGCCGACCAGATCCCCGTCTCCGGCGACGAGGCCGGCGTCGTCACGCTGATGACGCTGCACACGGCCAAGGGGCTGGAGTTCCCCGTGGTCTTCCTGACCGGGCTCGAGGACGGCGTCTTCCCGCACCTGCGCGCGCTCGGCGACCCGAAGGAGCTGGAGGAGGAGCGGCGGCTGGCCTACGTGGGCATCACCCGCGCCCGGCAGCGGCTGTTCCTCTCCCGCGCCACGGTGCGCACCAGCTGGGGGCAGCCGGCCTACAACCCGCCGTCGCGGTTCCTCGACGAGCTGCCGGCCGACGCCGTGCACTGGGCGCGCACCGACCCGCTGCCGGCGCCGAGCACCGGGTCGGCCCAGCAGCGGGTGGCGGCCACCGGGCTGTCCACCGGCGGGCTGCGCGGCGGCCGGGGCAACCGGGCGGTCATCTCCGTCGAGGTGGGCGACCGGGTCAGCCACGACGCCTTCGGGCTGGGCACCGTGGTCGAGGTCAACGGCGTCGGCGACAAGGCGCAGGCCACGGTCGACTTCGGCTCGGGCGGCACCAAGCGGCTCGTGCTGCGCTACGCCCCCCTCGTCAAGCTGTAGCGCGGGCCTCTGCGGGTCTTCCTCGTGGGGTTGGGGGGGGGGGGGGTGGGGGGGGCCGCCCCGCCGCGGCCCCCCGCGGGGGGGGGTTGCGTGGGGCGGGGGGGGGGGGGGGCGCCCGCCCCCGCCCCCCCCCCCCCCCCCCCCCCCCCCCCCCCCACGAGGAGCGCGCGCACTGCGGGTCAGATCGTGACGCCGCGCTCGGCCAGGAACTCCTCGGGGTCGATCGGCCGGCCGCTGATGCCACCGCGGTGGATCTGGTAGTGCAGGTGGGGGCCGGTCGACTGGCCCTCGTTGCCGATCTTCGCGATCTGGTCGCCCGCGTGCACGATGTCGCCGGCCCGGACGTCGTAGTAGCGCATGTGCCCGTAGACGTGCACGTTGCCCTCGGGGTCCTGGATGTAGACGGCGTTGCCGTAGCCGGAGGCGCGGCCCGCGCGCAGGACCACGCCGTCGGTGGCCGAGTAGATCGGCGTCCCGAGGGCGTTGGCCAGGTCGATGCCGTAGTGCATGGAGCCCCAGCGCATGCAGAAGCAGGTGGTCATCCGGCCCGTCGCCGGCAGCACCGTCTCCGGCTCGCGGGCCGCGCGCGAGGCGGCGAGCTCGGAGAGCCGGACGGCGGCCTCGGCCTGGGTGATGCCGAGCCGGACGCCGGCGTCGTCGATGTCCCCGGTGAAGCCGATGTCGGCGGCGCCGAGCCCGTAGTCGGCGGCGGTGGCCGTGCCGGAGCCGGCCGGGCTGCCGGTGAACCCCGGGACGGCGGCGACGAGCGCGCCGGCCACCAGCGCGGCCAGCCACAGCGCGCCGCGCCGGCCGGGCGGGCGGCGCACGGAGCGGCGGGCGGCGGGACGGGTCCCGGTGTCCGCGGGGGCGGGGACGGCGTCGGTCGCGACGTCGGCCGCCGGGGCGGCCGGAGCCGCGGCGGCGCGCCGGGTGGTCCGGGCGGGCAGGACGGCGGCGGGGGGCACCGGGGCCACCGGGCGGAGGCCGGGGATGCGACCGGTCGCCTCCGGCTCGGCCGACGCACGGCCGGCCGCGGAGTCCACGAGCGCGGTCACCCAGTTCCCCTTCGTCCACGCTCCCGGGGACCGCGGGGTGCGGCGGCCCGTCGGAGGAGCGACGGCGGTGGAGGCGCCCGGGAGGCGCCCGCCGGTGTGTACCGGCACCGTGATCGGACCGTAACGTTCCGTCAGGTCGTTGCCGGGGAAGCCACGTCGCGTGTCGTCATGTCTCCGGACCGTGACCGGCCGGGCGGGCTCAGGCGACGGCGGCCGCCGCCGGCGACTCGGGTGCCGCCGTGCGCAACCCGGCGAGCGTGGCCGCCACCTCGTCGACGACGCCGCGGTGGAAGGGCAGCGACATGTGCCCCAGGCCGCGGACGAGCACGTTGCGCGCCCGCAGGTCGGGGTGGTCGCACCGGCCGTTGCGGGTGGGGATGACCAGCTGGTCGAGGTCGCTGTAGACGGCGGTCATCCGGGTGTCCCAGTCCGGGGCCGGTGCGGCGAGCTCCTGCAGCACCGCCGACCCCGGCCGCAGCTGGCGGACCATCGGCGTGGGCAGCAGGTGGGCGAGCACGGAGCCGCCGTGCGGCGTGCCCAGCGTCACCAGCGACTCGACCCGGCGACCGCCGGCCTGCAGCTGCACGTAGTGCCGGGCGATGAGCCCGCCGAGGCTGTGGCCGACGACGTGCACGCGCTCGTGCCCCGTCTGCGCGCAGATCCGCTCGACGTGCTCGCCGAGGTCGCGGGCGCCCTGCGCGACGTCACCGAGCAGCGGGCTGTAGTTCCAGGTGCACACCTGCGCGAAGCCCCGGCGGCGCAGGCCGCGGCGCATGAGCGCGAACACCGAGCGGTTGTCGACCAGGCCGTGGACGAGGAGGACGGGGATGCGTGCGGCCAGGGGATCGGCGGCGAACAGCGCCCGGACGGCGGGGGGCTGCTCGCCGGGGCGGCAGCGCTCGTCGGGCCGCAGCACCTCGGTCCACGTGCCGAGCGGGTACATGAGCACGTGCGCGCCGACCCACGCCAGTTCGGTCAGTCCGCCGGCGACCGTCGTCGGTGTCGCGAGGGCCCGCAGCACGTCCCGTGGCGTCCCGGGGAGGGCCTCGGGGGTGTGCGACTCTGGACGAGACCCCGGGCCGGCGGTCGAGTGCATGGACGTGCCCTTCCCGTTCGTCGGCCCGGAACGGGTCGGGGTCCCGTCGGCGGCCGGAGCACACCGCTGTGCTCCGTTCACAGGACGGTAATGCCCCCGTGTGGCAGCGGTCACACGACCGGATCCCGCGTCTCGACGAGATCGAGGCCGATCTGTGACACATCTCGACGAAGACGCCCTCCACACTGCTCGACGACGAAGGGGGACCCGTGGCCGGCCCGGAGCGCACCACCCGTGACGACCGGGCGCGCGGCGTGACCGCCCGGCGCTCCGCTGCCGTGGCGGGGAGCGACCGGCGCCCCGCCTCCGCGGCCCGGCCCGACCGGCGCGGCGCGGGCGGCCGCGGCGCCGCCGACCGCCGCGTCCCGGCCGCCGCGAGCCGTGCCGCGGTCTCCGGGCCCGCCGTCCCCGGCGACGGTCTCGTCGTCGGGGACGTCCCGCCCGCCGCCCGGGTCGCCGGCGTCCTCCTGGTGCTCGCCGGCCTCGCCGGTCTGGCCGCGCTGTTCCCCACCTACCTGGTCGTCGGCGGCCGCGACCTGACCCTCGGCGGCGGGATCGGCGGGGTGCTGGCCGGCCTGGTCGTCCCGGTCACCTCGGTCGCCGTCGGCACGGGGCTGGCCGCCGGCCGGGTGCCGCGGCTGGGGCTGGCCTACGCCGGCGTCGGCGGCGCGCTGGCGCTCGGTGCGCTGTTCATCGAGGTGTACCGGGGCAGCTCGTCCACGGTGCGGCCCGGCATCGAGGTGCTCGCCGGCGAGCGGGTGCTGACCAGCTCCGTGGACGCCGGCCCGGGCTGGTGGCTGGCGCTCGCGGCGCTCGGCCTGACCGTGCTCGCCGGTGCCTGCGCCGCCGCGACCTGGGGTCGCACGGTCATGGAGGACCGCGGCTCCCTCGACCCCGCCCGGCCGGGGCTGGCCGGCGCGGCCGTGGTGCTCGGCGTCCTCACCGTCCTCTGCCTGGCCCTGCCGGCCGCCGACGTCCCCGACCGCCTCGTCGACGACCCGGCCACGGGCCTGGAGGTCGTCGTCGAGCAGCAGGGGCCGCAGGCGCTGCTCGAGCGACCGGGCCTGGCCCTGCTCGGGGGCCTGCTGCTCGCCGGCGCCGTCGTCCTGGGATCGGTGCTGGCGCCGTCACTGCGGCCGCGACTCGGCGCCGTCGGCGGGTTCCTGGCCGTCGCCGCGACCGTGCTCGCCGCGGGCCTGTCGGGCCTGCGCGACGCCGCCGCGTCCGACGAGCTGGAGTGGACCGTCCCCGGCGCCGGGCTGCTGGCCGCCGGCCTGGCCTACGCGCTGCTCACCGTCCTGGCCTGGCGGCTGCGCCGGGGCCGCGCCGCGTGACCGACGGCGAGCGGCTGCGGGTCGTCGTCGCGGGGCCCGGCGGCTCCGACGACCCGCGGGCGCTCGCCCTGGCGCGCGCCCTGCGCGACGCCGGCGCGGAGGTGGTGCTCACCGGGGCGACGGCGGCCGACCGGCTGGCCGCGACCGTCGTCCAGGAGGACGCCGACGCCGTCGGGGTCGCCGGCCCCCCGCCCGGACTCCCGGCTGCGCTGCTCGACCGGCTGGCCGCTGCGGGCGCCGACGACGTCACCGCCTTCGTCCTCGGGGACGCGGACGGGCTGCCCGTCGGCGTGCTGCGCTTCCCCGACGGCACCCCGCCCGGCGACGTGGTCGCGGCGCTGCGCCGCACCGGCACCCCCTGACCAGCGGCGTCGTCGGGGGCACCGACACCGGTCCCGGGAGCCGCCCGACGGCCCCGCCTGTGACCCGTCCCACCGCCTCCACCGCCGGTGCGGCAGGCCTCCGGCGCGGGGTCTACGGTGCCTGTCCGTGGATCTCTTCGAGTACCAGGCGCGTGACCTGCTGGCCGCGCACGGCGTGCCCGTGCTGCCCGGCGGCGTGGCCGAGACACCCGACCAGGCCGAGGCGATCGCGCGGGAGATCGGTACCCGCGTCGTCGTCAAGGCGCAGGTGAAGACCGGCGGCCGCGGCAAGGCCGGCGGCGTCAAGCTCGCCGACGACGCCGACGAGGCCCGGGCCCGCGCCCAGGACATCCTCGGTCTGGACATCAAGGGGCACGTCACCCACCGCGTGATGGTGGCCCAGGCCAGCGACATCGCCGAGGAGTACTACTTCTCCTACCTCCTCGACCGCGCCAACCGCACCTTCCTGGCGATGGCCAGCGTCGAGGGCGGCATGGAGATCGAGCAGCTCGCCGTCGAGCGCCCCGAGGCCCTGGCCCGCATCCCGGTCGACGCCACGGTCGGCGTGGACGCCGCCAAGGCCGCCGAGATCGTCGACGCCGCCGGGTTCGCCCCCGAGGTGCGCGACCAGGTGATCGCCATCGCCGTCCAGCTGTGGGAGGTCTTCAGCACGGAGGACGCCACCCTGGTCGAGGTCAACCCGCTGGCCAAGGCCCCCGACGGCCTCGTCCTCGCGCTCGACGCGAAGGTGAGCCTCGACGAGAACGCCCGCTTCCGGCACGCGGAGCACGAGGCCCTCGAGGACACCGCCGCGGCCGACCCGCTCGAGGCCGCGGCCAAGGAGAAGGACCTCAACTACGTCAAGCTCGAGGGCGAGGTCGGCATCATCGGCAACGGTGCCGGGCTGGTCATGAGCACCCTCGACGTCGTCGCCTACGCCGGCGAGGAGTTCGGCGGCGTCAAGCCGGCCAACTTCCTCGACATCGGTGGCGGCGCCTCGGCCGAGGTCATGGCCAACGGGCTGCACATCATCCTGTCCGACCCGGCCGTGAAGAGCGTCTTCGTCAACGTCTTCGGGGGCATCACCGCGTGCGACGCGGTGGCCAACGGCATCGTGCACGCCCTCGAGCTGCTCGGTGACGAGGCGACCAAGCCGCTCGTCGTCCGGCTCGACGGCAACAACGTCGAGGAGGGCCGGCGGATCCTCGCCGAGGCCAACCACCCGCTGGTCACCCTGGTGGACACGATGGACGGCGCCGCGCGCCGGGCCGCCGAGCTCGCCGCCTGATCCGGCCCCAGACAAGGACTGCAGAGATGTCGATCTTCCTCAACGAGAACAGCAAGGTCATCGTCCAGGGCATGACCGGCTCGGAGGGGCGCAAGCACACCCAGCGCATGCTCGCCTCCGGCACCGCGATCGTCGGCGGCGTCAACCCGAAGAAGGCCGGCCAGAGCGTCGACTTCGACGGCGCGAGCGTGCCGGTGTTCGGCAGCGTCGCCGAGGCGGTCAAGGAGACCGGCGCCGACGTCACCGTCGTCTTCGTCCCTCCTGCCGGCGCGAAGGCCGCCGTCATCGAGGCCGTCGACGCCCAGATCGGGCTCGCCGTGGTCATCACCGAGGGCATCCCGGTGCACGACTCGACGTCCTTCTGGGCGCACGCCCAGGGCGGCTCGACCCGCATCATCGGCCCGAACTGCCCCGGCCTGATCAGCCCCGGACGGTCGAATGCCGGCATCATCCCGGCCAACATCACCAAGCAGGGCCGGATCGGCCTGGTCAGCAAGTCGGGCACGCTGACCTACCAGATGATGTACGAACTGCGTGACATCGGGTTCTCCACCTGCGTCGGCATCGGCGGCGACCCGGTCATCGGCACCACGCACATCGACTGCCTGCACGCCTTCCAGGACGACCCGGAGACCGAGGCGATCGTGATGATCGGCGAGATCGGCGGCGACGCCGAGGAGCGCGCCGCGGACTTCATCAAGGCCAACGTCACCAAGCCCGTGGTCGGCTACGTCGCCGGGTTCACCGCTCCCGAGGGCAAGACGATGGGCCACGCCGGCGCGATCGTGTCCGGCTCGGCCGGCACCGCCCAGGCCAAGAAGGAGGCCCTCGAGGCCGCCGGGGTCAGGGTCGGCAAGACGCCGTCGGAGACCGCCCGCCTGATGCGGGAGATCGTCGGCTCCCGGTCGGCGTGAGCCAGCCGGGGGGCGCCCGCCTGGTCCGCACGCCGGACCTGGCGGGCGCCCCGTACGCCTACGCGGCCGTCGTGCCGGGCGGCACGCTGGTGCTCACCGCCGGTGCCTGCCCGCTGGACGCCGACGGCGCCACCGTGGCGGCGGGCGACGTCGCGGGGCAGGCCGAGCAGGTGATGGCCAACCTGCGCGCGGCGCTGCGGGCGGCCGGAGCCGACCTCGGCGACGTCGTCCGCACGACCGTCTACGTGGCCACGACCCGCCGGGAGGACCTGGTCGCCGCCTGGGACGTCGTCCGCGGAGCGTTCGGCGACCACGACCCGCCCAGCACGCTGCTCGGCGTGGCCGTGCTCGGCTACCCCGGCCAGCTGGTCGAGGTGGAGGCGATCGCCGCGCCCGCCTGAACGCCGGCCGTCCGACGGTGGCCGCGCCGGTTGCGACGCGGTCACGATCTCACCCCCGGGGACCGGGCGGCGCGTGGCGAGGTTGCAGGCTGGAGAGCACGGGGGAGAGCATCCGCGACGCCGTACCGACGTGCCGAGGAGAGCCGAGCGATGACGTCCAGCCAGCCGCCCCAGCAGCCCGGGGAGCCCGGGCAGCCGGGGCCGGGCGGTCAGCCGGGGTACGGGCAGCAGCCCCCGCCGTACGGCACACCCCAGGACCACCCGCCGTACGGCCAGCCCGCGTACGGACAGCAGGCCCCCTACGGCCAGCCGCAGCCGGGTCCTCCGGCCCTGCCGTACGGGCAGCCCGCGCCGTACGGGCAGCCGCCCTTCAGCCAGCCGCCGCCCTACGGCCAGCCGCCGTCCTACGGGCAGGCCCCGCCGTACGGGCAGCCGCCCTACGGCGCCCCGCAGGGCCCGCCGCCGCCCCACGGCCAGCCGCCGTTCGGGGCGCACCAGGGTCCGGCGCCGCGTCCGGCCGGGGCCGGGTTCGACCTCAAGCGCCTGAAGGTCGCCGACCACGCCATCGCGGCCGGGACGCTGGCCTACCTCGTCCTCGCGATCCTGCCGTGGGTGGACCTCGACGGGTACTACTTCGGCGACGACTACGACGTGAACGGGTTCTCGTTCAGCGGGCTGGTCCCGTTCGCCTTCGTCCTCCTCCTCGCCGCGACCGTCTGGGCGGTCCTGCCGGCGTTCACCGACCTGCGCCTGGGCTTCCCGCGCAGCTGGGTCACCGTGGGGCTGACGGGCCTGGCGCTCCTGCTCACGCTGATCGCCTGGATCCAGACCTTCTCGTGGGAGTTCAGCCTCGTCGGCCTGCTCGCGCTCCTCGTCAGCGCGGCCGTCACCGCGTTCGCCGTCCTCCGGCTCCTGCCCGAGCTGAGGAACGAGCCGGCCCTGACCGGCGGTCTCGCCGGTGCGGCGCAGTGGGCGAACCAGCAGGCCCCCGACCACGGGCGGTCGGCGTCTCCCGGGCCGTCGGCCGGCCCCGGCGCCCACGGCCCGCAGCACGGCCGGCCGGGGCAGCCCTGGGACCAGTCGCAGCCGACCCAGCCCCACGGCCAGCCGGCTCCGCAGTACGGCCAGCCGGGGCCCCACGGCCCCTCCTACGGCCAGCCCGGCCCGCAGCACGGCCTGCCGGTCGCCCCGCCGGCCACCGACCCGGGCCGTCCCGGCGGCTCCACCGCCTCGGGCCAGGGCTCGTCCTGACCCGAGCGCACCTGCGCGCCCCCAGGGGCGCACCCGTCCCGGGGGGGGGGGGGGGGGGGGGGGGGGGGGGGGGGGCGCGCGGGGGGGGGGGGGGGGGGGGGGGGGGGGGGGGGGGGGGGGGGGGGGGGGGGGGGGGGGGGGGGTGGGGGGGTGTGGTGGGGGTGCTG
>NZ_JBJGZA010000054.1:0-23940 GCF_054050255.1 Geodermatophilus sp. SYSU D00700 | reverse complement strand
CCACCCCCCCCCCCCCCCCCCCCCCCCCCCCCCCCCCCCCCCCCCCCCCCCCCCCCCCCCCCCCCCCCCCCCCCCCCCCCCCCCCCCCCCGCCCGGCCCCCCCCCCCCCCCCCCCCCCCCCCCCCCCGCCGAGCAGCAGGAGCACCACGTCGAGGACGGTCAGCAGCAGCACCGCCGGGAAGGCCAGCCGGCGGAGGCGGTGCGTCCCCGCCAGCGCGGCGACGGCGACCGCCGGCACCGCCAGCACCAGCCCGGCCCAGCCCCACCACGCCGGCGGCCCGGGCGGGCCCAGGACGAGCACCAGCGAGGCCCCGCCGAGGAGGAGGGCGCCGAGGACCGCCGACAGCCGCGCGCCGAGGCGGTGCGGCAGCCCCCGCACCCCGGTGGCGAGGTCCTCCTCGATGTCGGGTGCCACGTTGGCCAGGTGCGCCGCGGCCCCCAGGGCCGCCCCCGCCGCCGGCAGCCACCACGGCGCGGCGGGCGAACCGGGCGCGGCCGCCACCACACCGGCCGGCAGGGCACCGAAGCCGGTGACGTAGGGCAGTCCCGACATCACCGTGCGCTTGAGACCCGCGTTGTAGGCCCAACCGCTGGCCACCAGCAGCAGGAGCAGGAGACCGGGCACCCAGCCCAGCGCGAGCGACAGGACGACGGCCACCGCGGCCGCCGCGAGGGCCGCGACGCGCAGCACGCCGGGGTCGACCGCCCCCTGCACCACCGGCTTGTCCGCGCGCGCGACGACGCGGTCGCGGTCGGCGTCGAGCCAGTCGTTGCTCCACCCGATGGACGCCTGACCTGCGAGGACGGCCGCTCCCACGAGCGCGGCGCGGCCCGGGGACAGCCCGGCGGCGACCGCGAGCAGGGTCGCGACGACGGTCACCGCGGCCGCCGGCGGGGCGTGCGTCGCGCGCACCAGGGCGCCCACCGAGGCCGCCCGGGCGGGCCGCGCACGCACACCCACCACGCCCGTGTCAACCCCTCTCCTGGACTTCATCAGGCCGCTGACCTGCGCTTATCCGCCATCAGGCCGTTCCGGGGGTCAGTGTGCCGTGCTAACCTGGGTACAGCGAAAGGGGTCACACACACATGGGCTTCACTGTCGGCGAGACCGTCGTCTACCCGCACCACGGTGCCGCTCTGATCGAGGCGATCGAGACGCGGGTCATCAAGGGTGAAGAGAAGGCCTACCTCGTGCTGAAGGTCGCCCAGGGCGACCTGACCGTGCGCGTGCCGGCCGACAACGCAGAGATCGTCGGCGTCCGCGACGTCGTCGGTCAGGACGGGCTCAACCGCGTGTTCGAGGTCCTGCGGGCCCCGCACACCGAGGAGCCGACCAACTGGTCGCGCCGCTACAAGGCCAACCTCGAGAAGCTGGCCTCCGGCGACGTCAACAAGGTGGCCGAGGTCGTCCGCGACCTGTGGCGCCGCGACAAGGACCGTGGCCTCTCCGCCGGCGAGAAGCGGATGCTGTCCAAGGCCCGTCAGATCCTGGTGAGCGAGCTGGCGCTCGCCGAGGGCACCAACGAGGACAAGGCCGAGGTCCTCCTCGACGAGGTCCTGGCGAGCTGAGCCGGGCCGACTGACTCCCACCTCCGCGCACCCGCTCCACCCGACCACTCCCGTGTCCGCTGTCGGCATCGTCGCAGCGGCCGGGAGTGGTTCGCGTCTGGGGGCCGACCGACCCAAGGCGCTGGTGCCGCTGGCCGGACGCCCGCTCGTCGCCTGGGCGGTGGAGGTCCTGCTGGCCGGTGGCGTCGACGAGGTCCTCGTCGCCGTGCCGGCCGCCGACCGGGCGGCCTTCGCCGCCGTCCTGCCCGGCGCCGTGCAGCTCGTCGACGGCGGGGCCACCCGCACCGCCTCGGTGCGCGCCGGCCTGGCCGTCGCGGGCCCGCACGCCGACGCCGTCCTCGTGCACGACGCGGCCCGCCCGCTCACCCCGCCCGAGGTGGTCGCGCGGGTGCTGGCCGCCCTCGCCGCCGGCGCCCCGGCCGTCGTCCCGGTGCTGCCGGTCGTGGACACCACCGTGGTCGTCGACGAGGCCGGCGTGGTCACCTCCGCCGTCCCCCGCGCCCCGCTGCGGCGGGTGCAGACGCCGCAGGGCTTCGACCGGGCGACGCTGGTGGCCGCCTACGCCGCGCTGCCCGAGGGCGTCGAGCTCACCGACGACGCCGCCGTGGTCCGCGCCGCCGGCATCCCGGTCGGCACGGTCGACGGCGACGAGCGCGCCGCCAAGGTCACCGTGCCGCACGACCTGCACCTGGCCGAGCTCCAGGTGGCCCGGTGAGCGACGCGCTGCCCCGGGTCGGCCTCGGCGTCGACGTGCACCCGGTCGAGGCCGGCCGCGAGTGCTGGCTGGCCGGGCTGTCCTGGCCCGGTGCCGACGGCTGCGCCGGGCACTCCGACGGCGACGTCGTCGCCCACGCCCTCACCGACGCCGTGCTGTCGGCGGCCGGGCTCGGCGACATCGGCGGCCTGCTGGGCACCGACGACCCCCGGTGGGCCGGCGCCCGCGGCGTCGCCGTCCTCGAGCACGTCCGGGCCACGCTGGCCGCCGTCGGCTGGCGGGTCGGCAACGCCGTCGTGCAGCTGGTGGCGCCCACCCCGAAGCTCGGACCGCGCCGGGCGGAGGCCGAGGCGGCCCTGTCGGCGGCGCTGGGTGCCCCGGTGAGCGTCACGGCCACCACCACCGACGGGCTCGGGCTGGTCGGCCGGGGCGAGGGCCGGGCGGCGGTCGCCACGGCGCTGGTGGTCCGGGAGACCGGCGCGCCGGGCTCCGTAGACTCCGCGCGGTGAGCCTCCGCCTGTACGACACGGCCGCCCGCGCGGTCCGCGACTTCACGCCCCTGCGTGCCGGACAGGCCTCCATGTACGTCTGCGGCCTCACCGTGCAGGGCCGGCCGCACCTGGGGCACGTGCGCGCCGGCCTGGTCTTCGACCTGCTGCGCAACTGGCTCGAGCGGGGCCACGGCGTCGACGTCACGCTGGTCCGCAACATCACCGACATCGACGACAAGATCCTCACCCGGGCCGCCGAGCACGGCGTCCCCTGGTGGGCCTGGGCCTACGAGAACGAGCTGGCCAGCACCCGCGCGTACGAGGCGCTGCGCGTGCGACCGCCCACCTACGAGCCGCGGGCCACCGGGCACATCCCCGACATGGTCGAGTTCATCGCGCGGCTGATCGAGCGCGGCCACGCCTACGCCGTCGACGGCGACGTCTACTTCGACGTGCGCTCCTTCCCCGGCTACGGCGCGCTGACCCGGCAGAAGCCGGAGGAGATGGAGCCAGCGGCCGACAGCGCCACCGACGAGCGCAAGCGCGACCCGCGCGACTTCGCGCTCTGGAAGGCGCACAAGCCCAGCGAGCCCGACACCGCCGGCTGGGCGACACCGTGGGGCCGCGGCCGGCCCGGCTGGCACCTGGAGTGCTCGGCCATGGCCGAACGATTCCTCGGGCCGGACTTCGACGTCCACGGCGGCGGTCTGGACCTGCGCTTCCCGCACCACGAGAACGAGCAGGCGCAGTCGCACGCGGCCGGCCACGGCTTCGCCCGGTACTGGGTGCACAACGGCTGGGTCACCCTCGGCGGCGAGAAGATGAGCAAGTCGCTGGGCAACACCGCGCTGGTCGACGAGGTCGTCCGCCGGGTCCGGCCGATCGAGCTGCGCTACTACCTGGTCGCCCCGCACTACCGGTCGACGATCGAGTTCACCGACGCCGCGCTGGCCGAGGCCGGCGCCGCCTTCCGGCGGGTCGAGTCCTTCGTGCACCGGGCCGCCGAGCGGGTCGGGGCGGACGGCGGGACCTCCCTGCCCGAGGACTTCCGGGCGGCCATGGACGACGACCTGGGCACCCCGGCCGCGGTCGCCGTCCTGCACGAGACCGTCCGGCAGGGCAACACCGCCCTGGCCGAGGGTGACGACGCCGCCGCGGCCGCCGCGCTGGGTGCCGTCCGCGGCATGCTGCAGGTCCTCGGCCTGGACCCGCTCGACCCGCGCTGGGCCGAGGGCAGCAGCGACGGCCGGCTCGCCGGGGTCACCGACGGCCTGGTGCGGCTCGCGCTCGAGCAGCGGCAGGCCGCCCGCGCCCGCAAGGACTACGCCGCGGCCGACGCCCTCCGCGACCAGCTCACCGCCCTCGGCGTGCAGGTCGAGGACACCCCGCAGGGACCCCGATGGGAGCTGACCCGCTGATGGCCGGCAACAGCCAGCGCCGCGGCCGCACGAGCGGTGCGGGCAAGAAGACCGCCACGGCCGGGACGGGGGGCAAGAACCGCCGGGCCCTGGCCGGCCGGGGGGCCACCCCGCCGGCCGAGATGCGCAAGGGCCACCCCGCGCAGCGCAGGGCGCAGGCCGACGCCCGCCGGCGGGCCGAGCGCGACCGCGGCCGCCAGCGCGCCGAGGAGGCCCCCGAGCTGCTGCTCGGGCGCAACCCGGTGGTCGAGGCGCTGCGCGCGGAGATCCCGGCGACCGCGCTGTACGTCGTCACCGGCGACAGCACGCGCACCGACGAGCGGGTCGCCGAGGCCGTGCAGCTGGCCGCCGACCGCGGCCTGCCGCTGCTCGAGGTCGGCCGGGCCGAGTTCGACCGGATGTCGGGCGGTGCGCTGCACCAGGGCATCGGCCTGCAGGTCCCGCCCTACGACTACGCGCACCCCGACGACCTGCTCGAGCTCGCCCGCGACTCCGGCCGCCCCCCGCTGGTGGTGGCCATGGACGGCGTCACCGACCCGCGCAACCTGGGAGCCGTGGTGCGCTCGGCGGCCGCGTTCGCCGCGCACGGCGTGGTCGTGCCGCAGCGGCGCGCGGTCGGGATGACCGCCTCGGCCTGGCGCACGAGCGCCGGAGCGGCCGCCCGGCTGCCGGTGGCACGCGCGGTGAACCTGGCCCGGGCGCTCGCGGCCTACCAGGACGCCGGCCTGCAGACCGTGGGCCTGGCCGGTGACGGCGAGCTGGACCTGCACGACTACGACGGTTTCGCCGACCCGGTGGCGCTCGTGGTGGGCGCCGAGGGCACGGGCCTGTCCCGGCTGGTGCGCGAGCGCTGCGACGTCGTCCTGCGCATCCCCATCGCCCGCGACACCGAGTCGCTCAACGTCAGCGTCGCCGCCGGCATCGCCCTGTACGCCGCCGCCCGCGCGCGGGGGTAGCGCCTCCGCCGGGATCAGGTGACCTGATCGTCGGGCGTCCTCCCTCACGGTGGGACGTGCGGGAGGACGCCGCACGATCAGGGAGGCTGATCGTCGCGCGCCTCAGCCCAGCAGTTGGGCGACGGTGTAGATGACCAGCCCGGCCAGCCCGCCGACGACGGTGCCGTTGATCCGGATGAACTGCAGGTCCCGGCCGACCTGCAGCTCGATGCGCCGGCTGGTCTCCTCGGTGTCCCAGCGCGCCACGGTGGTGCCCACGACGTCGGCGACGTCGCCGGCGAACCGCTCGACCAGGTAGCCGGCCACCCGCACCGACTGCCGCTGCACCCGCTCGCGCACCCGCTCGTCGGTCCGCAGCAGCCGGGCGGCGTCGAGGACCAGCCCGGTCACCCGGGCCCGCAGCTCGGAGTCGGGGTCGGCGGCCGCGGCGAGGAACGCCGTCTTGGCGTTGGTCCACAGCGACGACGACCAGGTGCGCACCGCTGGGTGATCGAGCAGCTGCTTCTTGAACGCCTCGACGCTCGCCGCGGTGTCGGGGTCGGTGCGGAGTGCGTGCACGTAGGCGCGCAGCCGGGCGTCGTAGACCCGCCGCAGCTCGTGGTCCCGCTCGGCGCCGACCTCGTGCAGGAAGCCCTGCAGCGCGGCGAAGAGCCGGTCGAACACGCGGTCGTCGACCCAGTCGGGCACCCAGGCCGGCGAGGCGTCGCCGAGCTGGGCGCGGAACACGACCCGGTTCTCCTCCAGGAAGCGGCCGAGGTAGCGCAGCGCCGCGGAGAGCACCTCCTGGTGCCGGTCGCCGTCGACCACCAGCTCCAGGACACGGGCGAGCACCGGCGCGGCCGGCGTCTCGTGCAGCCTGCGGTCGACCAGCCCGGCGACGGCGTCCTTGATGTCGTCGTCGCGGAGCAGGTCGGTCACCCCGCTGAGCGCGACGGCGGCGTCGCCGGCCAGCCGCTGGGCACGGCCGGGGGCGGCGAGGAAGTCGCCGAGCCGGCCGGGGACGTCGACGGTGGCCAGCTTGTCCTCGACGACGGCGCGGGTCAGGAAGTTCTCCTGGACGAAGGTGCCCAGGCTCGCGCCGATCTGGTCCTTCTTGCGCGGGATGATCGCCGTGTGCGGGATCGGTATCCCCAGCGGGTGCCGGAACAGCGCGGTGACGGCGAACCAGTCGGCCAGCGCCCCGACCATCGAGGCCTCGGCGGTGGCCCGCACGTAGCCCACCCAGGGGCCGGCGTCCTCACCGACCAGCACGCAGGCGAGGAAGACCGCCGCGGCCAGCAGGAACAGCCCGGTGGCCAGCCGCTTCATCCGCCGCAGGCCCTCGGCGCGGGCGGGGTCGTCGAGCGAGGAGGTCAGCGGGATGCTGCCCGGCGGTCTGCGCGACGACGACACCCTCCCGAGCCTAGGTGGCGCAGGAGGGTGCCCGTCGGGGTCGCCGGGTCAGCCGGCACTGCTGCCGAGCGTGACCTCGACGGTCGTCGTCCGCCCGCCGCGGTCGACGGTGAGCGAGACGTCGTCGCCGGGGGCGTGGCTGCGGATGGCGGCGGTGAGCTCGGCCGACGTCGTCACGACGCGGTCGCCCACGGCGGTCACCACGTCACCGGCCTGCAGCCCGGCGTCCGCGGCGGCGCTGCCCGCCTCGACCTCCGCGAGCTGCGCGCCGGTGCCGACCTCGCTGTTGGTGTCGTCGGCGGCGGTCTGCGCCCGCACCCCGAGGACGGCGTGGGTGGCCGACCCGGTCTCGATGATCTCCTCGGCGATCCGCTGCGCGACGTTGCTCGGGATGGCGAAGCCGACGCCGATGCTGCCGCTCTGTGCGGACGAGCCGGGCAGGCCCGACGCGACCGAGGCGATGGCGGTGTTGATGCCGATCACGGCGCCCGAGTTGTCGACCAGCGCGCCGCCGGAGTTGCCCGGGTTGATCGCCGCGTCGGTCTGCAGCGCGTCGAGGACGGTGGCGTCGTCCTGGGTGGAGCCGGTGGTCACCGCGCGGTCGGTCGCACTGATGATCCCGTCGGTGACGGTGTCGGACAGGCCCAGCGGGGCGCCGATCGCCACCGCCAGGTCACCGACCTGCACCTCGTCGGAGTCGGCGAAGGTGGCCGGGGTCAGCCCGTCGGCGTCCTCGAGCCGCAGCACGGCCAGGTCGGAGGTCGGGTCGGTCCCGACGACGGTGGCGTCGTGGAGCGCGCCGTCGGCGGTGCGCACCTGGACGGCCGCGCCGGTGGTGCCCCCGTCGAGGCTCACCACGTGGTCGTTGGTCAGCACGTAGCCGTCCTCGGAGAGGACGACCCCCGAGCCGCTGCCCGAGCCCGAGCCGCTGGACACGTACACGGTCACCACGCTGGGCGCCGCCGCGGCGGCGGCCGCGGTCACCGCGGTGGCGTTCTCCGGGTCCTCGATCACCACCGGCTGGGCCGTGGCGGCGGTCCCTCCCGTGCCGGCGCCGTCGGTGGTCAGGGCGACCACGCCGGCGCCCGCCCCGCCGCCGACCAGCGCGCCGGCCAGCAGGCCCGCGACGCCGATCCGCAGCCGGCCGGCGCGGCGGGGCGCCGGCCCTGGGGAGGTCGGCGGGGGCAGCGGCGCGGTGTGGGCCGGCGGGTACCAGGTGCCGCCGGAGGGCGGCGGGGTCCATCCCGGGGCCGCACCGGCCGGCGGCTGCTGCGGCGGCTGCTGCGGCGGCTGGGGGGTCGGGTACGGGGTGCCGGTCATCGTCGTGGTCCTCCTCGCGTGGCGGCGCTCCACCGCCTCGGGACCGACTGTCGGCCGGGCGTCTGGCGGAGCGCTGCCGAGCGCCTGTGAGGTCTCTGGGCGCCGGCGGCGCGGTCAGCGGGGGAGACCGGTGAGCACCCGGCCGCGGGCGACGAGCTCGGTGACGATCCAGACCGCGGCCACCTGCACCGCCAGCAGGCCGACCAGCACGAGCAGCTGCGCGGCGCCGGCGGCCAGCGGGCTGCCGCCGCCGAGCAGGACGCCGACGTACGCGCCGGGCAGGGTGACCAGGCCCACGGTGCGGGTCTGGTCGAGCGCCGGGAGCAGGGCGGTCGCGGCCGACGGGCGGCCGACCTCGAGGACGGCGTCGCGGGGCAGCAGGCCGAGCGCCAGCGCCGCCTCGACCTCGCCCCGGCGGGTGGTCAGCTCCTCCCGCAGCCGCCGCCCGGCGAGCGACGTCGCGGTCATCGCCCCGCCGACGAGGATCCCGGCGACGGGGACGACCGCCGCGCCGCGCAGCGGGACCGTCCCGCTGGCCAGGACGAGCGCCACGACCGGCACCGCGCCGCCGGCCACCGGCAGCGCCGCCGTCGCCACCCGGCGCGCCGCCCCGGGGGCGCGCAGCGGCAGTCCGGTGGCCCGCCCGGCGGCGGTCCCGGCCGCGACGACGACCATCAGCAGGACGAACGCCGCCGACAGCCACAGCGAGCCCACGACCAGCAGCACCACCGCAGACACCGCGGCCAGCTGGACCGTGGCCCGCAGGGCGGCGACCACGACCGGCCGCTCCTGGCCGAGCCCGGACAGCCGGCCGACGGCCGCCGCCAGGGCGGTGAGCAGCACCAGGACGACGGCCAGGCGCGGCCCGAGCTCGACGACGGAGGTCCCCACGCGCGGCGATCCTGCCCTGCGCGGTCCGCCGACCCGCGACACGCCGTGCACGGTGTGCGATCGGGCCGTCGCGGGGTAGAGGGGGAGCCCGGCCGGTCCTCGCGGAGCGGACGGGGCCCCCTGCCCGGCCTGTCCTCCAGGAGGCTGCTCGTGTCCGACCGCGGAGTCCCCGCCCGCCTGCTCCTGGGGCTGGCCGCCCTCACCGCGACGGCGGTGGCCGTCGTCGGCGGGCTGGCCCTGCGACCTCCCGGGCTGCTGGCGATCGGGCTGGCCTCGGTCGTGACCGCCTGCCTGGCCGCCGGTGTGGCCCGCGAGTCGGGGGGCGGGTCCGGTGCCGACCTGGGCGTCCTCGACCGCCACTCGCCGCTCGAGGCCGCCTGGCGCGTCGGCGCGGCCACGATGGCGGTGCTGCTCTTCCTGTCCGGCACGGCGGCGCTGGGCGGCCCGGTGCTCACCGTGATCGCCGGCGCGGTCCTGGCCGTCGGCGGCCTCGGGCTGTGGCTCGCGCACACCGGGCGCCCGCCGCGGCGCAACGCCACCCTCGCGTCGCCTCCGGGGTCGACCGCCGGGACGCCGGCCGCCGTGCCGCGGCCGGCGGGCGGTGGCCGGCCGGGGGAGACCGTCGGCACGGTGACCTTCCTGCCGCCGGTGACGACGATGACCACCGCGGCGCTGGGCCGCGAGTGGCTGAGCACGACGACGGCGCTGGCCGGGCAGCTGCACCCGACGGCGCGGCAGTCGATCGTGCGGCGCCGCCAGGAGACGCTCGACGAGCTCGAGCGGCGCGATCCCGCCGGCTTCGCGCGCTGGCTGGCCGAGGGGTCCCCGCGCAGCGACCCGGCCGGCTACCTGAGCGAGGGACCCTCCGCCGGTACCGGCGCCGCCTGACCCGCCCCCGGGAAGACCACCGCGGGGTCGACGTTCATCACGACCTCGCAGTCGCAGAACCCGCCGAACTCCTCGAGGCCCTCGTGCAGCCGGTCGAGGGCGATGCCGTGGCGGGTGGCCCAGGCGTCGGTGGCGCGGCGGGTCTGGTCGCAGGCCCCGGCCTCCAGCAGCGACTCGACGTGCTCCCGCAGCGCGTCGAGCTGCGAGCGGTCCAGCGGCAGGAGGGCGGCGACGTCGTCGGTCGGTGCCACGCCGTCAGCATCGGCCGGTGGAAGTCCGCGCCGGTGACCGGGGCGGTGATCGCCGTGGTGACGATCCTGCTGGGGCTGCCGTTGCTGGCCTGGTGGGTCGGCAGCCGTCGGGTGTGGTCGCGGCTGCGTCCGGGGGCCGATCCCGATCCGTGGGGCGACGCCATGCGCCAGTTCGGCCTCACGCCGCAGGAGGCGGCGCAGGTCGAGTCCGCGGTGACGTGGGGGCGCCGGCTGGAGGACGAGCGGTTGCGCCGGGCCGCCGTGCAGTGGGCCCGGCAGCTCATCGAGCAGACCGAGGCACGCCGTCGGCTCCACTCCCGGTCGGGACGGGTCGCCGTGCTGCTCGGCCTGATCGGCGTCCTCGCGGCCGGCCTGTACTGGATGACCGTGCGCGAGGGGGAGTTCCCCTGGGACGCGGTGGTGTGGTGGGTGATCTGGCCCGCCGTGTTCGGATGGCTGGTGCGCGGTCCGCGCCGCGCCATCCGGGTCAACTCGGATCCGGGCTCGCCGGACGACCGGTAGGGGCCCACCCGGCGCGCGTCCGGTTCCCGCGGGTGCGCGGGACCGCCGAGCCGGATCGCCGGCGGACGCCGCGGAGTTGTCCCCTGCGTTGTCCCTAGACTCGTCCCGGGACTTGTTCCCATGTCCCGCCGGCGTGGCGCAACTGGTAGCGCACCCGACTTGTAATCGGGCGGTTGGGGGTTCGAGTCCCCCCGTCGGCTCAGTCGAAGCTGCCGGCTCCGCCGACCCGGTAGGGGAAGCGCTCCTCGACCCGGGCGTCGCGGCGCCGCTCGGCGCGCTCCTCGCGCAGTCGGGCGGCGGTGCCGGCGGGGTAGCCGGCCTTCGCCACGCGGTGCTCGGTGGTCTCCACCATGAACGCCAGCGAGTACACCAGCCCGACCATGAGGCCGCCGGCGGCCGCGGTCACCCGGTAGGCCAGTGCCATCGGGACGGCGACCAGGCAGATCACGACGAGCGGCGAGAGCTGGACCAGCGAGCGGGCCACGTGCCGGCGGACCCACCCGGGCCGGGTGGTGTCCGACAGCACCCAGGGCGAGAGCCGGCGGGGCAGCCCCCCGCCGAAGGCGTAGCGGAGCCACTGGAGGACCGAGGGGGACGCCGGGCGGGCGTCGTGCCGCGTGGTGCGCACGCGTCCACGGTAGGCCCGTCCGGCCACCGGGCGGACGGTTCCGTCCCGCGCCGTGCACCGTTGCCCCCCGGCGCCGTCCGGGAGGACACTGCCGCCGCCCCCAGGTGAGGAGGACGTCCGTGCAGATCTCCCAGCTGCTCCGCCACAAGGGTCCCGACGTGGTCACCGTCGACCCGGCCGCCAGCGTCCGGGACGCGCTCAGCCTGCTCGTCCGCCACCGGATCGGCGCGCTCGTCGTCTCCTCCGGCGGGGGCGCGGTCGACGGCATCGTCTCCGAGCGCGACGTCGTCCGCGGGCTGCACGAGTCGGGGCCGGCGGTGCTCGACGGCCCGGTGTCGGCGCTGATGACCGCCGACGTCCACACCTGCCCGCCCAGCGCCTCGGTGCACGACCTGGCCCGCACGATGACCGACCACCGGGTCCGCCACGTCCCGGTGACCAAGGACGGCCTGCTGCTGGGCATCGTCTCGATCGGCGACGTCGTCAAGGCCCGCCTCGACGAGCTCGAGCAGGAGCGGGCCCACCTCGTCGAGTACATCCAGACCGGCTAGCCACGGGTCCCGGGTCGCGCCCCGGCCCGGAGGGTCCCCCGGCGTACCGTGCCGCCGTGGACGAGCGGCGGCTGGGGACGGCGGCGGGCCTGTCCGCCTACCTGCTGTGGGGCTGCTTCCCGCTGTACTTCCCGCTGCTCGAGCCCGCCGGCGGCGTCGAGATCGTCGCGCACCGGGTGGTCTGGTCGCTGCTGTTCGTCGCCCTGCTGCTGACGGTGCTGCGCCGCTGGTCGCTGGTCCGGGCCGCGGTCACCGACCGGCGCACCATGCTCGTCCTGGCCGGCGCCTCGGTGCTCATCGCCGCGAACTGGCTGGTCTTCGTCTACGGCGTCAACTCCGGTCACGTGGTCGAGACCTCGCTCGGCTACTTCGTCAACCCGCTGGTCAGCGTGCTGCTCGGCGTCGTCGTGTTCGCCGAGCGGCTGCGCCCGCTGCAGTGGACGGCGGTGGCGCTGGCGGCCGTCGCCGTCGCCGTCCTGACCTGGGACTACGGCCGGCCGCCGTGGATCGCGCTGGCGCTGGCGGCCACCTTCGGCGGCTACGGCCTGCTCAAGAAGCTGGTCCGGGTGGAGGCCGCGCCGGGGCTGTTCGTCGAGACGGCGGTGACCTTCCTCCCCGCGGTCGTGTTCCTGGGGGTGCTGCACGCCACCGGCCGGGGGACGGCGGGGGAGGCCGGCACCGGCCACCTGCTCCTGCTCCTCGCCTCGGGCATCGCCACGGCGGTGCCGCTGCTGCTGTTCGCCGCGGCCGCCCGGCGGATCCCGCTGTCCACGGTCGGGCTGCTGCAGTACGTGACGCCGCTGATGCAGCTGGCGCTCGGGGTCTTCGTCTTCGACGAGCCCATGCCGCCCGCCCGGCTGGTCGGCTTCGCCATCGTGTGGGCCGCCCTGGCCGTGTTCACCGTCGACAGCCTGCGCTCGGCCCGGGCGGCGGCCGGTCGCCGCGCCGCGGCCGAGCAGGTCGCCGCCCCGGCCTGAGACCGGCGGCGCGACACGCGGAAAAGGTCGGCGACGGGGCATACCGTCATCGGTGACGGCTTCCCCCCGATCGAACGGACCCGACCATGACCCCCGACCCCGACCCCGCGGTCTCCCCGCCGGGGGGCTCGGTGTCCGGTGAGGATCCCGCGCAGCCTGCGGGCCTGACCCGGCGCGAGCACGAGATGCTGGCCTTCGAGCGCAAGTGGTGGCGCCACCCCGGCGCCAAGGAGACGGCCATCCGCGAGCAGTTCGGCCTCCCGCCGACCCGGTACTACCAGGTGCTGAACGCCCTGGTCGACCGGCCTGCGGCACTCGAGGCCGACCCGCTGCTGGTCCGCCGGCTGCGCCGCCTGCGCAGCGCGCGACGCCAGCGGCGTTCCCCGTCGCTCCTGGGCAAGGGCTCGTCCGCCATCTAGATTTGGTCACCGTGGGCAGGCACGCGGCGTCAGGTGGTGACCAACCGGACCGGCCGTCCGCCCCGGTGGCCGGTGGACGCCGGCGCACCGACCCCGCCCCCGGGCATCCCGTCCCGGACGGTGCCGACGCGTCCGACGGCACCGACTGGAGCGACGCCCCGACCCTCACCGGGCCGCTGCGCAGCCGCGCCGAGCGCCGCCGCGACGCCCTGCTCGGCGACGAGACCGAGCGGCGCCGCCGGCTGACCGGCCGGCCGGGTCGCCCCGACGTCCCCGCGCGGGCCGCCGAGCCGGAACTGCCGACGTCGTGGGCCCGCCCGCCGGTCGACGGCGTCACCCGCCAGGCGCCCGCCCCGCAGCAGAGCCCGCCTCCGACGCCGTCCGCGCCGGCGGAGCGCCCCACCCGCCGGCCGGCCGCCGCCCCGCCCCCCGCGGCGGCGCAGCCCGCACCCGCGCCGTCGGCCGCCCCGCCGCTGGTCCCGCCGACCGCCGCGCGGCTGCCCGCGCCGCCGCCCGTGGCCCCTCCCGCGGCTCCGCCGGCGGCGAGCCCGCCGGTCGCCTCGGCCCCGGTCCGGCCGGCGGCGCCGCTCACCACGGTCGCGCCGTTCCAGGCCGTCCCGACCCCGAACGCCGACGCCGCCGAGCCGGCCGTCGCGCCGCTGGACCCGTGGGACCAGCCCGCCCGCCCCGCCGCCCGGAGCCGGACGCCGCAGGCACCCCCGGCGGCACCGCCGGCCGCGGCCCGGCCCAGCCCGGCCGGCCCGTCCGCGACCCCGGACGCCGCCGGTGCCACGCCCTACCGCGACTGGACCCGCCCCACGGGCGCCGCGGCCGCCCCTGCCACCGAGGCCATCCCCGACCGCGAGGTCGGCCGGGGCCGGGCCGCGGCGCCGTCGACCGAGGCCATCCCCGACCGCGAGGTCGGCCGGGGCCGCGCCGCGGCGCCGTCGACCGAGGCCATCCCCGACCGGGACGTCGCCCGGGATGGCCGCCGCGAGCGGGTCCGCGACCGCGCGCCCGAGCCGGAGACCGGGCCGCCCACCGGGCCCCCGAGCGACTCCACCGGCGTGGTCGGCAACCGCGCCGCGATGCGGGCCGAGCGCCAGGCGCGGGAGGCCGAGCGGCAGGCGATGGAGTCCGAGCGCCGCAAGGCCGCGCGCCGGGCCGGCGTCTCCCGGGCCGCCCTGCGCGCCGCCACCCAGGACGACGCCCCGCCGCGCCGCGGCCGGGCCGTGCCGGCGCTGCTCGCCGTCGTGGTGGTCGCGCTGGTCGTGCTCGGCGTGTACAGCTTCACCTCCTCGGCGACGCAGGAGGCCGGCTCGACCAGCACGGCTCCGCAGACCACCGCCGCACCCCCGGCGACCGTCGCCCCGCCCACCGGCGTCCTGCCGCCGCTGTCGGTGGAGCCGCTGCCCCCGGTCGCCGGGGCGCCCAGCACGCCGGTCCGTGTTCCGGTGACCGTGCTCAACGCCACGGACGTGGGCGGCCTGGCCGGGGACGCCGCCGAGGCCTTCAGCGGCCAGGGCTGGCAGCCGAACGGCGTCGGCGAGTACGACGGCCCCGGCGTCGCCGTCACCACCGTCTTCGTCACCGCGGGCGACGAGCAGCAGCGGCAGTCGGCGCTGCAGCTCATGGAGGCCTTCCCCGGCGTGGTCGGCGGGCCCGCCGAGCGCTTCTTCGACGTCCCCGGCGTGGCCGACCCCGGCCTCGTCGTCGTCCTCACCGGTGAGTGGCGGCCCTGACGCCCGACCGCGACACACCGCACCGCCACCGCCGGAACACCGGCGCGACACCGTCCGTTGGCCGCATCGTGCGTCCCGTCCGCGGGCCCGTGACACCCCGCCCGCGCCCCGGCGCCCGTGCGGCGCTCGGCGCCCTGCTCACCCTGTTGCTCACCGGTGCCCTGCTCGGCGCGCTGCCCGCCGCGGCGGCCGCGGCCGAGGAGGTGCGCACCGAGGAGGCCCGCGTCCCCTCCGGCTCCGGTGCCGACGCCGTCGAGCTCGACACCACGCTCTACCTGCCCGGCTCGGCCACCGCCGACGAGCCGGCGCCCGCGGTCGTGCTCGCGCACGGCTTCGGCGGCAGCAAGCAGTCGGTGGCCGACGACGCCCGCGACCTCGCCGGCCGCGGGTTCGTCGTCCTGACCTACTCGGCGCGCGGCTTCGGCGCCAGCACCGGCCAGATCGGCCTCGACGACCCCCGCTACGAGGTCGCCGACCTCTCCACGCTGCTCGACCTGCTCGCCGGGCGCGACGACGTCCTGCTCGACGGGGAGGGCGACCCGCGCGTCGGCGTCGCCGGTGCCTCCTACGGCGGCGCGCTGTCCCTGCTCGGCGCCGCCTACGACGACCGCGTCGACGCCATCGCGCCGCAGATCACCTGGCACTCGCTGACCGCCGCGCTGTTCCCCTCCCAGACCGGCGCGGTCGACGCCGCCACCCCCGCGGCCACCCCGCAGGACCCCGACACCGGCGTCTACAAGCGCCTGTGGTCCGGGCTGTTCTTCGGCGTGGGGTCGGCCCCCGGCGGCGGGCTGCTCGACGCCCTCGGCGGCGGAGGGGCGGCCGAGGGCGAGGACGGCGGGGACACCGAGGCCGCCACCGGCGACGGCGCGGCCGCCGCCCCGGCCGCGGTCCCCTCGCTCGAGGACCTGCCCGTCGACCTGTCCACGGTCGACCCCGCCGCGGTGGAGCAGGCGCTGACCTGCGGCCGGTTCCGCGCCGACATCTGCGCCGCCTACCAGGCCGCCGCGGCCACCGGGACGCTCACGCCCGAGGTCTCCGCGGTGCTCGACCGCAGCAGCCCGGCCGCCGTGCTCGACCGGATCACCGCACCCACCCTGCTGGTGCAGGGCACCGAGGACTCGCTGTTCGGCCTCGGTCAGGCCGACGCCAACGCCCGCGGGATCGCCGCCAACGGCACCCCGGTGAAGGTCGTCTGGTACGCCGGCGGCCACGACTCCCAGCCCTCCGAGCGGGAGACCGCCGAGCTGCGCGAGCTCGTCGCCGGCTGGTTCGGCTGGCACCTGCGCGACGAGGACGACCCGGCCCGCGGCGAGGACCCCGGCGCCGGCTTCGAGTTCCCCGTGCCCAGCGGCCTGGGCAGCACGCTCGGCAGCGTCCAGGGCGGCACGCAGAGCGTCGTCACCGACGCCTACCCCGGCCTGGAGGGGACCGGGCCCACCGCGCGCACCGAGCTCGCCCTCGACGGCCCGCTCCAGCCGGTGGTCACCCCGGCCGGCGGCACCCCCGCGGCCATCACCACCGTCCCGGGCCTGGGGTCGCTCGCCTCCGCGCTCGGCGGCACCGCCGTGGAGATCCCCGGCCAGTTCGCCGCCTTCGCCACCGAGCCGCTCGACGAGGCCGTGGAAGTGGTCGGCGCCCCGACCGTCGAGCTGGCCGTCGCCTCGCCCACCGGCACCGCGACGCTGTTCGCCAAGCTCTACGACGTCGGTCCCGACGGCGCCCAGACGCTGCCCGGCGGGCTGGTCGCCCCGCTGTCGCTGACCGGCCTGTCCGCGGACCCCGCCGCACCCACCGAGGTCGCCGTCACGCTGCCCGGGATCGTGCACCGCTTCGAGGCCGGCCACACGATGCGGGTCGTGGTCAGCTCCACCGACCAGGGCTTCGCGCTGCCGGCCGAGGCGGGCGTCTACTCGGTGTCCCTGGCCGGCGCCGGCAACGGCGGCACCGTGCTCGCCGTCCCGACCGTGGCTGGTGAGGCGCAGGCCGACGGCGGCACCTCCCGCTGGTGGTGGCTGCTCGGCGCCGTCGTCGTCCTCGGCCTGCTCGGCTGGGCGGTCGCGGTGCTGTGGGGCCGGCGGCGCCGGCGGGTCACCTCCGAGGTCGAGCCCGACGGCGAGGACGTGCCGCTGCGCTTCGAGGGCGTGACCAAGGCCTACAAGGACGGCTTCGTCGCCGTCCGCGACCTGTCCTTCGAGGTCCGCCGCGGCCAGGTGCTCGGCCTGCTCGGCCCCAACGGCGCGGGCAAGACGACGTCGCTGCGCATGCTCATGGGCCTGATCCGCCCGACGCAGGGGCGGATCAGCGTCTTCGGCCACGCCGCCGGGCCGGGCGCGCCGGTGCTGTCCCGGCTGGGCTCCTTCGTCGAGGGCACCGGGCTGATGCCGCACCTGTCCGGCCGCGACAACCTCACCCTGTACTGGGCGGCCACCGGCCGGCCGGCCGAGGACGCGCACATGGAGGAGGCGATCGAGGTCGCCGGCCTCGGCGCCGCCATCGACCGCCCGGTCCGCCGCTACAGCCAGGGCATGCGGCAGCGCGTCGCGATCGCCCAGGCGATGCTGGGCCTGCCCGACCTGCTGGTCCTCGACGAGCCGACCAACGGGCTGGACCCGCCGCAGATCCACGCCATGCGCGAGGTGCTGCGCTCCTACGCCGCCACCGGCCGCACGGTGATCGTCTCCAGCCACCTGCTCAGCGAGATCGAGCAGACGTGCACCCACGTGGTCGTCATGGCCAAGGGGCAGAAGATCGCGCAGGGCACGGTCGAGGAGATCGTGGGCACCGGCGGCGCGGTGCTCGTGGGCCTGACCGACCCGGCCGACGCCGACCGCGCGGCCGCCGTCCTGTCCGGGCTGCCCGGCGTGACCGTGGAGCGCACCGACGAGGGCCTGGTCGCCGAGCTGGGGCCGCGGACCTCCCGCGCCGCCGCGCTGCAGGCGCTGGTGGACTCGGGCGTCGCCGTCGACCAGTTCACGCCGCGCCGCCGCCTGGAGGACGCGTTCCTGGCACTCGTGGGGGAGTCGTGACCGCGACCGAGCACGTCCAGTCCACCGGCGCGGTCGCCGGCTACCGGCCCGAGCGCACGCTGCGGCTGTCGGTCGAGCTGCGCCGGCAGTTCAAGCGGCGGCGCACCCTGGGCGTGTTCACGCTCATGGTCGCCCTGCCGCTGGTGCTCATCGCCGCGCTGCAGCTGGGCGCCAGCGAGGACGCGCAGGAGAACAGCCGGATCAACCTCGTCGACGTCGCCACCTCCAGCGGGCTCAACTTCACGCTGTTCGTGCTGTTCGCGACCACCGGCTTCTTCCTCGTCGTGGTCTACGCGCTGTTCTTCGGCGACACCGTGGCCAGCGAGGCGCAGTGGGGGTCGCTGCGCTACACGCTGGCCACCCCGGTGCCGCGGATGCGGCTGCTCCGGCAGAAGTGGCTGGCCGCGCTGGTGCTGTCGGTGGCCGCGCTGCTCACCCTCGCCCTGGTCGCGGTGGTGGCCGGCGGGATCGCCTTCGGCTTCGACGACATCCGCACGCCGATCGGCGTGAGCCTCCCGCAGGGCGAGGGGCTGCTGCGGCTGGCCGGGATGCTCGGCTACCTGTCCGTGCACCTGCTCGTGGTCGGCGCGCTGGCGTTCTGGCTGTCCACGATCACCGACGCGCCCCTGGCCGCGGTCGGCGGCGCGGTGTTCACCACGATCGTCTTCTCGATCCTCGACCAGGTCGAGCAGCTCGGCGCGATCCGTGACTGGTTCCCCACCGCGGAGTCCTTCGCCTGGACCGACCTGCTGCAGACGCCGGTCGACTCCTCGGACCTGTTCCGCGGGGTGGTCCAGTCGCTGGTCTACGTCGCCGTCTTCACCGCGCTGGCGTTCCGCCACTTCTCCCGCCGCGACGTCACGAGCTGATCGAGCTCCGGACCGCCTGGGCCCAGCCGACGCCCATCGCGCCGTCGGTCACCGACACGTTGGGGACGGCGTCCATCAGCCCGGCCATGCCCTCGACCTCGGCGCCGTTCGCGGTGATCCACAGCCGGCCGACGGCGGGCGCCATGTCCAGGTCGCTGGCGCTGTCCCCGATGGCGACGGCGTCGGCGGGGTCCAGGCCGCGCCGCTCGAGGTCCCAGGCGATGGCCGCGCCCTTGGAGATGCCGCGCGGCATGAGGTGGTAGACCCGCGCCAGCTGCCCCTCCGGCGCCAGGCTCAGCCGCGCCGACGCCGGGATGGCGCCGTTGTCGTTGAGGGTCAGCCAGCCCAGCCCGCGCTCGGCCAGCCAGGCGTCGACGGCGAGGAGGTCGACGTAGCCGCGCAGCAGCGCGTCGCCCTCGTGCGTGACGTGCCAGGGCGCGTGCCACTCCAGCCGGCCGGGGTGGGCGGCGCACAGCGCCTCGACGACGCCGAGCTCGGCCATCACGTCCATCGGCGTGCGACCGGCGTACTCGGGGGGCAGCTCGCCGGTGAGGTGGTGGCGCTCGCGCCCGCCCCGCCAGGTCACCAGCGACCCCAGCTCGGCGATCGCGCCGTCGGCGGCGAATATCCGCCCGGCCTCGGTGACCTGGTCGGCGGTCCGCCCGCTGACGATCACCAGCGCGACCCCGGCGGTGTGCAGCTCCAGCAGCGCGGCCGCGGGCTCCGCGGTGGGCGACCCGCCGGCGTCGTGCCAGAACGACCCCCGAGGGCCGACCATGGTGCCGTCGAGGTCGGTGTAGACGATGCGCGCTGCGGCCGGGGACATGGCGCACATCCTCACCTGCGGCCCCGCTCGGTCCGGACGCGCCCGGCAGGTGTCCACCGCGAACGTCTCCAGCCGGCGGCGGACCTCCTGGTCCGGCGTGACCACCACCCGCCGGGGCGCGGCCTCCCGAGGGCGACCACCAGCTCCACCAGCCCGGTGCGGTGGCTCTCCCCGAGCGCGTGGACGTCGCACCGCGAGGGCCGCCTCCGCAGCACCACCTCGACGGCGGGACCGTCGTGCAGCGTGGGCAGCGCTCCCGCGGCGCTGACCGCGTAGACGGTGTTCGAGGCAGCGGGAGGAGGAGAAGGCCGGGCGTCCTCGCCGGCGCAGCCCGTCACGGCGAGGAGGAGCGCGAGGGCCGGCCCCGGCCAGGGGCGGCGTGCCCGACCGGTGTGCACGGCCTCCTCGCAGGTCGGGCGGGAGCCCGCATCCCGCGCCCGCGCCCGCGGCCGTGTCGAGGCCCGAGCCCGCCGTGCCGACCCCGGGTCGCCGACGCCGGGTGGGTAGAGTCGCCGGCGTTCCACTCATCCAGAGGGGCAGAGGGACACGGCCCGGCGAAGCCCCGGCAACCCGCCGCGCGAGCGGCGAGAGGTGCCAATTCCGTCCCGCGCGGCTCGACGGCCCGCCGCGGGGAAGATGAGGAGGTAGTCGTCGCATGACCCTGACCGCTCCCGGATCCGCCCAGGCCGACGTGCACGCCCGTGGCCCGGTCCCGCCCAGTCCCGCCCGCGGCCTCGTCTGTCGCAACTGCGGCGCCACCTTCGGCCTGATCGCCGAGCACGCCTGTGCCGAGTGCTTCGGCCCGCTCGAGGTCGACTACGACCCCGAGGCCCTCCGGTCGGTGACCCGCGAGCAGATCGAGGCCGGCCCGCAGAACATCTGGCGCTACGCCGCGCTGCTGCCGGTGGGCCAGGACCCGGCCGACCGCGTCTCCCTCGACCCGGGCCTGACCCCGCTGGTGCGCGCCGACCGGCTCGCCGCCGAGCTCGGCGTCACCGGCGGGCTGTGGGTCAAGGACGACTCGGGCAACCCCACGCACTCGTTCAAGGACCGCGTGGTGTCGCTGGCCGCCACGGCCGCCCAGGGCCTCGGCTACCGGAAGATCGCCGCCGCCTCGACCGGCAACCTGGCCAACTCCGTGGCCGCGCACGCCGCCCGCGCGGGCATCCCGTCGTTCGTCTTCATCCCGGCCGACCTCGAGCCGGGCAAGGTCGTGCAGTCGGCGGTCTACGGGCAGACGCTGGTCGCCGTCGACGGCTCCTACGACGACGTCAACCGGCTGACCAGCGAGCTCGCCGAGACCGACGAGTTCGAGGACACCGCCTTCGTCAACCAGAACGTGCGGCCCTACTACGCCGAGGGCTCCAAGACGATGGGCTACGAGATCGCCGAGCAGCTGGGCTGGCGGATCCCGGCCCAGGTCGTGATCCCGATGGCCTCGGGCTCGCTGCTGACCAAGGTGGACAAGGCCTTCCGCGAGCTGGCCGCCGCCGGGATCGTCGAGGCCACCGAGTGGCGGGTGTTCGGCGCCCAGTCGGCCGGTTGCGACCCGATCGCCACCGCCTTCGACAACGGCTGGGACGTCGTCAAGCCGGTCAAGCCCACCGGCATCGCCAAGTCACTGAACATCGGCAACCCCGCCGACGGGCCCTACGCGCTCGACGCGATCCGGCGCACCGGCGGCGCGGTCGGCCGGGTCGGCGACGAGCAGATCGTCCAGGGCATCCGCGACCTCGCCCGCACCACCGGCGTCTTCGCCGAGACCGCCGGCGGCGTGACCGTGGCCGTGCTGCGGCAGCTGGTCGAGGACGGCCGGCTGGACCCGGCGCGGGAGACCGTCGTCCTCAACACCGGCGAGGGCCTCAAGACCCTCGACCCGCTCACGCCGGTGGTCGGCCCGACGCACCGGGTGGAGCCGTCGCTGCGGTCGGTCCGGTCGGCGGGCCTCATCGGCTGAGGCGTACGCTCGGGGCCGTCGATCCGGCGGGTGACATCCCCGCCCGGTCGTCCCCGAGTCGTGTGTGCGGCATCTCCCCACGACGGCGTCCCTGTTGTACCGTCTCGCGCGGTCGTCAGTTCCACGCACGTGTCCGACGGGCGGAAGAGCTGTACCCCGGTCCCCGGACCACGGGGAACCGTCCGCACGCACGCACCGTGGGAGCACACGTGGCACAGGGCACCGTGAAGTGGTTCAACGCCGAGAAGGGCTTCGGCTTCATCGCCGTCGACGGCGGCCAGGACGTCTTCGTCCACTACTCGGCCATCCAGATGGACGGCTACAAGAGCCTCGACGAGGGCCAGCGGGTCACCTTCGAGGTCGTCCAGGGCGAGAAGGGCCCGCAGGCCGACGGCGTCCGCGTCGCCTGACTCCTGGCACCGCGCCACGGCCCGGTCCCCCGCGCGGGGACCGGGCCGTCGCTGTTCCGGGAACAGCCGGCGCCCACCCCCCGTTCTTGCACTCGGCAGGGGCGAGTGCCAGACTTCGGGTTGGCACTCGACAGTGCCGAGTGCCAATCAGGTCGGAACGGTGAGGCACCGGAGCGCGGGCCGTAGGAGTGTCCGCGGCGCCGGTGTCGTCCGTCGCGGGCGCCGGTCCCGGCCGTGCAGCGATCCATGCATGGAGGACATCACCACATGGCCAAGATGATCGCCTTCGAGGAAGAGGCGCGCCGCGGCCTCGAGCGGGGCATGAACACCCTCGCCGACGCCGTCAAGGTGACGCTCGGCCCCAAGGGCCGCAACGTCGTCCTCGAGAAGAAGTGGGGCGCTCCCACCATCACCAACGACGGTGTGAGCATCGCCAAGGAGATCGAGCTCGAGGACCCCTGGGAGAAGATCGGCGCCGAGCTGGTCAAGGAGGTCGCGAAGAAGACCGACGACGTCGCGGGTGACGGCACCACCACCGCCACCGTGCTGGCCCAGGCGCTCGTCCGCGAGGGTCTGCGCAACGTCGCCGCCGGCGCCAACCCGATGGCCCTGAAGAAGGGCATCGAGAAGGCCGTCGCCTCGGTCACCGAGCATCTGCTCTCCAGCGCCAAGGACGTCGAGACCAAGGAGCAGATCGCCGCCACCGCGTCGATCTCCGCCGCCGACACCGCCATCGGTGAGCTCATCGCCGAGGCGATGGACAAGGTCGGCAAGGAAGGCGTCATCACCGTCGAGGAGAGCAACACCTTCGGCCTCGAGCTCGAGCTCACCGAGGGCATGCGCTTCGACAAGGGCTACATCTCGCCCTACTTCGTCACCGACGCCGAGCGCATGGAGGCCGTCCTCGACGACCCGTACGTGCTCGTCGTCAACAGCAAGATCAGCTCGGTCAAGGACCTGCTCCCGCTGCTGGAGAAGGTCATGCAGTCGGGCAAGCCGCTGGCCATCATCGCCGAGGACGTCGAGGGCGAGGCCCTCGCGACCCTGGTCGTGAACAAGATCCGCGGCACGTTCAAGTCGGTCGCCGTCAAGGCCCCCGGCTTCGGCGACCGCCGCAAGGCCATGCTCGCCGACATCGCCATCCTCACCGGTGGCCAGGTCATCAGCGAGGAGGTCGGCCTCAAGCTCGACACCGCCGACGTCGCCCTGCTCGGCCGCGCCCGCAAGGTCGTCGTCACCAAGGACGAGACGACGATCGTCGAGGGCGCCGGTGACACCGACCAGATCGCCGGCCGGGTGAACCAGATCCGCGCCGAGATCGACAAGTCGGACTCCGACTACGACCGCGAGAAGCTGCAGGAGCGCCTGGCCAAGCTGGCCGGTGGCGTCGCCGTCATCAAGGCCGGCGCCGCGACCGAGGTCGAGCTCAAGGAGCGCAAGCACCGCATCGAGGACGCGGTGCGCAACGCCAAGGCCGCCGTCGAGGAGGGCATCGTCGCCGGTGGTGGCGTCGCCCTGGCGCAGGCCGCCGCCGTCGCGTTCGAGAAGCTCGACGTCGAGGGTGACGAGGCCACCGGCGCCAACATCGTGCGCGTCGCGCTCGAGGCGCCGCTGAAGCAGATCGCCGTCAACGCCGGCCTCGAGGGCGGCGTCGTGGCGGAGAAGGTCCGCAACTCCGAGGTGGGCCACGGCCTCAACGCCGCCACCGGCGAGTACGTGGACCTGGTCTCGGCCGGCATCATCGACCCGGCCAAGGTCACCCGCTCGGCGCTGCAGAACGCCGCCTCCATCGCGGCGCTCTTCCTCACCACCGAGGCCGTCATCGCCGACAAGCCGGAGAAGGCCGCTGCGGCCGCTCCGGGTGGCGACGGCGGCATGGGCGGCATGGACTTCTGAGTCCGGTCATCCCGTAGCACCAGCAACGCCCGGCAGGGGCGGTCCCGCACTCGCGGGGCCGCCCCTGTCGGCGTTTGGGGGGTCGCTCGCGCCTCGTCGAGTTCACGTGTTCTCGGCGGGGAGCGGCCCGGTTCGCTGGGGGGGGTGGCGCTCTCGAGGGCGTGCGGGCCCGGACCTCCCCCGCCGCCTGTCACCCCCAAAACAATCAAACACAGTCGCCGAG